>JAKAEE010000024.1 GCA_021820065.1 Bacteroidota bacterium | reverse complement strand
GTGATCCGTTCATAGCAGGCGTTGTGCACGGACGTGTGCGTGCAATGTTTGACGAACGAAGCAAAAAAGTTTTTGAAGCCGGTCCTTCTACGCCGGTTCTTGTTCTTGGATTTGAATCCGCACCGCAGGCGGGAGATAATTTTACTGTTGCGGAATCCGAGCGCGATGCGCGTGAAATCAGTTTGAAACGAATGCAGATTAAACGTGAACAAGATAATCGTCTTGTCCGTCACATAACGCTGGATGAAATCGCAAGCCAGATTAGTCACGGCGGGTTCAAAGAATTGCCGGTTATTGTGAAAGGCGATGTTGACGGTTCCATTGAAGCTCTATCCGATTCGTTGATGAAGCTGACGACTCAAGAAGTTTCCGTAAAGGTAATTCATAAAGGTGTCGGCGCCATTTCCGAAGGCGATGTTCTGCTCGCGGCTGCATCGAGAGCGATTATCGTTGGTTTCCATGTGCGCCCAAATACCAACGCACGAAAGTTAGCCGAGCAGGAAAAAGTTGATATCCGTCTTTACAATATTATCTACGATGCAATCAACGAAATTAAATCTGCGCTGGAAGGAATGCTTTCGCCGGTTGTATCCGAAGAAGTTGTTGCAACTATTGAAGTGAGGGAAATTTTCAAAGCTCCAAAAGTTGGAACGATTGCCGGCTGCTACGTTCAAGATGGAAAAATTACACGCGGCAACAAAGTACGATTGTTTAGAGACGGAATTGCAGTTTACGAAGGCGAGCTTGGTTCGCTGAAGCGTTTCAAAGATGACGTGCGCGAAGTTGAAAAAGGTTACGAATGCGGTTTGAGCATCTCAAACTTCAATGATATTAAAGTCGGCGATATTGTAGAAGCGTACAAATTAATCGAAACAAAGAAGAAGCTGGATTAGTAATGATTCATAGATTGGATAGAGTCTCGAGCTTGATTAAAGAAGAATTGAGTTTGATTTTTCTCCACAAGGTTCAAGACGAAACTTTTGGAATGATCACGGTGACGAATGTGAAGATGAGTCCCGATCTTCGTCACACAAAAGTTTATCTCTCGGTTTATGAAAAAGATAAGCGGAACGATGTTTTGAAAAGGGTCAACGAAATTAAAGGAATGATTCGTTCTGAGCTCGCTTCGAGAGTTCAAATGAGATTTGTTCCTGAACTTCACTTTTTTATTGATGATACTTTGGACTACGTAGAAAAGATGGAAGGATTGTTCAAGAAAATTCATTCTGAAGATAAAACGAATGATAGCGATAACGAAAACAATAACGCCTGATTACGAACCGGACTTTGAGAAAGGCGAAATAATACTGCTGGACAAGCCGATTCGTAAAAGTTCTTTCGATTTGGTTTACAAGGTAAGGAAAGCGGTCGAGGTTCAGAAAGTTGGTCATGCCGGCACTTTGGACCCGCAGGCAACGGGATTGGTTTTAGTTTGTACCGGAAGAATGACGAAAGAAATTTCGAATCTTCAATTGCTTGAGAAAACTTACACGGGAATTATTTCTCTCGGCAAAACAACTCCGTCGTTAGACGCCGAGACTGAGTTCGATTCCGAGAATAGTTTTGAACAAGTAACCGAAAAAGAAATTTTTGAAACGCGGGATTTATTTCTTGGCAAGATTACTCAAATTCCGCCGATGTACTCCGCTCTCAAGAGCAACGGAAAAGCGCTTTACCGTTACGCAAGGAAAGGAGTGGAGGTCGAGAGGAATCCGCGGGAAGTTTTTGTCTCTCGGTTCGAAATAAAAAATATTGATCTTCCCGATATTGAATTCGAAATAAGTTGTTCGAAAGGAACTTACATAAGAGTGATAGCAAACGATTTTGGTAAAAAGCTGGAATGCGGCGCGTACTTGAAAAAATTGAGAAGGACGCAAATCGGCAGTTTCTGTGTGGATGATGCTTTCACAATTGACGAGTTCAGAGAATTTGTAAATAATTGTTCACCGGTTGTTCATTCTGTCTAGTATTATATGAAAATATTCAGCAGTGATTCTGAAATAACAAAAGTAAATAAACCTGTTGTTACCGTCGGTTCATTTGACGGATTGCACATAGGGCACTTTGAAATTTTGAACAAGGTAAAGAAATGCGCCGAGGAAATTAACGGCAGCAGTTTTGTCGTTACGTTCGATCCTCATCCGCGTTCGGTAGTTTCAAAACATTTTGATTTGAAAATTCTTACGTCGTTGGCTGAGAAAAAAGAAATTCTTGAAGCCGGCGGCATTGAAAATTTGGCTGTGATAAACTTTACCGATGGTTTTTCAAAACTGACCTCGGAAGAGTTTATCAAAAAATATATCGTTGAAAAAATAGGCGCCGCAAAAATGGTGATCGGGTACGATCATAAATTCGGCAAAGACAGATTGGGCGACGTAAACAAACTCCGCGAGATCGGAAAAGTTTACGGTTTTGAGGTTGAAGATGTTGCGCCCGTGACCGTAGAAACCGAAATTGTGAGCAGCACCGCAATCAGAAATGCTTTGGCGGAAGGCAATATTGATAAAGCCAACTTTTTCCTTGGAAGAAATTATTCTTTATTTGGTGGTGTTGTTATTGGTGCGCAGCGCGGACGTCTGCTGGGATTTCCGACAGCGAACATAAAACTTGACGAGCCGAGTAAATCCGTACCCATGAAAGGCGTTTATTTTGTTGCTTGCCAAGTTGAAAACGAAAATCATTTTGGAATAATGAATATCGGTTACAGACCGACTTTTGAACATAAGCATGAAATGGTTCTCGAAGTTCACATATTGAATTTTAGCCGCGACATTTACGGTAAGGAATTCAAGGTATCGTTCTTAAGACGGCTGCGTGAAGAAAAGAAATTTGAATCGAAGGAAGCGCTGATTCACCAGATTGAAACCGACAAAAAGTTAGCGCTGGAATTAGTAAATAAATTTTAATTAAATAATTAATCCCGGTTTCGGCTGGGGTTATATTAACCAAACAAAAAGGAGTAATACAATGTCGTTATCAAAAGAAGAAAAACTTGCGATAATCAAAAAGTATGGTAAAGGAGACAAAGATAGCGGTACTGCGGAGGTACAGATCGCGCTTCTTACCGAAAGAATTAATCGTCTCACCGGTCATTTCGAAGGCAACAAAAAAGATCACGCTTCTAGAAGAGGTTTGATGCAAATGGTTGGTAAGAGAAGAAGACTGCTGGATTATCTCGGCGAAAAAGATATTGAAAGATATCGTAACATTATTAAAGAATTGAACATAAGAAAGTAAAGAGGAATTTAAATGGTTTATACCAAAGAAGTACAATTAGGAAAACACAAATTAATTTTTGAAACTGGAAAACTTGCAAAGCAATCGAACGGAGCTGTGGTTGTTCGTTACGGCGATACGATGGTTTTAGTTACTGCTGTAGCTGGAGACTTGCGTGAAGATATCGATTTCTTTCCGCTTAGTGTTGAGTACCGCGAGAAAGCTTTTGCTGCGGGTAAAATTCCCGGCGGATTTTTCAAACGTGAAGGCAAACCGACCGACAAAGAAGTGCTGAGCGCGCGTTTGATCGATCGTCCGATTAGACCTTTGTTCCCGGATGAATACCGAAACGATACGCAAATAGCGGCGTTTGTTTATTCATACGATAACGAGAACGACCCGGATGTAATTGCTGCTTGCGCTGCTTCCGCTGCACTGGCAATTTCAAACATTCCGTTTCTTGAACCGATTGGTGAAGTGAGAGTCGGAAGAGTAAACGGTCAATGGATTATCAATCCGACGCTTCAAGAAATTGAAGAAAGCGATACCGAATTGGTTGTTGCCGGTACGGAAAGTTCCATTATGATGGTTGAAGGAGAAGCCAAAGAAGTAAGCGAGAAAGAATTGCTCGATGCGTTAATGTTTGCTCACGGCGAAATAAAAAAGATCGTGGCAGCTCAGAAAGAACTTCAGGCGCTTTGTGGCAGACCGAAAATGGAAGTGCCGAAAAAAGAAATCGATCAAAATCTTTTGAGCGATGTTAAAGCTTTGGCTTTCGAGAAATTCAAAAGCATCGTTGCAACCGTAATGGCAAAAGAAGAACGTTCTGCTGCGAACAAAGCATTAACTGATGAAGTCCTTGCCGCCCTTGCCGAAAAGTATCCAGAGCAGGAAGCGACAATTAAAGAGGTACTTCATGATATGGAAAAAGATCTGATGCGCAAACGTATCCTTGAAGAAGGATTGCGTCTCGATGGAAGAAACACAAAACAAGTCAGACCGATTTCGGTTGAACTTGGACTTCTTCCGCGCGTTCACGGAACGGCTTTATTCACACGCGGCGAAACGCAAAGTTTAACTACTTTAACTCTCGGTTCTAAAAGCGACGAACAAATAATTGACGGGCTTCAAAGCGAATACAAGAAAAGATTTATTCTTCACTATAACTTTCCTCCGTTCAGCGTTGGTGAAGTCGGAAGATTTTCCGGCGTAGGCAGAAGAGAAGTTGGTCACGGAAACCTTGCAGAACGCTCATTAAAGAATATCGTTCCGCCCGAAGACAAATTTCCTTACATGATTCGTTTGAATTCGGACATACTTGAATCCAACGGTTCATCTTCAATGGCAACGGTTTGTGCGGGTTCGCTTGCGTTAATGGATGGCGGCGTTCCAACAAAAAGCGCTATTGCTGGTATTGCAATGGGTCTTGTAAAAGAAGGCGATCAATTTGCAATTCTTACCGATATACTTGGTAATGAAGATCATCTCGGCGATATGGATTTCAAAGTTGCCGGATCAGAAAATGGTATTACCGGATTTCAAATGGATATCAAGATTCAAGGCATATCATACGAAATCATGGAGAAAGCTCTCGAGCAGGCGAAAGAAGGAAGACTTCACATTCTGAAAATTATGAATGAAGCTATCTCCGCTCCGCGCGAAGGCATTTCATCTTATGCGCCGCGAATTTATACAACGAAGATTCCGACAGATAAGATCGGTGCGGTAATTGGACCTGGCGGAAAAGTTATCCAGAAAATGCAGAAAGACTTTTGCGTTGAGATCAACATCGAAGAAGACGGAACCGTCAGCATTGCAGGTCAAGACGCTAAACTTGCCAAAGAAGCCAAAGAATATATTAAGTGGCTTACAGAAGAACCTGAAGTTGGAAAAACTTACAACGGAAAGGTTGCAAGTATTAAAGACTTCGGCGCGTTCGTTGAATTTCTGCCCGGCACGCAAGGATTGCTTCACATATCTCAAATAGACAATAAGCGTGTCAACAAAGTAACCGATGCGTTGAAAGAAGGCGAGATAATAAAAGTGAAGTTGATCAGCATTGAAGGCGGAAAGTTTTCTCTTTCTAGAAAAGTTCTCTTGAAAGATACTAAGGAGGACAGTGAAGAGAATAACGGAGAGCAAAACTAGTTTTGCAAAAGAAGTTCTTTTGCAGAGATTTAATGATTTGGAAGTTCGTTCATTGAGAAACAATTTATTGATAGAAAGATTTTTTCAATTAACCGGTTAGAAAGTTCATGAAAGTCGGCAACCTTGATATTGGCAAGAAACTTTTCTTAGCCCCGATGGCTGAGGTTACCGACTCATCTTTCCGAAGAATCTGTAAAGAGCACGGCGCTGGTATAACGTTCACACAGATGGTCAGCGCTCAGGGGGTAGTTAGAAATGATTTTGAAACTCTGCGGCATCTATCGTTTAGCAGATCGGAAAAACCTATTGGTGTTCAGGTCTTGGGAAACGATCCCGATATTTTTGGAGAAGCCGCAAAGGAAATTGCAAAACTTAATCCGGATTTAATTGATCTTAATTCCGGGTGTCCGGTCGATAAAGTTTGCTCTCATAACATGGGAGCCGCTTTGCTTGACGATCCCAAAAGGATCGGAAAAATAATCCGCAAAATGGTTGACGGTGCTGGCAGCGTTCCGGTATCTGCTAAATTGCGGTTGGGCAAAGACCGGACTAAAATAAATATTGTTGAAACCGTGAAAGCGGTTGAAGACAACGGCGGATCGTTGGTTTTTGTTCACGCGAGAGTGCGAACCGATAAATACGATGCTTCCGCCGATTGGGATTGGATAAAAAAAGTTAAAGAAAATACCAACATTCCGGTTGTGGGGAATGGTTCAATGTTCGCACCAGAAGATGTGAAGAACATGATAGAACAGACCGGCTGCGATTCCGCTATGATTGCGCGCGGTGCGCTCGGTAATCCGTTTATCTTTTCCCGTTACAATTCATTGGCTGAAACAGGTACCGATCCGGGCGAACCGGATGCGGCTATGGTGCTGAACACTATCTTCAAGCAAATTGATTTGCTGCAGAAGGAGTTCGGCGAGTTGGTAGCGCTTGATAAAGCCAAGAAGCATTCAATTTGGTACTTCAGGCATTGCAGCGGAATAAATTTTCTGCTGGAAAAAATATTTTCCGTTAGAAGTTTGAACGCTTTGCGTTCCTTGTTATCCGAACATGCCGAGAAGATTTTAAACGGCACCTACAATTCCGGTGCCCATGAAGAAATTTATAAAAAATTTCAAAAGAAAGTTCTTTTCTGGTTAGCCGAAGAAGACGCTCAGGCGCTGGGGTAAGAACAAAAAGGTTTTTAAATGAATAAAGAAATAATTATTACCTCTTCAACTACACAGAATCATGTTGCAATTACCGAAGAGGGAAATCTCGTAGATTTTTTTGTTGATCATCCTGAAAAAAGGAGAATGGTGGGAGATGTTTACCTTGGCAAAGTTGCAAGAGTATTGCCGGGTATTCGCGCTGCATTTATTGATATCGGTATGAAGCATGATGCATTCCTTCATTTTTCCGATATCGGAGAACGCACCGAAGCGCTTCAAGACATGCTTGATGAAGACGAAGATGCGGATGATAATGATGAAGAAACTCCTCAAACCGAAACAGCCGGCGGAACACAAGCTGCGGTTGACACTCCGCACGCTGCGCCTAAACCTGTCGTAGAAAAAGAAAGACATGAACAAAGAGAAAGACAGGTTCCTAAGCTTCACAAAGGCGAAGAAATTTTAATCCAGATAATCAAAGAACCGGTTAAAGATAAAGGTGTGCGTGTAACATCTTCTATTTCTATTCCGGGAAGGTTTTGTGTGCTTCTTCCGCTCGATAACAAAATCGGCGTTTCGAAAAAAATATCCGATTACCGCGAACGCAAAAGACTTCGCAGAATTGCCAGAGGCATCATTCCGCAAAGCTGCGGCTTAATAATTAGAACGGCGGCAAAAGATCAAAGCGAAGAATCGCTTTCTGCAGATCTGAAATATCTGGTAAAGATTTGGGCGGATATGCAGGACGATGCTAAGAAAGAAGAACCGCCGGCACTTCTCTACAAAGATTTAAGTACCACGATAAGCGTTATCCGCGATCTGTTTACGCCCGATGTTTCCAAAGTATTTGTCGATTCCAAAAAGCTTTTCAAAGAAATTCGAAACTATGTTCAATTTATTCAGCCTGGCTTATTAGATAGGGTAGAACTTTACAAAGGCGAGGAACCGATTTTCGAAGCGTTCAAGATAGATCTGCAAATAAAAAGTTTGATGGGAAGAAAAGTTTCATTGCCCAGCGGCGGACATATTGTAATTGAACACACCGAAGCGATGGTTGTGATTGATGTTAACAGCGGTCGTTATGCCGCAAAGAAAGATCAAGAACTGAATTCGCTCAAAACCGATCTTGAAGCCGCGCGGGAAATTGTTCGCCAGCTTCGGCTTCGCGATATCGGCGGATTAATAGTTGTAGATTTTATCGATCTTGAAGACGAAAAGAACCGTAAGAAAATTTACGACGAACTGAAAAAAGAATTTAAAAAGGACCGTGCAAAAACCGCATTGCTGGCGATGACGGAATTCGGCTTGATGCAAATTACACGCGAACGCATTCGCGAAAACATTTTGCAATCAATGAACGAAGCGTGCCCTTATTGCGGCGGCACCGGTTATCTTACAAAGAAATCGAACTTGATTCACGAAATTGAAGGCTGGTTGAAACGGTACCGACTTGAAGGAAAAGGAAAGGCGCTCATTCTGAAAGTTCATCCCTCGCTTGCGGATAATATGAAAGAAGGAATCATTTCAACTCATTTGAGATTACAGATAAAATATTTTGTTCGAATAAAAATTCTCGAAGACGTAAAGTTGAATCCACAATCATTTCATTTCTTATCCACTAAAACCGGGGAAGATGTGACAAGAGAATACGCATAAATACTGTCATTTTTGTTCACTTATTATTGTCTCGATTTTTATTAATTTTCCGACAGCGAAACATTTAATTAAAGGGAAGGAATTAAGATGAAATTTTTTATAGACACCGCTAACATAAAAGAAATTAAAGAAGCCGCATCGTATGGTCTGCTTGACGGTGTGACTACAAATCCCTCGTTGGTTTCTAAAGAAGGAAAAGATTTCCGTGAACTGCTGGATGAGATTATTAAAATTGTCGATGGTCCTATCAGCGCCGAAGTAGTTTCCACAAACTATGATGGAATCATGAAAGAAGCGCACGAACTTTCCAAGATTCACAAAAATATTGTTGTAAAGGTTCCTCTTATTAAAGAAGGAATCAAAGCAGTTAAGTCTTTGAGTGAAGAAGGAATAAATACAAACGTAACGTTGTGCTTTTCGCCGTCGCAAGCTTTACTTGCGGCAAAAGCCGGCGCAACATACATCAGTCCATTTGTTGGCCGTTTGGACGACATAAGTCATGTTGGGATGGATTTGGTTCAGCAGATCGTACAGATCTACAGAAATTATAATTACACAACACAAGTGCTCGTTGCAAGTATCCGCAGCCCGCTTCATCTTGTTGATGCAGCTTTGATGGGCGCAGATGTTGCTACTATGCCGTTTGATGTTATTGAAAAATTATTCCGTCATCCGCTTACGGATATCGGTTTAGAAAAATTCTTGAGTGATTGGAAAAAACTACCGCAAAAATAATTCCGGCTAAAAATGAAAAAGACAAAATTTTATTCAATTCATGAAAAACTTGGCGCAAAGTTGGTTGACTTTGCGGGATTCAAAATGCCTGTACAGTATTCATCAATTATTGCCGAACACAAAGCCGTGCGCAATTCTGTCGGTGTTTTCGATGTTTCTCACATGGGAGAAATATTTATTCGCGGCGACAAAGCATTGGATTTTGTTCAGCATATCACCGTAAACGATGCGTCGCAGCTGACTGACGGAAGAGTTCAGTACTCTGCAATGTGCTATCCCGACGGAGGCATAGTTGACGACCTTCTGGTTTATAGGGTCAATGAAAAAGAATTTATGCTTGTTGTCAATGCGTCCAACAAAGACAAAGATTTTAATTGGATGAAAGAGAACAACTTATTCGGCGTTGACCTGCTAGATGAAAGCGACGAATATTCTTTGCTAGCGGTTCAAGGTCCAAAGTCGAAAAATGCTGTTCAAAAAATCTGCGATAAAACTCTCGATCTTGAATACTATCACTTTTTCTTTGCCAAAGTTGCCGGCATTAATATGATTGTTTCCCGAACCGGGTACACGGGTGAGCTTGGTTACGAATTATATTTTAAAGGTGATGAATCAGTAGCAGAAAAAATTTGGGATGCACTGTTCGAAGCCGGGAAAGAATTTAATATTAAGCCGGTCGGTTTGGGCGCAAGAGATTCTCTGCGTCTTGAAATGGGTTTCTGTCTTTACGGAAACGATATCGATCAAACAACCAATACCTTAGAAGCGGGACTTGGTTGGATTACAAAGCTGAAGAAATATGAATTTATTGCAAAGAATGTTTTGGTTAAAGTTAAAGAAGAAGGAATGAAACGAAAGCTGGTTCCGATGATCTCCGAAGAGAAAGCATTCCCAAGACACGGTTACGATATTTCCGTAAACGGAAATGTAGTCGGTTACATCACCAGCGGAACGGTAAGCCCGGTTCTGGAAAAGGCAATCGCGCTCGGTTATGTAGAAACGCAATTTGCCCAAGAAGGTTCAACTGTCAATTTTGTAATTCGCGGGAAAGAAGTTCCGGCGGTTATTACTAAACTTCCATTTGTGAAAAACTGATATGAAGATTAACGTACATTATTCCAATCATCATTTTGACGAACTGTATTTTACGGGCAAGAGTTCTGTAGTGATTGACGTACTGCGTGCGACAACCGTAATTGTAACCGCATTGCAAAACGGCGCTAGGGAAATCATTCCCGTCAACACGGTAGATTTTGCGATGAAGGTTTCAGGCAATGCGTTTGGCGGTCAAACCATTTTAGGCGGCGAACGAAACACAAAGAAAGTGGAAGGGTTTAATCTCGGTAATTCTCCGTTGGAATATACTCCGGCAAACGTCGCGGGTAAGTCAATAATTCTTTACACGACTAACGGTTCGAAGTCAATTGTAAAAGCAAAGTTTTCTGAAAATCTTTTTGTGTGCAGCTTCAACAACTTGCCGGCAATTGCTAATCATTTGGTTAAACTTGACAAGGACTTGGAAATTATTTGCGCCGGCAACAATGCCGGTTTCAATTTGGAAGATGCGGTCTGCGCCGGAAAATTAATCGGCGAGATGAAAGAGTTAAGTGCTGATATTGAAGTGGGCGATTCCGGCCGCGCAAGTCTTGTGCTCGATAAAACATTCGGTAAAAATCTTTTGAAGCTGCTTAAAGAATCCGAACACGGAAAACTTTTAATAGAAAACGGATTTGCCGCCGACTTAAAATATTGTGCTCAGTTTGGAACTGTTGATCTTATTCCTTACTATGTTTCCGGCACAATTAAGAAATTGGAAACTGGAAACGTACATAAAGAAATTAGTAATGATCCCAAGGCTTCCTAAGGATGCCCAGAAAAGATAAATCTAAGGAAAATTCCTCCGACAACGGAGGACGGTTTTTTGTTGTGTCTCCAGAAAAAAAGAAAAAGCTTCTGGGGATTCTGCTTATTGTCTTTGCTCTTCTGATTTTCCTAAGCGTGCTTTCGTATTCGCGTGACGACGAATCTTACTTTTCCTACCGGTTCATTGATCAGTTCAACATATTTGAAACCAATCCCGAATTACAAAACAAAGCGGCAACAACCCATAACTGGCTTGGAATTTTCGGTTCTTACATCTCCCACTTTTTTGTTCGATCCACGATCGGTTATTTCTCGCTTGTCTTTCCGGCAATAATGTTTATCTGGGGTTATACGGTATTACGAAAAGAAAAAAATTACAAGCTCGCGCTTCATCTTTCCAATTTTCTGCTGGTTGTCGGAATTATTCTCTCAACGTTTTTCGGAATGCTTCAGTACACTCCGGAAATTTTTCTCTTTACAAGCGTATATGAACTTTCCGGCAAGGTCGGTTATTTCTTCGGAACGGTCTTAAGCAGATTGCTCGGCGGGGTAGGAAGTATAATTTTTCTGGGAGCGGCGCTTCTTGTTACAATGATAATTGCATTCGATTTCAAATTCAGTTCTCTGATCGAAATCATAAAAAACCTTTTCAGAGCTAAAGACGAAAATAACATTATCATCAAACCGGTTGAAGAAAAAAGTTCCAAAGACAATTTAGAGAAAATTAAAAGTCTGCGCGGCGAAAGTAAATTAAAATCCTTGTTCAAAGATAAAGAAGATGACGAGTTAGCGCAGGAAGATTCCGAGACGAAAATTACAATCGTTAAGAAAGATGTACCGGAAAAATTGATTGAACAAGAATTTGAAAAAGCCGCTGAACAGGCAAAGACTAAGAAACCGGAATCGAAACCAAAAGATGAAGACATAATTCCTGCTGTAGATAAAACTGCCGAAGCCGCGTTGCCCGATCAGTGGGACGAAGAGATTGAATACATTCCGCCGAAATTGGATTTGCTGATTGCCGCCGAAGAAGAAGGAGTGAAAGTTCAAGAAAGCGAACTGAAGCGAAACGCAGAACTGCTTAAAGAAAAACTCGCACTGTTCGATATTCAGATTGAAGACATCACTGTTACGCCGGGTCCTGTTGTAACACTTTATGAAATCGTTCCGGCGCCGGGCGTTAAGATTAGCCGCATTGTTAGTCTCGAGCACGATATTGCCCTTGCTCTGGCTGCGCGTGGTATTAGAATCATTGCGCCGATACCGGGTAAGAGCGCAATTGGTGTTGAGATACCAAATGCCGAAGCTACAATTGTTAGAGCGCGTTCCGTAATTGCTAAAGTGAAAGATTCCAAAGCAGAACTTCCGCTTGCTCTCGGGAAAACAATTGCCGGCGACGTTTATATTACCGACTTAGCGAAAATGCCGCACTTGCTTATTGCGGGTTCTACCGGTTCGGGAAAAAGTGTTGGTATTAACATGATCATCAACAGTTTGATTTATGCCAAGCATCCATCAGACGTAAAATTTGTAATCATCGACCCGAAGAAAATTGAATTATCGTTCTACAAAAAACTTACCAAACATTTTCTTGCCGTCTCGCCCGATCTCGAAGAAGAAATAATTACCAATCCGTCAAATTCTCTTCTTGCATTGAAAGCTGTTGAGTACGAGATGGAGAAGCGGTATGATAAGCTTGCAAAAGCCGGCGTGCGGAATATCGTTGACTACAATAAAAAAGTTTTGAATCCGAAGACAAAACTAAAAGACACCGATGAGATGAAGCATTACAAAATGCCGTACATAATTATTGTGATTGATGAATTGGCGGACTTGATGATCACATCGGGCAAAGAAGTTGAAGAGCCGATTGCACGTTTGGCTCAGCTTGCACGCGCTGTCGGCATTCATTTGATATTAGCGACGCAGCGTCCGTCCGTAAACGTTATTACCGGAGTTATCAAAGCGAACTTCAGCGCAAGAATGGCTTATCAAGTTGCTACCAAAATTGATTCTCGTACAATCCTTGATATGAACGGCGCTGAACAATTGCTTGGCAGCGGAGACATGCTGTTTTTACCGGGCGGAATGCCGAAACCGATCAGAATTCAAAACGCATTTATCTCAACCGAAGAAGTCGAAAAGATTACTAATTTCATTTATGTGCAGAAGGGCTTTGCGAAGAGATATTTCCTCCCGTCGCTGTACGATAAAAAGAAAGAGGGAATGGGCGACTACCTAAACGACCTCGATCCGATGTTCGAAGAGGCTGCACGTGTCATTGTAAGACATCAGCAAGGTTCCGTATCTTTACTGCAAAGAAGATTGAAGTTAGGCTACTCGCGTGCCGCCAGAATTGTCGATCAGCTTGAACAAGCCGGTATCGTTGGACCTTCGGAAGGAAGTAAAGCGCGCGAAGTAATAGTTGATAATGAAGAACAATTGGAGACAATCTTAAGAAATTTATGAAAACGAAATTCTTGCTTTTGTTTTTGCTCAGCTCATTTTTGTTCGCACAATCCGGCAATGAATTTTTGAAAAGAGTTCAAAGCAAATTCAATTCTCTCGGAAATTTTACAGCAGATTTTTCGCAAGCAATTTATGCGACTCAAGGTTCTAACCCGGCAAAAGTAACAGGCAAGTTTTATTACAAAAAGAAAAACAAATTTATAGTCGAACTCAAAAATGAAATGATTGTTTCCGACGGAAATACAATTTGGAATTTGAACAAGAAGTTTAACCGTGTCGTGATCAGTTACTTCTCGGATGACCCGACTTCGTTTTCGCTGGAGACTTTTGTTTTCGATTATCCGCCATTGTGTAAAATAAGATTAGTCAAAGAAGAGCACGCGGCACCGGGCGAGGGAATACTTGAACTTACTCCAAAAGATCAGGACATGGAATTCAAGTCGGTAAAGATTTATGTCAACAAAGAAGGATTAATCTCCGCATTGGAAATTATTGACCGCGGCGATATCAAATACAATTTTCAGTTCTCCAATTTTAAGCTGAACCAGGATATGCCGGATTCGAAATTCACTTACAATCCTCCCAAAGGAATTCATATTATTGACCTCAGGTAATAAACATAATACACATCTTTCGAAAGTTGTAGGTTATTCTTTCCCTTTCTTCTTGACGATTCTTTTTCTCTACCTCGCTTTCAAGAATATAGATTTAAAACAAACGTTCGAGATCATACTCAATTCGTCAATTCCCGCAATTCTTTTTTACGTTTTTATTTTTTTCCTATCACACATGGCGCGCGCAATTAGATGGAAATACATGCTCAAGCCGGTGAAAGAAAACTGTTCAACTTCTCACTTATTTGGCGCTATAATGGTTGGATACGGAGTCAGTTGCTTAATACCACGTCTTGGCGAGCTGTACCGCGGATTGTTTTTGGGAAGGTGGGAAGGCATTTCGCGTTCAACTGTGATCGGTACAATTGTGATTGAAAGAATTATCGATATTGCTTTGTTCGGAATTGCCGCGCTGATAAGTGTGAGTCTCTATTCCGGTAATATGTACAACGAAATTGTCTGGTTGAAAGCCTCTTTGCTGATCGGGCTGATTTTTATTCTTGCTGCCACGATATTTCTTGTTTTGCTGGTTAGATTTCAAAAGAAATTTAGTTCTGCACTTGTTAGACTGGCGGAAAAAATAAATAAAAAATATGCCGACAAACTGAAAGAAATTTTTGAAACGCTGGTTGAGGGGCTTTCGAGCATCAGAAAAACGGGAAATGTTTTGGCTATCTTGCTTTGGTCCGTTGTAATATTGCTGCTTTATGCGTTTCATGCTCAGGTTGGTTTTTATATAGTCGGAATGCAGTCCACGGGAAAAATAAACTTTGAATTGGCTTGGATTGTCATGACGATCAGTTCGTTCGGATCAATCATACCAACGCCGGGCGCACTTGGTTCGTACCATATTATTTCAATATTCGTTTTGACTAAACTTTTTGGTTTTGATTATGAAAGCAGCGCAGCTTATGCTATTATTACGCACTTTATTTCCTATGTTACCTTTATATTGTCAACCGTTGTAATCGTGTACTTTGTGAATAGAAGTCGTCAAAGAAAAGGGCTAACCAAGGAAACTTTTTTATCGGTGTTCAAAATTAATCCAGAAGAAAAATGAAAAAAATATTTTTTTTGTTTTTGATTCTGCTGAGTTTCAAAAGTTTGGAAGCTCAATGGGATTTAAATGCATCAATGGGAATGGATTTCAAATCCGTTCCTTCTTTGCGGGATTATATTAACTCGGGATTCTCTAATCCTGGAGATCAGTTTGCATCTTTCAAAAGCGCGGTAAACTTTTCTGGAGAAGCTGATTACGGATTGAAACCCAATTTCCAAATTGGTTTTGAATACAGTTATCAAATTGATTCGTATAACACGCCGCTTGGTTCCGGCGGAGTTTATGAACTTTCTTATAGCAATCATCGCCCCACTGTTATGGCTTACTATGTTATTCCAGGTCCGGGATATCAGTTCAAGTTTGGCGGCGGAGCCGGTTACCGTTACGCGTCTTTGAATGAAAGAATTGTATCGAGCACCAATCATTCGTTTTCTGGGTTTGGACTTGTTTTGCGCGCTCTCGGCAATACAATGCTCGGTAAAAATTTTTTTGCGTTGGTCGGGTTCGATCTCCGCTACGATGTCCTCAGTCAAAACTCAAACTCCAACATGATAATCAATCGAACTAACGGTGAGAATGTCAATCTGAATTCTGTATCCGTCGGAGTACTATTAGGTATTACATTCACAATATAGAGGTGCCTCTTGAATATACTTGAAGCGATCATTCTTGGAATCATACAAGGCCTGACTGAATTTCTTCCTATAAGCAGCACGGGCCACTTAACGGTTGTCGGAAAACTTTTGAATCTTATTTCTGCAGAAACACCAGAACATTGGACTGCATTCATCGCGGTAATTCAATTGGGTACTCTGCTTGCGGTAATCGTTTATTTTTGGAACGACTTGATCCACATAGTCAAAGAATTTTTTCAAGATAATTTTTTTCAACGAAAGAAATTTGCAGAACAAACTCTCAATTCAAAAATGGGTTGGTACATCATAATAGCGTCCGTCCCGGTAGCCATTGTCGGTCTCGGTTTCAAGAAGATAATTGAAGGTGCGTTGACAAAAAATTTGTTCGTCATTGCCGGGAGTTTGATAGTTTTAGCATTGATACTTGCACTTGCCGAAAAGGTCGGAAAATTTCGCCGTGAAACTAAGGACCTTAAATGGCACGATGCGTTTCTTATGGGCATAGCTCAGTGCTTTGCTTTAATTCCAGGCTCGTCACGTTCGGGTACGACAATTACCGCCGGATTATTTCTTGGACTTACACGCGAAACTGCGGCGCGTTTTTCCTTTTTGATGAGCATTCCAGCTGTCGCGGCAAGCGGTCTGCTAGAGTTTAAGGAATCGCTCAAATACCTTAACATGCATGGTACGATTAACTTGATAGCTGCTACGATTGCATCTGCCATTGTCGGTTATCTGTCAATTGAATTTTTGTTGCGTTACCTGAAAAAGAATTCGACTTATCTTTTCATCATCTATAGAATTGCTATTGGCATTCTTATTCTGGTGTTGTTGGGTTACAACATTATACAACCGTAAGGAGAACAAGATGAAATTATTGAATACACTCTTCATAGCTATTTTAATTTTATCTGCTGTCGCGTGTGAAAGAAGCTATAAGAAAGTTTCCCTCAACGAAGAATATGCAAAAGGAACACCGCTTGATAAGTTGGTTGAAGTCAAAGACAACGAAAAACTTGTTGCTAATATCGAAACTAACATGGGAATGATTGTAATGGAATTGTTTCCAAAAGAAGCGCCCAATGCAGTAAAGAACTTTATCGGGCTTGCGTTGCAAGGTTATTATAATAATTTGATTTTCCATAGAGTTATAAAAGATTTCATGATTCAAACCGGAGATTCAACCGGAACCGGCGAGGGTGGACGAAGCATTTACGGAGGAGAATTTGGCGATGAGTTTTCCAATTCGCTTCGATTTGACGATGCAGGCGTTGTTGCAATGGCTAATCGTGGTCCCGGTACAAACAGAAGCCAATTTTTCATTACAACGGGCGCTGCCCAGTGGCTAGATAGAAAGCATACAATTTTCGGAAAAGTTATAGACGGAATGGACGTGGTTTATAAAATTAACCGTGCTAAAACCGATCGCGCAGATAAACCTGTCGAAAAAATTGTTATGCAGAATGTTACAATTGAAAAAAGAATTTATTAACAGATGGCTAAGAAAGAACTTCCTTCCGCAGCGGATTTATCGAAATACCTTTCAAAGGAAAAGATACTTCCCGTTTATTTCTTATGCGGCGAGGATCAATACACGATTGAAGCAGCGATAGAATCGATCGAAAAATTTGTTACACCGCATATTCTTTCCGACTTCGACAAGGAAACGTTTTCTGCGGAGAAAAATCAAAACTTATCGCAAATGTTGGATGTAGCTTACTCATTCCCGTTTGGCGGCGGAAAAAAGTTAATCATCATTAAAAATTTTGAGAAGTTTAACGACAAAAAAGAATTAACCGGTTATCTTTCTCATCCACCAGAGTTTACAACTCTCGTTATTGCCCAGTCAAGTAAAATAACCGATGCAGCAAAAGAACCATATTCGATTTTACTGGAAAAACATTTTCTCTTCGAAGCTCGTATTGCGACTGGAGAGGAATTAATTGAGTGGGTGATGAAAGATTGCAAGAAAATCGGAATCAATTTCTCGCGTGAAAACGCTCAAGCGCTGGTTGATATCGTAGGCGAAGATAAAGCTCTTCTCGAAATGCAGCTGCAGAAATTTGAGAATTATTTTGTCGGAAAAAAAGAAATTACCTTTGAAGACATCAAGGCAATCGCTTCGCCAATTAGAGAATATTCTATTTTTAGTCTTCAGGATGCAATTGGACTGGGGGACAAGGTTAAAGCAGTGGAAGTAGCTTACAATCTTTTGGATTCCGGCGTTGAAATGGTTTTCATCGTAAACATGCTGGCAAAATTCACATTAACAATAGCGCAAATGACCGAGTTGTTCAAGACCAAGGTTTCGGATTTTGAAGCTGCAAAACTTGCCGGCGTCAGTTACGGCTACTACATGAACTGCAAAAGAGCACGTTTCCTTATGGACGATAAGAAGTTGTTAAACGCTTCAAGAGCTTTGCTGAAAGCGGATTTGCGTGTTAAAACGACAGCTACAGACAGCAAAACCGTTCTTTTGATTTTAATATCAGAGATGATGGGACAGACTGCGACTCCAATTAACAGTTGATACTTAAAGTTTGCATTTATTATCCGTTATGTCTAAAATTGTCAAAAAAAATCTGAAACAATCTCATTTTTTATAGGTATAACTTTCATTGAATAAGCCCTTAACAGAACATTCGGACGAAGAACTTATTAAGGAATTCCAGGATAGCAATACCCTGGGAGCGTACGAAATCTTGGTTAAACGTTACAAAGATCCGTTGATGAATTTTGTTTATCGATTTGTTGGAGATAGGGATGTTTGTACCGATGTTGTTCAAGATACTATGATTAAGTTTTACTTGAATAAAGACTCGTACCGTTCATTCGCAAAATTTTCGACTTGGATTTACACGATTGCCGGTAACCTTGCTAAGAACGAGCTTAAAAGACGGCGCAGAAGAAGTATTCTTTCACTTAACAATGATGACGATGAGAAGACTCCTCAGATAGAAGATAAATCGTTTTTGGCGCCGGATAGAGCTGCAGATAGCGAAATAAAAAATGAAATGATTCAGAAAGCTTTATTGAAAGTTAAGCCGGTTTATAGAGAGGTTGTCGTTTTGAGAGATATTCAGGATCTGTCTTACGAAGAAATTTCTGAGATAACCGGATTAGCTATTGGTACTGTAAAATCGAGAATAAACCGTGGTCGAGCACAGCTTCAAAAACTATTAAAGAGTATTTATAGGGAGTAGCCTATGAATAAAATTTACAACGATAATGATAATAAACATTCCAGCTTGCTGAAAGATTTAAAAAATCTTCCCAAGATAAATGCGCCGGATAATTTTGAATTTAATCTTATGACGCGCATCGAGAATAAGAATTTTAATTTGCCGGAAGAAGTTCAACCAAAATTCAACCTCTTCAAATTTTTGGCGCCGTCGGCAGTTGTTGTTACGGCTGTTCTTCTCTTTTTCATCTTTTATCCCAGAGGTGAGCAGTTGAACAGTGTACAGACTAATAAGCAGCAACCGCTTGTTAGTCAATCGATCGCCGATAATACACCAACTGCGAATACGCAATTTGTAGAGAAAGTTTCCCCCAAGAAGGAAAACCCGGCAGTAAATCAAAAGCAGATTACTACCGAAGATTTTCAAGATCAGGCATTGAGGGATCAAGCTCGTGCGGACAATAGACCAATGCCGCTGCAGAGGAACCCGAACTCGGTTTCTGTTGATAGGTACATCTCAGGTGACAATTTTACTCGGTCTGATTTAACACGCGGCAATATCGTTAACAGCGGAGATCAACCGTTGGAAGGCAACGGATTTCTTTTCAAGCAGAGAATGAGTCAGCAAACATTAAAGAGATACCGGGAAGTGGTTGATTCGTTGAAAAAGGCTCAGTTGCGGTTGGATTCATTGAAAAAAGCTTCGAAAATCCCGCAATAAATAAGGACTGTAATTTGTTTTTTTGCTGCGTGGTAGCTAAATTTGAGCCCAAAATTTAAGGAAGTAGTATCATAATGAAACCAGGTATTCATCCAAATTACAGAAAATGTGAAGTTACGTGCGTTTGCGGAAATACATTCGTAACCCGTTCAACCGTTAGCAGTATTAAGATTGAGCTCTGTTCCAATTGCCATCCGTTTTTTACCGGTAAACAGAAAATGGTTGACTCTGCCGGTCGAGTAGAGAGATTCAAAAAGAAATACGGTTTGAAAGAAGCATAAAGTTATTTGATTTTTCTTAGGGGCTGTAGTGCGCAGCCCTTTTGTTTTTTAAATTACCCGCCTTTGTACTACTGAACGTGAAATGGAATTAAGTACCTAAATAAATATTGCTTGCTATGGAAACAACTAATGATCAGTTCGGTCTAAATTTATTTCAAGGGGTGCGGGGTTACGCTGTTAAAATCTTAAACCGCGTTGATAGAACCGATGCCTACCTCGATAAGCTTTTAGAAATTGAAATTAAGAACTCAAATCTTGCCGGACCCGATAAGGCTCTTCTCTTCGAAATTGTTCATGGTGTAACCAGATGGTTGGGAAGAATTGACTGGATTTTGAATGGTTTTTACAAAGGTCAGTTTTCGAAGTGCATACCTAATGTGAAGAACGCGATGCGCGTTGCGCTCTATCAAATACTTTTTCTTGATAAAGTACCGGAATACGCCGCCGTTAACGAAGCCGTTGAGTTTGTCAAAAAACTTCAGGGGCAGAAACCGGCAGATTTGACAAATGCGGTTCTTAGAAATATCATCAGAAGCAAAGAAGCTATTCGATATCCTGATCCCAACGAAGATCTCAACGCGTATTTGAGCGCGTACTATTCTCATCCGACTTGGCTGGTGAAACGATGGGCGGCACGTTACGGTCGAGAAGAAACGGAGAAACTTCTTGTTGCTAATAATGCCAAGCCTTCTCTTATCCTACGCGTGAATAATTTGGTGTCGAATGTAGATGAACTGAAGAACTTACTGAATTCAGTGGAGCTGAAATTTAGTGATGGAAAGTATTTGCCTGAATTTATCCGCATGGCTACTTTATCCAACATAACGGATTGGGAATACTTTCAGAAGGGATATTTTTCGGTTCAGGATGAAAGCACCGGACTGCCTATT
Source organism: Bacteroidota bacterium (assembly GCA_021820065.1). Taxonomy (GTDB): domain Bacteria; phylum Bacteroidota; class Ignavibacteria; order Ignavibacteriales; family Melioribacteraceae; genus Fen-1258. Next base: position 24,200 of record JAKAEE010000024.1, on the reverse strand, counting down.
AAATTGCTCGATGTCAAATCCAATATGCGGGTGTTAGATTTATGCGCTGCACCTGGCGGCAAGACAGCGTTTATTGCGGACATGATGCAGAATACGGGAGAAATAATCGCTCTTGATCGATTTGAAAGCCGCCTGAAGATTCTTCAGAAAAATTTGACTCGTCTCAAGGTTACAAATGTAAAAACTTTAACTGTTGATGCGAATGAGTATGAAGATACGGACGGTTTTGATAGGGTTCTAGTTGATGCGCCTTGTTCAGGCTTGGGCACTCTTACAAAAAAACCCGATCTAAAATGGAAAAGGGATTTGGGAGATATTCGGAAAATTATTAATATACAATACGATTTACTGAAAAAGGGAGCGTCGTTACTCCGTGCCGGAGGCAGCATTGTTTACTCGACTTGCACAACCGAGCCGGAAGAAAATTTTGAAATCGTTCAGAAATTTTTGGGTGAAAATCCAAACTTCAAATTAGTTGACGCGAAAGAAATTGTTAACAGCGACCTTGTAGATTCAAACGGTTGTGTTCAAACACTTCCGCACATTCATTTGGTAGATGGTTCGTTTGCTGCAAAATTAGTAAGGGTAAGTTAGTAGATGGCATCAGAAGCTTTAAAAAAAATCGCTGATGAATTAAAAAACGCCCGCGAAGAAAAGGATATTTCTCTTCAGCAAATTGCTTCCAAAACTAAAATCGACACCAAATTTCTCCGCGCAATAGAGAACGCAAATTTCGAAATCCTGCCCGACCTCTATATGAAGGCATTCATTAGGGAGTTTGCACAGTATATTGATCTGGATCCCAACGCGATAATTCAAAAGTTTGAAAATGCTAAACAAGGCAAACCTGAAGAAGCAACGGTTACCGAAACTGCCGCTGAATCATCCCCAGAAACTATGACCGAAGAAAAAGCGGGGAAAAAATTTGATTCGATAGAAACTGCACCATTGCCTGCTTCTGAGGATGTTAAGACTAAAAAGCTGAATACAAATTATGTTTATGTCGGTACGATAGCGGTACTCGTACTGATATTGGTTTATATCTTGTTTATAAAGGGTTCTTCGCCGGACATTGTTCAAGAAAGTTTTTCTCAACAAACAGCTAATCAAGATAAACCCCGCTATGAAATGACTGAGCAGAATAATAATCCTTCTCAAGTTAATTCCAGTCAATCTAATTCAAACATGTCTGATAGTCTTAGACTTTCTGTACAAACTTTAAGCCGCGTCTGGGTAAAAGTTGCTTCCGACGGAAAAATTATAACTCAGCAAGTTTATCAGCGGGATTCAAAATTACATTTTGCAGCCAGTAAGAATTTCAGTGTAACTGTTGGCAATGCCGGTATGGTGAAATTATTACTCAATAATAAACAGATTCAAAATATTGGCAAGACGGGAGAAATCAGAAATTTATATATAACGCCGGATACAATTCGATATTATACAATTATCCCACCGACAAAGAATGAAACAAAGCCCGCAAAAAAGAATTGAAGAATTGCGCGACCTGATACGTGAGTATGACTATAACTATTTCGTACTTAACCAGCCTTCAATCAGCGATTATGAATACGATCAACTTTTTAACGAACTGATTAGACTCGAAAAAGAAAATCCTCAGTTCATAAGTCCGGATTCACCAACGCAAAGAGTCGGCTCCGATCTTACCAAAGAATTCAAACCTGTGACTCATAAAACACCGATGTTGAGTTTATCAAACACATACAGCGAAAACGAACTTTATGAGTTCGATAGGCGTGTTAAGGAAGGATTGCCGAACAACGAGAAAGTTGAATATGTCTGTGAATTGAAAATAGACGGTCTCTCAATTAGTTTGAAGTACTTAAACGGAAAATTAAACGTTGCAGCCACCAGAGGAGACGGTTCCGTTGGAGAAGAGGTTACTAATAATGTAAAAACGATTCGCACTGTCCCGCTCAACATTAGAAAATATTCTACTGCCGAATTAAAGCTGAATGAATTTGAAGTCCGTGGCGAAGTTTACATGGAATCCGAACCGTTCAAAAAATTGAATGAAGATAGGGAACTGAACGGCGAAAAAGTTTTTGCAAATCCCAGAAACTCGGCAGCAGGCACGCTTAAACTTCAGGACCCTCAAATTGTTGCTAAGCGCCCTCTGCAGGTGTTTCTCTATAATTTTCTGAGCGATTCAGCGGAGATAAAATCTCAAACGGAAAACCTGAACTTGCTAAATGATCTTGGCTTTCGGATCAACAAAAATTTTAAATTGTGCAAAACAATTGACGAAGTAATTGGTTACTGTCGCGAGTGGGAAGATAAACGCGACAAACTTCCGTACGAAATCGACGGCGTTGTTATTAAAGTCAATTTGTTGAAGCAGCAAAAGATACTTGGCAACATTGCCAAATCACCTCGTTGGGCAGTGGCTTATAAATTCAAGGCGAAACAAGCCGTTACCAAGCTGCACACAATCACTTGGCAAGTTGGAAGAACTGGTACCTTAACACCTGTCGCCGAATTGGAACCGGTATTTTTAGCCGGTTCTACAATTAGTCGCGCAACTCTTCATAACCTTGATGAAATAAAAAGAAAAGATATTCGAGAGAAAGACACGGTTATAATTGAAAAAGGGGGAGACGTAATTCCGAAAGTTGTTTCCGTTGATTTATCTAAGCGAAGTAAGGACTCACGGGAAACGAAACTGCCCGCCAAATGTCCGGTATGCGGCTCAAAATTGTTTAAGCCGGAAGACGAGGTGGCGGTTTATTGTGAAAACAATTTATGTCCCGCTCAAGTTAAAGGAAGAATTTCTCATTTTGCCGCTCGCGGTGCAATGGATATTGAAGGTTTGGGAGACGCGCTGATTAATTTGTTTGTTGATTTAGGATTTCTACACGATTACGCCGATATTTATTCGCTAAAGGAAAAGCGTGAGGAGTTAATTCAGATTGAACGGCTCGGCGAAAAGAGCGTTGATAATTTGCTCTCATCGATTGAAGCCAGTAAGCAGCGTCCGTTTGACAAAGTATTATTTGCTCTGGGAATTCGTTATGTTGGTTCCGGCGCTGCAAAAAAATTGGCAGATCATTTTGAGTCAATATCGGCTTTAGATAAAGCCGGTGAAACGGAAATAGAAGCAATTCACGAGATCGGCTCAAGTATCAGCCAAAGCGTCCGCAGATTTTTTACGGACGAGCACAACAAAAAAATTATTGAAAGACTTAAAAAAGCCGGACTTAAATTTGAGATTGAGAAGAAACATAAAAGGTCAAATACCCTGGAAGGAAAATCATTCGTGCTGACCGGTACATTATCAACCATGTCCAGAGACGAAGCCAAGGAAAAGGTTATTGAAAATGGCGGTACAGTCCTTTCTGCGGTAAGCAAAAACACGTCGTACGTTGTTGCCGGCGAAAAGCCGGGATCAAAATTTGACAAAGCGCAGAAATTAAATGTGCTGATTTTATCCGAAGAAGAATTCCTTAAAATGATCGAATAAAAATGTTTGAAAGCTTAAAACAGAAATACGCCCGATTTATAATTCGCAGAAAATTTCTTCGTAAGGAAGCTTCAGCCGTCTCTTACAATAAGATTCTATCCGACGCGAGCGACTTCTTTTTTATAATGCCGGAACATGACGACGATTTTTACCATAGCCTGGATATTCTCAAATATTATCTTATTCATAAAAAAGTAATCACACTTTTTTTGCCAGTGCACAAGTATAATCTCATTCCTGAAAAAGATAAGTATAAATTTGTTTCCTTCCTTCCCGAACATGTAAACCGGGTGTATCTGCCGACGAAGAATATGATTGCCAGTTTGAGCGCAAGGGAGTACGATGTTGTGATTGATCTTAATCGAACCGAGAATATTTTCTTCAGCGCGGTAGCAAACATTGTCAAATCGAAGGTTAGAGCTAGTTTCGGAAAAGGCAAATCTGATGAGTATTATAACCTCGTAATAGGCGGTAAGAACCAAGAATCCGAAACCGCCTACCGCAGTTTCTTGAGTTACCTAAAAATGTTCTGATAGAAGATAATGTTTGGATTATTACCGTGAATTTTTAGATTAGTAGTATAAAATTAATTATTTAAGCAGCTTAAAATGAGTGAAAACTTCAATTATGAGTTAAAAAAGATAGGCGAAATAGCCATCTTTAAACTGAACGAGAAACGATTTGACGCTTCTATAGCGGGATTTGTAAAGGGTGAATTTACAATTCTTCTTCATACTGAGGACGTTAAAAAGCTTATCATAGATCTTTCTGAAGTTGAATATTGCGACAGTTCCGGGTTAAGTGCTATTCTTCTTGCATTCAGAATTTTACAATCAAACGAAGGACAAATTCGTTTGGCCTCGCCGACAAAAAATGTTAAAACGCTAATCGAAATTTCGCAGCTTGACCGGGTACTCAACGTCTGCAACACGGTTAATGAAGCTGTTAAAGAACTAGAAACTGTTCAATAGATTAATAACGGCCATTAGTTATTGCATTGTTGATATCAATTCCAGAATCGTCTGCTTCACCGGCATTTCGAAAATAATTCTATTCGACTAATGATAGATAACAAAACAAAGCTAAATATTCGTTCCAGTCTTAGAATAAAGCTGCTGATTGTTTTCGCGACGGCTCTGATTATTGTGCTGTTTTTCCCCAGCGGCGAATCGATTGAATCCGAAGTCAATGTCGGTTCGGTATGGATCCGCGATGATTTGATAGCGTCCAAAACCTTTGAAATACTGAAGGATCCGGTTGTTTATGAAAATGAAAAAATCCAAGCTGCAAAACGGATTCAACCAATCTTCGTTAGAAATTCTGGGTTAGAAAAAATTTTGCTTGATTCGCTAACAAAGTATAATTCAAATCTACAGAGACTAATCGGCTCAGTTGTTACTCAACAAAAAAACACCACCTTTCTGAGCGACCAGTCATTCACGGTATTTGTCAGATTGAAGACCAAACCGAGAACATTCCTTGGGGCCAGAGTCCACTCGCTTAATGAAGTTGCTTCACTTTCGAAAAACATTCTTTCTAAAATTTATCAGCGCGGGTTTCTCAATTTATCTTTTAAAGAAATTCCACGTGACAGTATTTCCATCCGCGACGGCAAGTACGAAAAAATTTATTCCAAATATTCATTTCTTGATCGTGACGGAGTAAATGACCTTCTAAATTCAAGCATAAAGGAATCTGCCGGTAATAACGGTGAATTAAACGAAGCGATCGAAGAGTACATCCACAATTTCGTGAAGCCGGAGTTGTTATATAGCGCTGCGCTTACTCAGAGCGCAATTGACAACGCGAAGGAGCGGGTTCCGCGTAACGTCGGCATTGTGAACGAGAACGAAAAAATTGTATCGAAGCATGACCGCATCACGCCGGAAATTAAACTAAAAATTGATTCTTACAGAATTGCCAAAGGCGAGGAAACCGGTTTCCTCGGGAACTTCTCTCAAACTCTGGGAAAGTTTCTTCACATTCTTCTAATAATGGTTCCGTTTATTATTTACATCTATTTATTCAGAAAGAAAATTTACAAGGACAATCTCAAAATCCTCCTTATCTCCTCGATCATCTTATTCATTTCACTCTTAACATTTTTGATCTACCAGATTGATGTCGTTTCGCCTGTTGAGTTTTTAGTTCTTGTTCCGGTTGCTTCGATGTTGCTTACAATCATTTTTGATTCGCGTGTTGGATTTTACGGAACGGTCATAGTTTCATTGATCGTAGGCGGTTTGCGCGGCAATGACTATGCATTTGCGGTAATGAATATTTTAGCCGGCGGTCTCTCTGCATACACTGTCCGCGACATCAAAAACAGAACGCAAATTTTCAGATCGTTCCTCTACATTCTGATTGGTTATGTTGTAAGCATTGTTGCATTCGGTTTGGAAAGGTTTGATTCATTCAGCCAGATGATTTTAAGTTTTGCTTTTGCCGGCTCCAATGCATTGATCAGTCCCGTTCTTACATACGGCTTGATAATTTTCTTCGAAAGACTTTTCAAAATTACGACAGACCTTACCTTGTTGGAGTTAACCGATTTCAATCATCCGCTTTTGAAAGAAATGGCGAAGTCAGCACCGGGCACGTTTAATCATTCTATTGCTATGGGAACACTTGCAGAAACAACGGCTGAAGCAATCGGCGCAAATCCGATTCTTGCCCGCATTGGCGCTTACTATCACGATATCGGTAAGTCGCTCGATCCCGAAAGTTTTGTTGAGAATCAGTTGACCAGCGAAAACATTCATGAAAAATTAGCGCCGGAAAAGAGTGTGCGGCTGATTTTGGATCATGTTAAAAAGGGAATTGAACTGGCTGAAAAAAATAATTTGCCTAAGGAAGTCATTGACTTTATACCGATGCATCACGGCACAATGGTGATTTCTTTCTTTTATGAGAAAGCCAAAGAAATTCACGGCGAGAATAACGTAGATGTTGATGAGTTCCGCTATCCCGGGCCGAAACCGAATTCCAAGGAAACAGCCATCGTAATGCTGGCAGATGCATGTGAATCAACCGTGCGTGCGATGACAAACGCAGATTCACAAAAAATTGAGAACGTAATTTCCAATCTGATAAACAGCCGCATCGATGACGGTCAGCTTGATGAAGCGCCGTTAACGTTAAACGATATCAGAAAAATCAAAGAGTCTTTCTTGAGCATACTTGTCGGTCATCAACACAAAAGAATCCGTTATCCTCAGCAAGAAGAATTAGAAAAAACTAACCCGGAAGAATGATCATTCATGGAGGATTTTCTAAAAGAATATCTCAGTATTCTTCGCTTCGAAAAAAATCTTTCAGAGAATACAACTAATGCTTACAAAAACGATTTGCAAAAATTTTTGAACTTCGTTCAAGAAAAAAACGTAACCGACTACAATCAAGTTACAGCCGGTCACATCGCAAAATTTTTTGAGCATCAAAAAAATAACGGAATCGATAGCGCGACAACCGCAAGATACATGTCATCCATAAAAGGATTTTTCGGTTATCTTGAGGACAATAATTACATTGAAAAAAATCCAACCTTAACACTTTCTAGGGTAAAAAAGTCACGTAAGCTTCCGGCGGTTTTATCTTTTCCCGAAATCGAACGCATTCTCAATTCTCCCAAAACAGATGATGTTGCCGGGTTGCGCGACAAGGCGATTTTGGAAACGTTTTATTCTTCCGGTCTGCGCGTTTCGGAATTGATTAATCTGAAGGTGAACGATCTCTACTTTGCTGATGAAGTAGTGCGCGTTTTCGGTAAAGGTTCGAAAGAAAGAATTGTACCGATGGGCAGTAGTGCTATCAATTGGCTGAAGAAGTATTTGACGAAATCACGACCAATGTTAGAAAAGAAAAATAAAAGCCAGAACTACGTTTTCCTTAACAAACGCGGCACAAAACTTTCCAGAATGTGGATATGGAAAATCGTAAATCATTACGCGCATGAAGCCAGTATTACGAAAGAAATTCATCCGCACACTTTTCGTCATTCATTTGCAACTCATTTGCTGGAAGGCGGAGCCGATCTCCGTGCCGTTCAAGAAATGCTTGGACACGCCGATATCTCAACAACGCAGATTTACACGCATGTTGATCGTAATTATATCAAACAAGTTCACAAAGACCATCACCCGCGCGGATAAATCTTGCGGCAGTTTCGTATTTTTAAATTATGAGATGGAAGGATAGACAAATTATTTTGATATGTATCGCCGCCGCATTCATCCTTTCTTCATGCGACGGAACAAAAAGCGGTACTGAGGATTCGGATACTTATTCAATCAAGATCGGTGAGTTTCCAGATATCAACAGTGCAAAAGATTTCAGAATAAAACTGAACAGAAATATTGCCGACTCTTCGAGGATCGAAAAGTTCAGCGACGAGCTTTACAAAGTTCTCTTGGGCAAATACAAAAGTTCATTCGGGGCGGCAAAAAATGCCTACCGGCTTAATTCAAATGGTCTAATTCACACTTATTCCATAATGAAAGGCAGACACGAAACGCTCGATGAATTCCGCAACGTTCTTTTTGTTGCAAGGTATCTCGGCAGACCAAGCGTTTTCAGCGTTGATATTTTTTCAAAGCAGACAGAATTAATATGGAGCAGTCAAAACGAAAGCGTTATTTCCATGAACACTTCCGGTGACAGAAGCATTGCTTTTGTAACTACCGCCACATCTTACGGAGTGAGAAGCAATCTGCCGTACGTTCACGGCGTGAGCGTGTATCAGTTGCAGCGTGAAGCCAGCGTAATGAACAAGCTGAAAGATATCGGCGACTGTGCTCAGCTTTACACCTACTGGGAAAACAGTGATACATTTAAGGTTAACGTTACGTCGATCGATACGATCGATTCACGAAAAATCTACCAGAACGTTTTCCCGTTTGATCTTTCCGGAAAGCTTAACAAGGTGAGCGAGCGCAAGTTCAATCTCGTCACTGATGGCTTTCCTTTGCCGCCTAACCGTGAGCCCGAATATATTTCTCCGAACAATAGATTTCAGTTTCGCACAATAGCAACCGACAGCGAATATGATTGTTACATAAAAGATGTGCAAGAGCGATCCGATGTTCTGGTGGCTTCAAGCAAACGAAAAGTTCTGGACGCCAGATGGTCTGATGACGGCGACTACCTTTTCATTATTACCGAAAATTCAGTTTTGACGGGCAGTCCGAAAAAAACGCAACCTAGCGGGGAACTGATTGTAATCAACGCCGTTCAAAAAAAACTGATTGCCGATTTCAACAGCTTTAGGTATGGTAATATGTTAGTTCAGGGGAACTTCTTAATTTTCGACGAGCGTTTAAATGATCTTTCAAGGATAAATATTTTCGATTTTGTCCGGAATAAAATCTATTATACGTTAGTAATTCCCGGCGGGTGCGGATTAGTTAACCTGCCCATGTGAGAATCAATGAGCACCTACAAAAGAGTCTTAGCTTACATAAAACCGTTTTGGAAGCACCTTTCCGCCTCGGTTCTGTTTACAGTCGGTTACGCGGTTCTGAACGGCGTTTCCATTTACATGATTATTCCTCTCCTTGATACACTTTTCCAAGGAAACGGAACTCAGACGCAGATCAAAACAGTTAGTCCTTCTATCAGTGCGCCTGTTGCAAATTGGTTTTCCCAGGCGATTGATAATGTTATTGGAACTGCGAAGAGCTACATCTTCAGCGGCGATACACAATCAATCCTTCTGAAAATCTGCATTCTGATAATCATTCTGTTCTTCCTCAAAAATGTTTTCGGATATCTCCAAGCTTACTTTCTTGCGTTCGTAGAACAGGGAATGATTCGCAACTTGAGGAACGAAGCATATATTCATCTTCACAAGCTGCCGATGAGTTTTTTCAAAAATGAAAAAACCGGAAACCTTATTTCACGAATTATGAATGACGTGAATGTTGTACAGGCTAGCGTATCTGCGGTGTTTTTGAATTTGATTCGTGAACCGTTAACGATAATTGTTTTTCTCGGAATTGCAGTCTCGATCAGTTGGAGACTTACCTTATTTTCACTGCTTGTACTTCCGTTCAGCATCGGCATCATTAGTTGGATTGGTTTAATTCTCCGTAAGCAGAGTGGATTGCTGCAGCAAGAAATGGCTGACATTACAACAACGCTTCATGAAACGATTACTGGTGTAAAGATCGTTAAAGCTTTTGGGATGGAAAACTACGAGAACAAAAAGTTCAAGGCACAGACTCAGAAGTTTTTCCGATTGGTTTTGAAGATAACTCGTATAAGAAATACAGCGTCACCCGTTACGGAATTTCTTAGCGTGGTTGTCGGCGGCGCAATGATTTATTTTGGCGGGCAGCTTGTGCTGTTCGATAAAACTTTGAAGCCGAGCGAGTTTCTCGTTTTCTTAATGGCAATTTTTCAGATGATGCCGCCGATCAAAGAACTCAGCAGCGTTAACAACCGAATCCAGGAATCAAGCGCGGCTGCCGACCGTGTTTTTGAAATATTGGATACCGAACCGCGGATTAAGAATATTGAAAATCCTCTTCCGCTTAACGATTTCAATGATACGATAGAATTTCAAAATGTTTCGTTCCACTATGATGATTCCGAGGAATTGGTGCTGGATACGATTAACCTGAAAGTGAAGAAGGGGAATGTGATTGCAATTGTGGGCAGCAGCGGCGCCGGAAAAACCACTATGGTGGATTTACTCCCGCGTTTTTATGATCCGACCGGCGGAAAAGTTCTTTTCGACGGGACCGACATAAAATCGGCGCGGCTTGAAGATTTGCGGAAGCTGATGGGAATAGTTACACAAGAGACCGTACTGTTCAATGAATCGGTGAAGAGTAACATTGCCTATGGAATTGATGACTGTTCCGAGCAAAAATTGTTTGACGCCGCAAAAGCAGCTAACGCGCACAATTTTATTATGGAACTGCCGCACGGCTATGAAACTATAATCGGTGAAAAAGGGACAAAGCTTTCTGGAGGACAAAGGCAGCGGCTTGCAATTGCGCGCGCGCTTCTAAAAAATCCTCCGATCATGATATTGGATGAAGCTACGTCTGCCCTAGATAACGAGTCGGAAGTTTTGGTTCAGGAAGCGATAGAACGACTCATGCACGATAGAACCACGTTTGTAATTGCTCACAGACTCAGCACAATTAGAAATGCCGATAGAATTATTGTTCTCGACCGCGGAAGGATAGTTCAAGACGGTAAACACGATCAGTTGTTGAATCAAGAAAACGGCATCTACAAAAAATTATATGAACTTCAATTTAGAGTATAATGGCCAAAGACAAATCCAACCAAATTAAAATCATAGATAAACTGATTTTCTGGCTGATCATTTTATTCTTGATCACGCTTACCAATTCAATTTTCTTAAACCAGATTGGCTATTTTATACCGCTGATGCTTTTTGCGTACCGGTTTGTGATAACGAAGGAAAATAAATTTCAAAAGAACGGTTTGGAAATCGGGTTCATACTTTTTCTTGCTGCCGAACTGATTTCGGCGATCTTCTCGGTGAATCACGCTCAAGCGTTTCAGAATTTTTTCAAACGGCTGGTTTTAATTCCATTGGTTTATACAATTGCCGCTGCTGCCGATGATAACGAGAAAACAAAATTGTTTTTCAAAATTTATCTTGGAGCCGCGCTGCTTACAATGTTGGCGTACATTGTTTTTGCTTACGAGCATTTCATCGCCCAGTTGTACCGCTTCGAAGCCAAGGGACCGTCCCCGTTTCAATATGTTATGACCGCGGGCGGACTGATGAGCTTCACTACAATCTTTACGTTTGCCTTTCTAGTAAATGAAAAAACGAAAATGACTTATAGATTTTTCTTCCTTGCCGCGTTCGGAGTTGCAGCGCTCGGCTTGTTTGCTAGTTATACACGCGCCGCTTGGATCGGCGCCGCGGCAGGAATACTTTTTATAATTCTGTTCAAGAAAAAATGGTGGCTGATAATTCCCGGCGCCGCGTTCATCATTTTTGCGCTTCTGTTTTACAAGAATGAAAGCCGGCTGTATGAATATCAATTCAACGGCTCGCGGCTTACTAAAGTAAAAACAATTAATACCGAAGGCAGGGCTTACAATCTTGATCTTGACAACGATACCGTTTATGTGGCTGATTACAATAAAGGAATAGCCGTTTACAGCAAAGGCAATCTTGTTCAAGAGTTGGCTACACCATCGCCTTCAAAGGGAATCTTAAAATGGAAATCGAATTACTACCTCGCGTACCTTCTCGATACCAGAATTCTGTTACTTCACAAAGACGGCAGCGGTAAGCTCACAATCGAAAAAAGTTTTACTTCGCCCGGTTTAACAACAGATGTAGAAGTTTTCGGAGATTACTTCTACGTTGCAGATAGAGACAGCGGCTTAACAATTTATAAGAATCCGTTGGATCTTAATGATAAGCTAACGCTTCGAAATGTGAAGGGCGTTTCAAGTCTTTGTTACTACGATAAATTATTTGCAGCGTTTGATATGAATAGTTTCTCGTTCAAAGTTTATTCGAGCCAAAGCGCACTGCCAGAACAGCTTATCGATTCTGTAAAATTTAAATCCTCCGTAGGTTTTGTCTGGATTAATAAGAACGATATTTTTTTCCAGGGCGATAAACTCTTTCATTACGTCTATGATAGTGGAAAAGTAAAACAAGTTCAGGAGTTTAAGATTGTTGGGCTTCAATCATTACAGTTTATGGATTCTTCTGCAATCGGTGCAAGCGCCGACGGTATTGTTTATCGTTTCGATAAAACGAAAGATGGAATCTTCACCGAACAGAAAATCGGTTCGCTTGGTTATTCTATAACGGGATTTAAGCTTGAAGGAAACAAAATTTATGCAACGGAAAGCAAAAGAAATCGGCTTTCAACTATTGCAGATCTTTATCATGAGACGAACTTCGAGCGTCTCAATATTTGGCGTATCGGTCTGAAGATTTTCAAAGATCACCCGCTGTTTGGAGTCGGCGATATCGATCTCAACAAAATTTATTCCGAGTACAAAGATTATTACCTCAAAGAGAATTTCGGTCACATGCACAATAATTTTGTTCACTTTCTCGTGATACTCGGCGCCTTCGGATTCATTGCCGTGATGTTTTTGTTGTACAAAATCTTGCGTTTGAATTTGAAAATCTACAAAACTTTGAAAGACGTTCCATTCATGTCTTCCTACGCCCTTGGCGCTCTTGCCGCGTTCATAGGATTTCTGTTCTCCGGTTTGGGTGAATGGAATTTCGGCGACCAAGAAATCATTACGATGGTTTGGTTTACCATCGGTTTGAACGTAGCGTTCTATCATAATTTTATGAATAGTAAGACTGAAACTACCGGTTCGAATGAGTGAAAAAATAAAAATATCGTCAATCATCATTGCAAAAGACGAAGAAGAAAACATTCGTCGTTGCATCGAAAGCCAAGCTGACGTGGTTGACGAAATCGTTGTGATGGTAGATTCGAGAACTATGGACAACACTTTTCAGATTGCGTCGTCGTATGGAAATGTAAAAGCGGAAGTCGCGGCATTCGCCGGTTATGCCCGGACCAAAAGTTATGCGCTGTTAAAAACTAAATTCGATTGGGTTTTATGGATTGATGCCGACGAAGAATTGACACCCGAACTTGCAGCAGAGCTTCGGGAATTTAAAAATGTTCAGCCAAAATTTGCGGCTTACGATGTAGCGCGCCGCGCTTATTTCCTCGGCAAGTGGATCAAACATAGCGGCTGGTATCCTGCTCGGATCGTGCGGCTGTTCAATAAAAAACACGCTTCGTTCAATGATAAAGCGGTTCATGAGCACTTGGATATCAACGGGGAAACCGGGCATCTCAAATACGATTTGAATCACTACACCGACCCGACCATTGAACATTACTTCGAAAAATTTAACGCTTATACTTCTCTTGCGGCACAAGAATTGAGTAAGAAAGGCAAGAAAGCTTCCTTCAGCGATATTGTGTTTAGACCGATTTTTCTTTTTATGAAAATGTATATTTTCCGAGCGGGATTTCTTGACGGTATGCATGGATTTATTTTGGCGATATTTTCTTCAGCGTATGTGTTCACAAAGTATTCTAAACTTTGGGAGTTGAATAAAAAGAAATGACAATCGGGATTATTCCAAATATTACGAAGAAAGACATCCTAAGCATAGTTAAGAAGATAACGGATGAGCTCGAGAAAAAAGGATTCAAATTTATTCTCAGCGACTCGCTTTTGAAATTCGAAGCTGATTTGAAAAAACAATTTCCCGGCGCCGCGCTTTTATCTCATACAGACCTTAGCAAACACTCCGACATGGTTGTGTCGATAGGCGGAGACGGCACTATGTTGAATACCGCATACGAAGTAAAAGAATCCGGCACGCCGATGGTCGGAGTAAATTTCGGAAAGCTAGGATTTCTTGCCGAGTTTGATCTGGAAAGTTTTGCGGAATTTTTGAATGACATCAAGGCAAATGATTATTCAATTGAAGAAAGAATGGCTCTCGCTGGTTCGTGCAATGGAGGCGAAAAAAATCTTTACGCAATCAATGATATGGTTATTGATAAAGGTCCTTGGCCGAAAATGATCGAACTGACAATTAAGGTTGATGATGATTACGTTTCAACTTTTTCTGCCGATGGAATTATAGTTGCTACTCCCACCGGTTCAACGGGATATTCGCTTTCAGCCGGGGGACCGATCGTGAATCCGAAAGCAAATGTAATAACTCTCAGTCCGATTGCGCCTCATACATTAACTATGCGGCCTCTCGTTGTTTCAAGTGATCAGAAGATATCGATTATGGTTAACTCGCCGTCGGATAAAATCCAAATCAGCTGCGACGGACAACGCGTTTATTTTTATGATCCTCCGTCAACAATCAATATTGAAAAATGTACCCGTCCGGTAAAGCTGGTTCATTCAAATAGAACAAATTATTTTGAAATCCTTCGCAACAAACTTTATTGGGGATTGGATGTTCGGAAATCGAATAATTCTTAGAGGTTCGTTATGAAAAAAATAGTGTTGGTTCTAATGGTGTTTTCAACTTTTATCATTGCACAGGAGAAAAATAAAATGTCGGTCGATGAAAAAACCGGAAAGCCGATGCTCGTTGGTATATGTGATCGTTCTGCTTTTGCAGATACAAGTTTTTCATGGTGGTTTGATTCCGAACATGATAATTACACGCCGGATTCTGCTGCTGTTAAAGAAATTGGTGATAAATTGAATGACATAAAGATTACAATTGTAATGGGAACGTGGTGCAGCGATAGCCATAGAGAAGTGCCCCGCTTCTTTAAAATTTTGGATCAGCTAAATTATGATCAGAAAAACCTTACATTGATTTGCGTTGACAGAAAAAAATCCGCTCCTTCCGGCGACGTTGAAAAACTCAACATAGACTTGGTTCCGACTTTTATTTTCTACCAGGGTGATAAAGAGATTGGAAGAATTGTTGAATCGCCGAAAGAAAGTTTGGAAAAAGATATGCTGAAAATTCTTTTGAAGTGATTTTAGCACAAAAGACAAGTTGGGACGTCAAGGACCACTCCTTGACGTTAGAGGTCAGAAAAGATGGGGTTAAGAGGTCGAAATAATTTAATAAGCGAGCATTTCTTTTTTGTCACTACAACAGTAATTAACTTCAGCCAAGTATTTATAAGTGATCCTTGTTGTGATATTCTAATTAAAAACATCAAGTATTACCAAGAGCGATATGAATTTGAAATTCTGGCTTATTGCATAATGCCGTCACATTTTCATTGGATAGTAAAAGTAAATCCGTTAAGTTGAAAGACATGAAGATTATAAATATTCCAGCACAAGAAATTATGTACTTGACGATCAGTCAATTCTGTATGTGGAAAAAAGCTGGGCGGGGATTGAAATAAAATAGTTCTGTCAAGGATTGGTCCTTGACAGCCGAATCAAAATTGTGATTCAGTGAGAATAATAACTTCTTACATGTGAAAAAGGGCAGCCAAGCTGCCCTTTTTTGTTAGCGCTAAGAACATTTCTCAGTTATTGCTCTGCGAAACGGTTGTAACTTCAACCTTCTCTTTGTAATTCTTCGGCTTTTTAGAAGAGCCGTTTCCATTAGAACCATTTCCATTCGATCCATTGCCGTTACCATTTGAGCCATTATCTTTATCCACAAGCTCAACGGGGATCGATATCTTGGACTCTGCGGGTTCAGTGTGATGAGTTTCTCGGTAAACAAAAATATCACCTTTGTAATTTTTCATTACAACTCTATCTTCGTCGCGGTGCAGAATGTATTGTGGGAGAACCGGAATCTTTCCGCCGCCGCCCGGTGCGTCAATTACAAAGTGAGGAATCGCTAAACCGCTTGTGTAACCGCGCAGCTTCTGCATAATCTCTAATCCCTTATCGAGCGAAGTTCTAAAATGATTAGCTCCGCGCGTTTCATCTGCCATATATAAGTAATAAGGTCGTACTCTAATCTTCAAAAGTTTTGTGAAAAGCTCCCGCATCACTTCGGCATCGTCGTTAACGTCTTTCATTAATACCGCTTGATTGCTTACGGGAATTCCGGCATTGGCAAGCATCTCGCACGCTTTGGTGCTTTCCGGAGTTATTTCCCACGGATGATTGAAATGCGTGTTAACATAAATTGGGTGATACTTCTTAATCATTTCTACCAACTTAGGTGTTATGCGGTGAGGAAGAACGCACGGCATCTTCGAACCGATTCTGATAATTTCGAGATGAGGAATTTGACGCAAGCGTTTCAAAATTTTCTCTAGCATCGCGTCGGTTAACATAAGCGGATCGCCACCGGACATGATAACGTCTCGAATCTCTGTATGTTTTTCCAAATACTTAAAAGCAGATTCGAGTTCTTTCATAGAAATTTTGTCTGAGTTGCCGACTTTTCTTTTTCTTGTACAAAACCGGCAGTACATACCGCACTGACTGGTTGTGAGGAATAACGCTCGGTCGGGATATCTATGTGTAATGTTAGGAACCGGGCTCATTGCGTCTTCTTGAAGCGGATCTTCGAATCCTTCCAGATCATCAAGCTCTGCCTTATCCGGAACGCATTGACGCCAAATTGGGTCGCCCGGATAGCGGATTAAGCTGAGATAGTAAGGATTGATTCTAGCCTGAAAAAATTCATCCAGACCTTCTGCTACTGTTCTGTCGATGCCGAACTTCTCCACAAGTTGATCCACACTGTGAACGCTGTCTCTGATCATTTGCTGCCAGAGTTCCATGATAGTTGCCCTTTATATTATGGTGTTTTAAGTTCTTATGTATTTCCCGAAGACAATTAAATTGTCATTGACCTTATAAAAATCTTTTATTTGGGAGACTATCGAGTAATTGTTTCTCATGTAAAAATTTCTTGTGGCATCATAACTATCTTTGGAAGAGGTCTCGGCTAAAATCCATCTTCCTCTGTTTTCCTTCACAAAATTTTCGGCATGATCCAGTAATTGTTTACCGATGCCTTTGTTCTGAATATTTTGATCAACGACAATCCAGTACAGATCGTAAACGCCGTCAGTCAACGCTCTTTTGCCTGTGCAATGATAACCGGCAATTGTGCTGTTCTCTTCGTAAACGAAAACGTTGTAGTATTCATGATTAGGATTGCCGAGCGCATCGTCAATCAGTTCCATTGCGATTTTCTTTTCCTCATCACTGAAATTGTTTGTGCTTTCAATGATCGAAACAAGTTTTTCTCTGTCATTAACTTGCAGCTTGCGTATCATATGCCATTCTATTTAACGCGAACGTTGATATTTTGTAAAGCACTTCATCATAACTGATTCCCGCTGTGCCGGCAGAACGGATAAATCCCGCATCGGGAGAAATATCCGGATTCGGATTCACTTCTATTACGTATGGAACATTTTTCTGATTTAATCGAATATCAACCCGTGCATAATCTCTGCAGTCCATTGCATCGAATGCTGCACGAGCCATTTTTTCAATTTTTTGTTTCAGCGGTTCATCGAGCGGCGCAGGACACTTTGGAGTTGTATGTTTGAAATAAACGCTGTCAGGTGACCACTTAGCTTCGTACGTTACAATCTTCGGCAGTTCATCAGGCAGTCCATCGAAACGGATTTCCGAAATCGGAAGAATTTTGTCTCCGAGTATGGCAACATTCAATTCACGACCTTCGATGTATTCTTCGATCAGAACTTCTTGCTTGAAATTTTTGTGAAGGTAATCAAGCCGTTCTATCATCTCGTTAAAAGTTCTTACAACGGAGAATTCGGAAATGCCGATGCTTGCGTCTTCGCGCGCCAATTTTAGTATCACCGGAAATTTCAGATCGAATTCGTTTTTGTCTAAAGTCTCATTCAAATAAGCAACCCAATGTTTCGGAGTTCTAATACCATGAGACTGAAGAATTTGTTTCGTCCGGGATTTTATCAAACAGTTGCCGAGCGTGACGGGACTGTTGCCGGTATAAGGTATTCCTAAAATGTCAAACATCCCGGCGATGTAACTTTCAAAATTAGAATTGCCTTCAACGGATTCGACAAAGTTGAAAATCACATCGGGCGAAAAATGAAGAATCTTTTTCATTGCGCCTTTGATATCGCTGTTAACCGCCAGCGTTTCAACGCTCATATATGTTTTCAGCAGAGTTTTTTTGATCAGAGCAATCTGTTTCAAAAACTCTCTTTCCGATAAATCCACATTATCGGCAGAATCGGAGATATTTTTTCCCAAGTAGTTATCGTAAAATCTACTGGGCTCGTTATAACATATCAGTACTTTTTGTTCAAGGTTCATAACAAGTTATATCTTTTGGCTGCTGTTATTAAAACTTTGTTTATCATTTCAACGTATGAAAGACCGTTCGCACGCGCGGCTTTGGGATAACACGAATTATCTTTTGGATCCGGCAGAACGCCCGGCAACGGATTTATCTCAATCACATTTGGTTCGCCGTTTTGATCGAGACGGATATCGATGCGGCTCCAATCGCGGCATCTCAAAACTTTATAAGTTTCGAGAGCTACTTTTCTAATTTTGTCTTGCAGAGATTCATCAAGCTGGGCAGGGCAGGTAAATATGTTAAGCGGGTTTTCGCGGGTATCCACAACCCATTTTGCCTCATAGGAATAGATCGGAACCAACTCCTTCGGCAATTCATCAAAATTAATCTCAACTATCGGCAGTACTTCGGTCTCCAAGCAGTTTCCAAGAATTGCTACAGTAAATTCTCTGCCGGGTAAGAATTCCTCAATAAGAAAAGGCTGTTTATAAGTTACAAAGCTTGTCGTTAATTTTTCTGTAAGGTCATTCAGGTTGTAAACGAGCGATGAATTGAAAATTCCTTTGCTGGAACCCTCTGCAACCGGCTTGATCATTACGGGAAAGTTCAGATCGAAACGTTCCAAGTCGGCAATCGATTCGACAAATAAAAATTTAGCAGTAGGAATTTTGTGGTAAGCCAGAATTTCTTTTGTCCGTGCCTTATCCAAACATGTTGCAAGCGTCAGAGGATCGGAACCGGTGTAAGGAATCTTAAGCATGTCAAGCATTGCTGGTATCTGCGCCTCGCGGCTGGTGCCGTTTGCACATTCGGCAACGTTGAAAACTATATCAGCTTTGGTTGCGCGGAATTTTTCGAAAGCATTTTCGTCCGCTTCGATCATAATTACGTCATTGAAAAGTTCAAGCGCATCTTTAATCGCGTTGATCGTCTCGTAAGAATCCCACTCGGCATACGTGTCGTTGAAATTTTTTGTTGAGTTTGAGTGTTGAGTGAGAGGTGTTCCTTGGAAAGAATTTTTTTCTTCCGGTTTTACGTTATATGTGAGGGCAACTTTTAATTTTTTATTTGGTAGATAAGAACTAATAACAATCCTTTCAATTTTTACTGCTGGTAATATAATCTTTTATGAATTTTTTGCAAGAAAATGTTTTGAAAAAACTTTTTTGGGAGAAGCTGCTGCCTCCGGCGAAAAAATTTTTGGAGAGAGGTCAGGCAATCTGTGAGAGTCGTATGCTGTAGTGAAAATTTTCTTGGAGAGTTTTTTTGATCAAGGAATTTTTCTCTTGAGCAAGTTGTCCGTCGTTTTCGATGATTGAGAATGCAGTGTCGCGTGCATCGCGAAGAATTTCCGTATCCTCAACCAGATCGGCATACTTTAGTTCCGGCAAGCCGCTCTGCTGTGTTCCGAAAATATTTCCCGGTCCACGCAGTTTCAAATCAATCTCGGATAAATCAAAACCGCTCGTGTGTTTCACCATCGCATTTAAACGAATCATAGTTTTGTGTTTTTCTATTTGAGCGGGGGAAAGATAATCGAAGTTGAAATCCAACTGGTTCGATTTCACAGCGTGTTCGTCTTTGGCAACAAGAATGCAGTAAGCCTGCTTATCGCTTCTTCCTACTCTGCCGCGCAGTTGATGAAGCTGCGATAGTCCAAATCTAAATGCGTCGTTGATAACGATGATGTTTGCATCGGGTATGTCGATTCCGACCTCAATAACAGTGGTCGAAACGAGCACGTCGTATTTTTTGGTTGCGAAATCGAACATGATTTTTTCTTTGTCCTGCCAGCTCATGCGCCCGTGTATCAAGCACAAACGCAAGTCTTTCAAATGTTCGGTCTTCAGCGATTTGAAATAAGTTTCTGCGGCTTTCAGTTCGACCTTTTCAGATTCCTCAATGAGCGGATAAACCAAAAAGGTTTGATAGCCATCGCCGGTTTTTTCAATTATGAACTGGTAAATATCCGGCAGTTTGTTTTCTCCGCGAAGAAAAGTCTTAATCGGTTTTCTGTTCAAAGGCATCTCATCGATGACGGAAAGATCAAGATCGCCGTAAACCGACATTGTAAGCGTGCGCGGTATCGGCGTAGCGGTCATGATAAGAATGTCTGTGTTAAGTCCCTTCTGAACAAGTGTCGATCTCTGCATAACTCCAAAGCGGTGCTGCTCGTCGATCACAACTATACCGAGCTTGTTGAAGTGAACGTTCTCTTCTATCAATGCGTGAGTGCCGACAATTATTTGAGCTGAGCCGTCTGTGATCTCGCGCAAAACTTTTTCCCGTTCCAATTTTTTTTGTCCGCCGATAAGCAGACTTACTTTTATCCCGAACCGTTCAACCAACCCGGAAATATTTTTGAAATGCTGATCTGTAAGAATTTCCGTCGGAGCCATCAGTACTGCCTGGTATCCGTTCGCAACAACGATCAACATGCTGATGAGCGCGACAATTGTTTTACCGCTTCCCACATCTCCTTGCAATAAGCGGTTCATCGGTTTGTCGCTTTCAATATCTTTTCTAATTTCACTCAACACTTTTAATTGCGCTCTTGTCAATTCGAACGGCAGAGATTTTAGAAATTGTTTTATCAAATCACTTTTTGTTTTAATGACGTGATCTTTGGTTTTCACTTTGACAAGTTGTTTCCTCAGCGCGACCATAGTTTCAAAATAAAATAACTCTTCAAACTTCATACGGTGTTGAGCAGATCCCAGCGAAGGAAAGTCTTGCGGGAAGTGCATGTTTTTTACCGTGTCAATAATATTGAGCAGATTTTTCTCTTTAACAATGTAATCCGGTAATGATTCGGAAATATCTTTCGCAAAATTTTCCACGGCATGGTGTACAATTCTTCTCAAACTTAAATCACCGAGATTTGTTTCCTTCAATTCTTTCGGTACGCGGTAAAACGGAATAATCTTGCCGGTATGAAAAAATTCTTTCGATTCTTTTTCTGCGAAGCGGTCAAAATCGGGATGAACGAACTGCAGATGTCCGTACTTCGTTAAAACCGGTTTTGCTGAGATAGCGAAATATTCGCCCGTGTGAAATACATTCTGAAAATATTTTGCGCCTTGAAACCAAACACACTCGAAGAATCCGGCAGCGTCCTTAAAGCGCACTTTGAAAATTTGTTTTTTATGATAACGGTGAATCTCGGAATCAACGACTTCACCAATGATAGTTACCTCGCCTTCGTAACCGTTAACGGCATGCTGGACAACTTTCACTGTATTCAAAATGGTTGATCGGTCCAAGTATCTGGTGGGGAAGTAGAAAAGCAAATCCTTAACGGTGTTGATCCCAATTTTGGCAAACGATTCAGCACGCTTTGGTCCGACCGATTTTAAATATTGAACGGATGTCGAAATATTATCGTGCATGAAATAGCTGATATTGTTTTGTTACGAAGAAATATAGTTAAAAATCAGAAAGACTTGAAATGAAGGTTGTTAAATATTTTCTTATGTGGGGTCTTTGGCCCCTCCACGTTTTTTTCGGATCGGTTATAAACCGATCCCTACAACTGAAATAAATATAATTAAAAAAATAAACGTTCTATTTAGGATGGGAATAGATTCTTGATACTTGCATTGTCTAAATATCCAGCATCAAGTCCCCAGAATCCAGCGCTATTCGTCTTCAGCTTTCATGTCGCGGGTCATCAGCTCGTAGGTTACTTTGACGGGGTCTCGCTCTTCGAATAAAATCTTGTAAACCGCATTAGCAATCGGCGTTTCAATCTTGAATTTCTGTGAAAGCTGGTGTACGGAACGGCACGTCTCAACGCCTTCGGCAACCATTTGCATCCTTTTCAAAACATCTTTCAATTTCTTTCCGCGTCCTATCTGATCACCGACGTACCTGTTACGGCTGTGCTTACTCATACATGTTACGATTAGGTCGCCCATTCCGGATAGTCCGGCAAAAGTTTCCGGCTTGGCGCCGAGTGCAATACCGAGACGGGAAATCTCCGCAATGCCGCGCGTCATGATGGCAGCTTTTGTGTTGTCGCCGAATTTAGCGCCGTCAATAATACCGGCGCCGATAGCAATAACATTTTTCAACGCGCCGCCGTATTCAACACCAAGAATATCTGTGGAAGAGTAAACTCTGAAGTACGATGTTATAAACGCCGACTGAATCTGTTTCGCCGTAAACGAATCCTTGGAAGCGGTAACAACAGCAGTCGGAATTTTTCTGCTGACTTCCTCAGCGTGACTAGGTCCCGAAAGCACACCAATTTGTGACGGTGAGATTTCTTTTATCTCGTCTTTAATAATTTGAGAGACGGTTAACAGAGTCTCCTTTTCGATTCCTTTGGCGACGCTTACAAAAGTCGTATTGCGGAAATCCAGACGTTTAATATCATGAAGAACGCTTCTGATGAATTGCGATGGGACAGCCAAAACTATAAGATGTTTATTCGTGCAGCTTTCTTCCAGCGAGTGGGTTATTTCAATTTCTTTTGGGATTCTAATTCCGGGAAGATAAATTTTGTTTTCGTGCGAACGGGCAAGCGTTTTAGCGTAGTTTCTTTTGTATTCCCAAAGTGTAACGTTGTGACCGTTGTAATGAAGAAGAATTGCCAGAGTGGTTCCCCAGCCGCCGGCTCCGAGAACAGAAATTCTCATTTAGTTCGATTTCTTTTTTACGAATGATATTTTTCTTTCGTTGCCTTTCAGTAATCTATCTATGTTGGCTCTGTGAGTGAAGATCACCAACAGCGCAAGCAAAATTGAAAACGGTAAAATTGTATGATAGCCGGGTATGTCCACGCCGAAAATATTTTCGCGAACGATTAGAATCAGCGGAACCGATATTGCAGCAATCAATGAACCGAGAGAAATATATCTGGATAATGTTACAACAAGAACAAAAACACCAAGTGCAATTGCCATATCCAAAGTTGTAATAGTGATTAGAACACCAAGACCCGTTGCAATACCTTTGCCGCCGCGGAATCCGGCAAAGACCGTCCATACATGTCCCAATACTGCGCTTACGCCGCAAATAATTTGTACAAGCGTGAAATCATCGAATGGTGTAATGTTGTGGAACGGAAAATTATCAAGATAGAGACGGGCAACAACTATGACGGCAACCGCGCCTTTCAAAGCGTCAAAAAGAATTGTTAGAACGCCCCACTTCCAACCCAGAACTCTAAAAACATTTGAACCGCCGGCGTTGCCGCTGCCGTAGTTTCTTATATCTATTCCTTTTACGAGTTTGCTAAGAATAATACTTGTAGGAATCGAGCCAACTAAGTAAGAAAGTATAACGATGAATATTAGATTTAACATTATCAATCGCCAAAATTTTGTGTAAACTTAGAGAAAAAGTGTTTTATAAACAAGCCAAGAACTTGGTAAAGCGCACATTATTATCGAAATATTGTTAAGATATTTTTAGTTGAATGATTGGAAATAAAGATTTTGATGTTATAAAGAAGGCGACAAGTACTTGCCGCCTTCTGTTGGCTAATTTTTTTTGATTGTGAATTATTTCATCAGCACTTGTCCGCCGAAGCTTTAGCGGAGGAGGAGCATTTTTTTTGTAATGGAATTACTTCCGGTTGTGAGATTATAGAAATAAACACCGCTGGGCAAATTTGTCGCATTGAACTCAACCTCATGCTTGCCCGCTTCATAAACTCCGTCGGCAAGAATTTGAATTTCTCTTCCAAGTACGTCAAACACTTTTAGTTTGATCTGGCTCTTTTGCAGAAGCGAGAAACTTATCTTTGTAGTTGGATTAAATGGATTGGGATAATTCTGAAAGAAAATGTCGTTGTTCTCCCTATCTTTGGTTTCAGTAACATGAGTCAAGTTTTTATCAAATATCCAGCATTTTTTAATTGGTAAATACACTTCATAGTCCGGTGTTCTCACACCGCCACTAACTAAAATTTTCCCATCTTTTAACTGTATTTTGTTATTTACAAAGCTCCCACCA
>JAKAEE010000023.1:2769-45278 GCA_021820065.1 Bacteroidota bacterium | reverse complement strand
AAAAAATTTCACGCCAAGTTCTAATTCTGGGTCTAATTAGCTTCTTTACCGATTTCGCCTCGGAGATGCTATACCCGATAACTCCAATCTTTTTAACTGCGGCACTCGGTGCTTCGATGTCGCTTGTTGGTTTGATTGAGGGAATTGCTGAAGTAACTGCCGGATTTCTTAAAGGATACTTCGGCGCGCTATCGGATAAAGCCGGCAAACGATCAATCTTCGTTGTAATCGGCTACGGACTTTCCGGATTCGTAAAATCTTTGCCGGGAATAATCGTAACAATTCCTTCGGTAATTTTTGCGCGCGTTATTGATAGAGTTGGAAAAGGAATTAGAACAGCGCCTCGTGATGCGCTGCTGGCGAGTTACGCCGACCCCGCCATAAATGGGGCAAAAGGAAACACCGGCGCCGTTTTCGGATTTCATAGAGCAATGGATACATTCGGCGCCGTTGCCGGACCATTAAGCGCGCTTTTACTTCTGAATTTCTTTCCGGGCAAATACACGTGGATTTATCTTATCGCAATCATTCCGTCTCTCTTTGCAATTGGGTTCACATTTGTTGTGAAAGATGCAAAAGATAAAACGAAATCCGACGGTAAAAAAAATTACGCTTCGTTTTGGAAATCTTCGCCGCGTGAATATAGAATGTTTCTTTTGTTGTTCACACTTTTTTCTCTCGTCAACAGCAGTGATGTTTTTTTGATTTTGAAATCAAAACAAATCGCGCGTTCGGATACAACCGCTATTCTTGGTTACGTGTTTTATAATTTGATTTATGCGCTCTCGTCCTATCCGGTTGGACTTGTTGCAGACAAATTCGGCAAGCGAAACATTTTCATAATTGGTCTGCTGATTTTTTCTGTTGTCTATTTTGGTTTTGCGATGAATCAGAATTTTCATGTCATCTGGGTTCTGTTTGCGTTTTACGGAATCTACGCGGCTGCTACGGAAGGAGTTTCAAAAGCGTGGGTTTCCGATTTGGTGCCGGATGGGTTCCGCGGTTCTGCGATAGGATTGCTCACAATGCTTTCGAGCTTTGCAATTATGTTCGGATCGTTCCTAACCGGAGTTTTGTGGGATAATTTCGGCGCACAAGTTCCGTTTGTAGTTAGTTCCGTAGTTTCATTTGTTGCAGCAATAATTCTTTTCAAGCTTAGATAAGATTTATTAGGAATAATTTGTTGATAGCAAGTCTATTTGAAAGTTTGTAATTTCTTTTTGGTTCTTCTGCGCAAAAAATACGGGGAACATCATGCGAAAGGTCATCCTATCAATTTGTGTAGTGTGCGTTTTAACATTTATGGTCTTCGGACAGGCAGCAGACTTGAAACAAGAAGCGCTCGCCTCTTA
This sequence comes from Bacteroidota bacterium, assembly GCA_021820065.1. Taxonomy (GTDB): domain Bacteria; phylum Bacteroidota; class Ignavibacteria; order Ignavibacteriales; family Melioribacteraceae; genus Fen-1258. The sequence continues at coordinate 43,926 of JAKAEE010000023.1, read as the reverse complement.
CAAGAAAGGTGATTACGAAAATGCCATCAAGTTAATGAATCAACTTAAGAAGCAGAAGCCGGATGATCCGGAAGTTTACTATTACCTTGGTGTGTTTATGCATTATTGCGCGTATGATTCGCGGCCGCTTGTTGGATATAATAATAATTACACCGATGAGATATTTTTCAACTTACGAAAAGCTATTGAGTTGAAACCGGATTATGGTGATGCTTATTATTTCCTTGGTGCCCAGTATGGGTCAATCGCAAGTGATGCACTGAAAAAAGGAGATACTTCTGAATATAAAAAATGCTTCGATGATGCATTTAAAGAAAAATGTTTCCCGTCATGGCTGCTTGAGTACAATAGAAATATTCTAAAATCGTGTGATGTTGATGCAATACTTATTGTTGGCGGAGATGCGGAATACGACCCCATTCAATATTTACAGCAAATCGAGGATTACAGAAAAGATGTTATAGTGATTCCCTATGCGTTCTTAGAAAGACCTTGGTTTGTTAAAATAATTCACGATGGAATCCCTAATGCCATAACGAAAGCACCGATCAGTTTACCGGACGAACAAATTTTGGATTTGCATCCTTTCAAGTGGGATACTCTCGTCATCAAAGTTCCTATCAATGCGTCGGTAAAGAAAGAATTTAAACTTTCGCAGGATACAATTTTTGAGTGGAAACTTGTGCCAGATCTGAATTCAGTTAGAGGAAGCTACTTAAGCGTTGGTAGGGCAGTGCTTGCAAATATGATTGAAACGAATCAATGGAAGAGACCTCTATATTTTTCGTTAGGATGCATTCAAACTTTCTTTGGCGGCTTGGATGAAAATTTCCAATTGTGTGGGTTAGCTAACAAAGTATTACCGTTCAAGACCGCTAAGACCAAATACAATATAGATCGCGAACGAGTTGCAAAAATCCTTTTGGATAAAAATAACGTGAAGGATTTTAACGATGTGAACATTCATAATATGCCGAGGGTATCAAGAATACTAGCTAACTATTCTGCGTCTTTATACCGGCTCGCTTCATCATTTAAGAAAAGCAATCAACAAGAGGAAATTCGTGTCATAATAGATTTTATAAAACAAAACCTTATTAGTAAATCAATTCCCTCAAGCCAAGCAATCATTAAAGATTTAGAGGGAATGCTGAAGGACTGAGATCCACTGCTTGGATACAGTGTAACTTTCATTGTTTTACTTCTCACACCTCTTTTTACTATTTTTCGACTGAATTTTACGCGTACTCTCATGAAGAAAGATAAATTAGCAGTCGTTGCAGTAAGCGGAGGAATGGATAGCTGTGTCACCGCGGCGATTGCTAGTAAATCTTACAACCTTGCACTGATACATTTTAATTACGGTCAGCGTACTGAAAATAGAGAACTGAAAGCATTTCATGAGATTGCCGATCATTACAAAGTTGAGAAGCGATTAGTGATTGACTTCAGCCACTTTACTAAAATCGGTGGTTCGTCGCTTACCGATAAATCGATTGAAGTTTCTAAAGCTGATCTTGCTAACAAAGAGATTCCGAGTTCGTATGTTCCGTTCCGCAACGCAAATATTTTGAGCGCATGTGTAAGCTGGGCGGAAGTTATCGGCGCTAATGCAATTTTTATCGGCGCTGTTTACGAAGACGCGAGCGGTTACCCCGACTGCCGTCCAAAATTTTTTGAAGCGTTTGAGAAGATGGTTGATCTCGGTACGAAGCCGGAAACGAAAATTAAAATTGAAACGCCGATCATTCACTTTTCCAAAGCCGACATAGTGAAAAAAGGAATTGAACTTAAAGCGCCGTTACATTTAACTTGGTCGTGCTATCAAAAAGAAGATGAAGCGTGCGGCGTATGTGATAGCTGCGCTTTTCGTCTCCGCGGTTTTCAGCAAGCTGGCGTTGAGGATCCGATAGTGTACAAAGTAAAACCGAAATATGGTTAAATAATAGAGGCTATTATGCAACAGAACGAACTTAGTCAGGAAGACTATTTAATTGATCAGTTTAAGAGACAGTATGAAAAATATAAAAAGGATTTGTCACCAGATGAACAAATTGTTGTTGAGTTTTATCTTACTGGGGGTTTGGTAATTAATGCTCAATATTTTAGACGTGAACCAATGAAGCATTTTTCGATTTACGGATTAGATATAAATGATTCTAAAGAGAAAATTATTTTTACGACACATTTCCCTTTACATATTACGATTAGGAAAGAAAAAAAGTGGGAAGTACATCAATGGCTTTCAATCAGCTCTATGAAGAAAGTAACATACATTAATTAACATACGATAAAAAACATGAACCCCAAGCTAAAACTCTTAGTAACCTTTCCAAATCCTAATCCGGAGAGAGATTATACAATCATTCACACTGCGCCGGAGTTCACTTCACTTTGTCCGGTTACCGGACAGCCGGATTTTGCAACGATTATTCTCGAATACATTCCGGAAAAAATTTGTGTTGAATTGAAATCGTATAAATTTTATCTGCAGTCATTCCGCAATGACGGAATTTATTTTGAAGCGGTAACCAACCGAATTCTCAACGATCTCGTAAAAGTTTGTAAACCCCGCTACATGAAAATTACGGCAAGATTCAACACACGCGGCGGCATCTCTTCGGAAATTATTGCCGAGCAGAGAAGAAAAAAATTGAAGAAAAAGTTTGTCTGACAGTGCATGATTAATAACTCGTAACATTAAACTTGTAACTTGTTAACTAATCATGGAGTAATCATGGCTAAAAAAATTATTAAAAGAAGCTGGGCTGAGCCGTTCAAAATAAAAATGGTTGAGCCGATCAAAATGACAACAAGACCGTACAGGGAAAAATGCGCGAAGGACGCCGGATACAACACATTTCTCCTTAAGTCGGATGATGTTTACATTGACTTATTAACTGACAGCGGTACAAATGCAATGAGCGACTACCAATGGGCGGGAATGATGCTTGGCGACGAAGCTTATGCAGGCAGCAAAAACTTTTATCACTTATGGGATAACGTAAAAAAATATTACGGTATGCCGTACTTTGTTCCAACGCATCAAGGTCGCGCCGCCGAACACATCATCTCAAAAATCATGATTCAACCTGGAGATTTTATTCCCGGCAACATGTATTTCACCACAACGCGCGAACACCAGGAATTAGCCGGCGGAAAATTTGTTGATGTGATCATCGATGAAGCTCACGATGCGCAGAACACTCATCCGTTTAAAGGAAATATCGATCCGAAAAAGTTGGAAGACTTAATAAAGAAAGTCGGCGCAAAGAAAATTCCGTACGTTAGTATGGCTGGACCGGTTAACATGGCGGGCGGTCAGCCGTTCTCGATGGCAAACTTAAAAGAGATTTACAAACTCACACAGAAGCATGGCATAAAACTTTGGTTCGATGCAACACGCGCAACAGAAAATGCTTACTTCATAAAAGTGCGCGAGAAAGGTTACGAAAACAAAACCATCGCACAAATCTTGAAAGAAATGTGTTCTTACTTTGATGGATTGTGGGTGAGTGCGAAAAAAGATTTGATGGTTAACATCGGCGGATTCCTTGCAACCCGCAACAAACACGTTTACGAAGAAGCGCGCAACATGGTTGTAATTTATGAAGGCCTTCACACATACGGCGGATTAGCCGGACGCGATATGGAAGCTATGGCGCGCGGACTTGAAGAAATGGTTGAGTTCGATAACATTAAAGCCCGCATCGGTCAAGTTGAATACTGCGGCAAGCAGTTAGAGAAGTATAACATTCCGCTTGTGTATCCTTTCGGCGGACACGCGATATTTCTTGATGCAAAAAAATTCTTGCCCCATTTGAAACAAGATTTATTCCCGGCTCAAACTTTGGCTTCGGAAATTTATCTTGATTCGGGCGTGCGCGGAATGGAAAGAGGAATTGTTTCCGCCGGACGCGATTCTCAAACCGGAAAAAACCGTTATCCAAAACTTGAATTGGTTCGTTTAACTTTTCCGCGACGCGTTTATACACAAGCTCATATTGATGTTATGGTTGAATCGATTGCGCAAGTTTACGAAGACAGGAAAAAGATAAAGGGCTTGAAGATGGTTTTCGAACCAAAACATTTGAGATTCTTCCAGGCAAGATTTAAGAAGATATAATTATATCTAGCCCAGAATTTTTTGGACTATTCGGTTACTGTGGCTAAAGCCAAATAGTTTTTCTTTTGCACCCCCGACCTGAAGGTCGGGGCTATTTATAATTTGAATAATGTGGCTTTTGTCTGACTGTTTAAGCTGCATTGTTCAACAGCATGATTTTATGGAACCACTGAAACTAAAAGAAAAATTCTTTGCAGATAGGGATCTTATATTTCAAGACGAAGAGCTTATAAAAGATCCGTTCAAGTTCTGCGTAAAGTGGAGTTTGCTCGTTGAAGAGTACATTCAGAAAATTTTGCATGGGCAAAAACTGAAATGCGCTATTGCCTCGGTGGGCAGTTTCAGCCGCCGTGAACTCTCTCCGTTTTCCGACATAGATATTATGTTCATCTTCGAAAAAATTGATGGCAACGAAAAGACAATTAAAGACTGCGTTACAATGTTGTGGGACGCGGGTATCGAAGTCTCGCATACCGTTCGCGAGCATGCAGATATAAAAAGATTCTTGAAAGAAGATTTGCACGCGTTCACCCAATTTTTCGAAACGAGATACATCCTCGGCAACGAAAAACTTTATGCGGCATGGAGTCAGAAAATATTTGAATCGATTTCCGCCAAACAGAAAACCGAACTCATCAATAAATATTATATCGATCTTGAAGAACGTTATCACAAGTACGGCGATTCCGCAAAAGTTCTTGAACCAAATGTAAAATACACTGCCGGCGGGTTGAGAGACATTCAACTGGTCGAATGGATTTACACTCTCCAGAATAATCTTTCGTTAACCTCTCAGGAAGAAATCACGCAGACGCAGCATTTCCTTTCGATTCTAAAAAAAGAAAAAATTCTTGTGCCGAGAGCCGTTGCCCGGCTTCAGGAAAGTTACCGGATGATTTTGAACACACGTAATCATCTTCATCTAATCAGCAATCATAAAAACGACAGGCTCGAATTCACATATCAGGAAAAAATTGCCAACGTTCACGGACACACTGGCGACGGCTGGCATCAATACATGCGCAAATATTTTGATTCGGCGAATGTCATAAAACGTTTCGCGCGGACAATGATGAAACGTTACTACGAAGAGATTACTCCGCCGATGAGCAAGTACCTTGCAATTCATCTTGATACTGATTTTACTCTGAAGGGAGAAGTGATTTCTGTTAATCGGAACTCTTCACTTTCGCTTTCGAGCATACTAAGAGCATTTTATTACCGCGGACTTCACGACGCGCACTTCGATGAAAATTTGCGTTCGCAAATAATTGAAAGCGTTATCGATCATGAAGAGACACAAACATTTGAGCCGCAGTCATCCGTGTTCTTCAGAGAGATTTTGAAACTTCCGAAGAATGTTGGCAAAACTTTAACTGCGATGAACGAGCTCGGCGTGCTCGGCGCTTTTCTGACTGAGTTCAAAGATATGATCGGATTTTTTCAACCCGGCGTGTATCATTGTTACACTGCCGACGAGCATACGTTAATTGCGCTGAACAATCTTGAAAGTTTGGCAACAGAAACTTCTCCGTTAGGAAAATTATTTCAAGGTCTGCGTGATAGAGACATTCTTTATCTCGCTGTACTTTTTCACGACATCGCCAAACCGATCAGTATTTCCGGGCATGAAATCATCGGCGCTGAAATCGCTAACTCGATAATGGAACGTTTGGGTTACGGTCCGGATGAAATTGAAATTGTACAATTCTTGGTTAGAAACCATCTGGTAATGGAACAGGTTGCCTTCCGAAGAAATCTCAACGATCCTTCCACACTCAATAATTTTGCGCAGTTGTTTTCGTATTCCAAACAAATTGATTTTCTCTACATGCTCACGTATGCCGATCTGTCTGCTGTATCGCAAGTTGTGTGGACGCAGTGGAAGAGCGATTTGCTGAATGAACTCTACCGCAAAATAAAAACCATGCTTGATGACAGAATTACTGCGCAGGAACTGCTGTCGTATAATTTGCGGGAGGTCATCAGCGGAGCGGAAATTCCTTCCGAAGATTCATTCATAGATCACATCGAATCGATTAACGATCTCGGATACATGCAGCATTTTTCAACTGAAGAAATTAATCAGCACATAGAAGAAATAGAGAAAGGTTCCGCCGTCTCTGTCTTTTTCAAAATTGACGAACCTTTTACAGTCGTAACCGTTATTACGAGAGACTCCGAAGCGCTGCTTTCACATTTGTGCGGCGCGCTTTCAATCAACGATCTAAATATTCACGATGCAAAAATATTTACGCGCAAAGACGGAATTGTTATCGATAGCTTCAACGTAACCGATTTCAGGACGAACAAACCGATCGGCGATGAACGCTATGTCAAGATTACGAAAGACTTGAATCTTGCGATCGAAAACGAGCTGCAGATAACAAAAGAATTCAACCAGATTAAATCCAAGTGGCGCCGGCTCGAAAGCAAACTTTTCAAACGCAAAGGGAAAATTAAAATAGCATTTGAGAAACATGACAAGTACACTATCATCGATATTTTTTCGCCCGACCGGTTAGGGCTTTTGTTTCAAGTAACTAAAAAGATGAATGAACTGGGGCTTTCGATCTACTTCGCGAAAATTTCCACTAAGGCAGACGACGTGGTTGACTCGTTTTACATCCTCGACCGCAATAGAAAAAAAATCTCGGCGGATGTTTACGAACTCATCACTCACGAATTAACTCAAACAATAGAAGAAATGTTATAGGTGTCAAATTGAATTTCATGAACAGAACGAATCCCATCGGCTTTTTTGATTCAGGTATTGGCGGACTTACCGTGGTACGTGCCGTTACACGTTTAATGCCGAATGAGAACATCGTTTACTTTGGAGATACGGCGCGTGTGCCGTACGGATCGAAATCAAATGAAACTGTAATTGAATATTCTCTTCAAGCGGCAAATTTTTTGTTGAGAAAAAATATTAAGCTGCTCGTAGTTGCATGCAACACGGCGTCATCCGTTGCGTTGAAAGAGCTGAAAAGATTTCTGACAATTCCGGTAATTGGAATGATCGAGCCGGGCGCAAAGATGGCTCTGCAAGAATCAAGAAAAAGAATTGTCGGCGTAATCGGAACGAGAGCGACGATTAATAATCAAGCGTATGCGCACGAGTTAAAAAAGCTGAACCCAAAAGTCAAAGTCTATGAACAAGCATGCCCATTGTTCGTTCCGTTGGCGGAGGAAGGATGGCTTGATCACAAAGTAACCGAGATGATTGCAAAAGAATATTTGAGCGAACTGAAAGAGAAGAAAATTGACAGCTTGATTCTCGGCTGCACTCACTACCCGATACTTGCCGATATCATTCAAAAAGTTGTCGGAAAAAATGTTCGTCTTGTAGATTCCGGGACGCCCGCCGCACAATTAGTTGAAGATTATTTGAATGGGCGGCAGTTGAGAAATCAATCGGTGCATCATGGCGAAAGTGAGTTCTATGTTAGTGATGTTCCAGTAAAATTCCGCGAAGTTGCAGAACGGTTTTTAGGAAAGAAAATTACACACCTTCATAAAGTTGAATTGGAGGAGCTTACTAACGAGTGAAACTTGATACTAGATGCTTGATACTCGATTCTTGATTGAAGAATTTGGGAATGATTGGGGTTGAATAAATGAGTTACAAGAATTTAGATGTTTGGAAACTTTCTCGTGATTTAGTAATTGATATTCATGAGATGACAATTTCGAAGTTGCCAAAATTTGAGATGTATGAAGTTGGTAGCCAGATAAGAAGAGCAATCAAGTCGGTGAGATCAAATATTGTTGAGGGATACGGAAGAAGATACTACAAGCAAGACTTTATACATTTCCTTATCACTGCTTTGGCTTCAAATGATGAAACAACCGATCATCTAGAAACACTTTTCGAAACAAAATCATTAACGGATGAAAAACTTTATAACGATCTAAATGATCGTCTTAATACATTAGGTAAAAAACTTAATTCATTTATAAAGTCAGTACAAGAAGAACACCAAAGCCCGCGTTAGTGAACATGGTATCGAATATCTAGTATCCAGTATCTAGCATCCAGTATCTAGCATCCAGAATGAAGTTTGTACATACTGATACTGCAAATGGTTTTTGCGTCGGAAATTTCACCAGTTCGGATTTTTTCTTCGATTTCTTCCAATGTGAATTCAAACATTTCCATTCCTTCTTCGCCTTCTTCGCGCGCATGATTACCGGGCACCAAATTTTCAGCAAGATAAATGTGCAGAACTTCAGAACAAAAACCGGGACTAGTTTGAATCTTGCCGAGCTTTTTAATCTTAGTTGATGTGTAACCGGTTTCTTCGGTTAGTTCTCTAGTTGCGCAAACTTGAGGATCTTCACCTTTATCTAATTTACCAGCGGGTAATTCAAGTAAAACTTCTTTGCTTGGATAACGGTATTGGGTTACCAGAACAATCTTGCCGTCGTTTTTTACAGCAACAACAACTGCGCCGCCGGGATGTACCGCTACTTCTCGTCGCGCTTTATTACCGCTTCCGTTATATTCTATTTCATCTACTTGCACATCAAAAACTTTTCCGCGAAAAATAATTTCGGATTTTGTTACGGAGAAATTCATTTATTCCTCAAAATTACTTGTTCAAAGATAGGAAAAATGAATTGATGAAAATGATGGTCGGTTTGAACCGCTATTGTATCATAGGATTTCTAATCGTACACACTAACTTCCTGGCTTATTGTATACGTCCAAAATCCAATTGTACCAGAGGTAATTCGAATCCACTCATCAAGATTTTCTTCAACATAGGTTGGGTTACCGTCATAAATTTCAGCAGTGTTATCGGCAAAGCTAAGAAATTCCGTAACATGCCACGACCACGTTTTCCCGCCGATTAAATCTTTATTTACGTAAGGACCGTTGCCCTTTGCAATCTTTGCAACAACAATTTTCGTCTTTGTTGAGCCCGGATTAGAGATTATTTCTCTGGCATGCTTAATATCCTCGGGATTTGTAAGTGGCAGAATGAAAGAATCATTATGAGTAGGATTAATTTCCGATACAAGAAAGTATACCGGTTTATTTGTATTGTTATCTGTTGCTGCATCTTTACATCCAAACAGCATTACTATTACGAAAGCGAAGAGCAGTATTTTGAATTTTTCTATCATTTTTCTCTAATGAAGTTTAATGTTGAATGTAAGTCTGTTACAAGTTTAATCTGCTCTCGCGAAAAGTTCAATGACATAATTGCTCTCTTAAATTATCTTTTCTCGAATTCTTTTACCGCTGTTGTCAACTTTAATAAACCTCGGAATGAGAGCCGACATCAATAAGAATGATGGTGTCCTTTTCGATTATAAAGTCGATCGTGATTCTATACGAAATATTTATTGAAACAGAATAAATGTCGGCATGCTTTCCGGCTAATTTATGTAGTCTTAATGAAGAGTGAAAAGGATTGATTTCGAGAAGCTTGAGAGTTTTTTCGTATTGCTTAATGATCTGCGGATGATGCTTGAAAAATTTTTTTGCCTTTCTATTATAACTTTCTGTAAAGATGAGCTTAGCCACGAGTGATCCGCTTAATATGTTTCTCAACCGATTCTTGGAAGTATTTGCCCTTTTTCAAATCGTCCTTAGCTTCAAGAATAGCTGCGTCCAGCTCGCACTCGCGAAGGTAGTTGTATTTTTCAACCGGAAGTATAACATAACGGTTCTTACCGCGTACAGTTACGAAAACTTCTCTATCATCGGAAGTGGCTTCGCTTATTGCGGCAACTCCGCGCGTTTTTAGTTCATTGGCAGTAATTGCTTGACTCATAATAATAACCCTTTATTTAACACCGGTAATAGTACGAATAATAGTGCTATTAATCAAACTAAGACACGCTTTTAGAAGTTGCTGATTTTCAGTGATGTCAACGAAAGTGAACCCATTACAATTTTGTTGTTAAAAAATTCGCTCGATTCATTTTCTTGTTTCAAAATCTTTTACTACTTAATGGAAACAAGCTCTTTCTTGTAACATCTTCTTCGTTTGTGCTGACGGGTATCGTAGAATTTCCATTGAGCTTGGATCTTGGCATTTTCTTCCAACTCGCGATTTGTCTCGACCATTCTGATATTATTTCTTATGAACACATTATTCATTTCATTAATCAGCATGGCGTTTACGCCTTTGTTTTGCAAATCCGGGCGAACAGCAGTTAGATAAAGATCGACATTGGGATTATTTTTCATTGCTCTCAGCACATGAATAAATCCAAACGGGAAAAGTTTACCGTGATTTTTTTGAATTGCTCTCGAAAGTGAGGGCATCGTAATTCCGAACGCTGCAACTTTGTTATTCTCATCCAAAATTACCGGAACGTAATCCGGTTTTATGAAACCGAAATAAGCTTTAACGTACATGTCAATTTGTTTATCGGTTAGCTCAACAAATCCATAAAGGTCTTTGTAAGCATTGTTGATCAAATAGAAAATTTCACGTGCGTAGGGAAGAATTTCTTTTGCTTTTTTCACCCGCAAGAATTTCAAATGTTCTCTAGTGGCTACAGCTTCCGCTATGCGGGAAACTTTTTCCGGAATTGATTTATTAAGAGTAACAGAAAATTCAAGCCAGTCAACATCTTTGTGATAATTCAATTTTTCAACGAGCTTCTGATAGTACGGATGATTGTAGATCGATCCGAAAGTTGAAAGTTCATCAAACCCTTCAACCAAAAGTCCCTCGCCGTCCATGTCGGTAAAACCAAGCGGACCATGAATACTTGTCATTCCTTTTTCTTTTGCCCAGTGTTCGACGGTGCTGAATAAATTTTTAGCAACTTCTTCATTATCAATTAGATCAAACCATCCGAAGCGCGCACTCTTTTGATTCCACTTTTCGTTGAACTTGTGATTAATGATCCCAGCAATTCGCCCGACAATTTTTTCGTCTTTGTATGCCAGCCAATATTTCGCTTCGCAAAAATCAAATGCGGGATTCGTTTCCTTTCGTAAAGTTTTCAGATCATCCATGATCAACGGAGGCACCCAATACTTATTGTCTTTGTAAATCTCGAAAGGGAAGCGGATAAATTTTTTTAAATCGCTTTTTATTTTTACTTCTTTGACAATTATATCCATTAATAATCCCGGCTTCGGCTGTTTTGTAATTTTAATTTTGTTTAATCGTAGTACGATGAAATTTCTTTTCCCATGAACGCAATGACCGCGGTGATGACTCCGAGATCGTCAAGATATCCAAAGAACGGTGCGAAATCCGGAATGGCATCTATTGGACTGATAAAGTAAATCAGCGCGCCGACAACAATTGATTTACGGTACCACGCAACACTTTTGTCTTTCATGTAACGGAAAAGCGCTTTTACATCATCGGCAAATCTAATTCGGCTTCCTTCTTTTTCAACTTTTTTCCAAAGACGTTCTTCTACGTACTTGCTGCCTTGTTCAACTTTTTCTTCTGTGTCATACTGAACTTCGTAATCTCTTGGATCGTAATTCATTTTATTCCCCTTTTATTTTTTGTATTGATCAAACCAATCGAAAATCGTATTCCACCACAAACGCGCGTTTTGCGGATGAGTTACAAAATGGTATTCATCAGGGAAGTAGAGAAACTTGCTCGGAACGCCTCTCAACTGGAGCGCAGTGAACAATTCCATCGCTTGTGTGTCGGGAATTCGGAAATCGTTTGCGCCGTGAACGATTAACATTGGGGTCTTGAAATTTTTCACGAATCTGTTAGGCGACCATTTTTCGTACAAAGTTCTGTTCTCCCACGGTTTGCCCTTCATTTCCCAAATTGGGAACCACAATTCCTCGGTTGCGCCGAACATCGCTTCCATATCGTAAACACCGTCGTGAGAAACAACCGCGTTAAATCTTGAAGTGTGACCTTCGAGCCAATTGATCATATAACCGCCGTATGATGCGCCGGCTGCAAAAGTGTTTTTCGGATCGATGAATTTGTAAGTCTTGAGCGCGTAATCGCATGCGTTCATTAAATCAGTGTAAACTTTTCCGCCCCAATCGCCGGAAATCTCATCTGTGAATTTTTGTCCGTAGCCGGTGCTTCCGCGCGGATTTGTTGCAACTATAACGTAACCCTTTGATGAAAACAATTGCAAGTTCCATCTGTAATGAAACTCATCCGGCCAGTTTCCTTGCGGTCCACCGTGAATCAAAAATATGAGCGGATATTTTTTGTTAGCGTCGAAGAACGGCGGCTTGACTAAAATTGACTGCACCTTTGCGCCAGCCGCGCCCGCACTCCAGAATGTGCTGAAGTCACCGAACTGAATTTGCGATAACAGTTCATGGTTGACTGAAGTGATTTGTTTTAGATCGCTTCCGTCCGTGTTAACAGAAAAGATTTCCGTCGGCAGAGTTGTCTGCTGTCTATCAAAATAAAGTGTTTTGCCGTCGGCAGAAATTTTCATGTTGGTATTGAAGCCGTCTTTAACAAGCACTGAATATTCACCGGTTGCAACGTTAACTTTGAAAATGGAATGATATGCCTCGCGATCGGCATCGAAGTAAATATATTTTTGATCCGGCGACCAAAGTATTTGTCCTACTGAATAATCGATCTTGGAAGTTAAGTTAGTTGTCTTGTGTGTGGCTCGATCGTAAAGTACGATTGATTGTTTATCGGACTCAAATCCGGCGCGCGGCGAAGAACGAAACGCGATAAACTTTCCATCAGGCGAGTAAACGGGTTCGTTATCGTTTCCTTTGCTTGTAGAAATTTGATCGAACAGTACGCCGTGCGTTGGATTAATCACTACAACATCATTGTTTGTGCTGACAGCTAATTGTGTATCGCTGCCTTTTTTCCAAGCGTCTGTGTGAACAGTGAAAGCAATTTCCTGATCGGTCGGACACAACGAATAATCTTGATCTCCGCCAAGTGCAATCGGCGGAACATCCGCGTAACTGTCTTCGGTTAAGTCCTTGGTTTGTTTTGTTTCAAGATTCATCAAGAATAAGTGGCTTCTCTTGTCTCCACGCCAAACGTTCCAATGGCGGTACATCAATTCCGTAAAAATTTTTGCTTTCACTTTGCTAGCGGCAGCTTCTTTGTCGCGTTCTTCATTGCACTCTTGAGTTTTGCAATCCGGATAAACGCTCGACACAAACAAAATGTTTTTTCCGTTTTTCGACCAAACCATTCCCGATGCGCCGGTGTAAAGATTCGTTAATTGTTTCGCATCCGAACCGTCCGGATTGGCAATCCAAATTTGGTCTTTGTATTCATACGAAATTTTGGAGCCGTCGGGAGAAAACTTTGGCGCGCTTTCATTTTCATCGCTGTTTTTGAACGGGCGCAAATTCTGTCCATCGGCATCTATCAAATAAATATCTGTGTTGCCTTTATTTTTTTCCATGTCGTAGGTAGTTACGCTGAATGCAATTGTTTTGCCGTCGGGTGAAAGGTCGAAGTCGCCGATGCGCTTCATGTTCCACATGTCGTCGACGGTCATTGCATGTTTTTGCTGGGCGTTAAGCGAAATGATTGAAAGAAGTAAAAGTAAGAGAGTTACAAATTTTTTCATTGTTTCCTCGATTCATGTTTATTCATAAAGCAAATTATGAAAAGACGAATGGAAATTAAACACCAAATTTGATTTTTATAGTAGGGGAAGTGTTCTTATGCGGACACGGTCAGGCTCAATTAATACAAGTGAGCCTTGGGAAAGCTCGGCTTCGTATTGCGTTACTATTTTTGAAATGACAGTAAATTGAATTTCCGGTCTGTAAGGAAGAAATCTGAGAAGAATGACGGATGGCAAATTAGAATTCCATTTGGAAAGGATAAAACTAAAATCTGTATCAGCGGTTATTATACTTCTTTTGCAAAATGCAGCGCTTCCTGTATATCTTCAATTTGGAGTTCGGGATGCTCTTTCAATATTTGTTGTGGGTCATATCCTTCAGCTAACATTTCAATAATTGTAGCAACAGGCATTCGCAAATCTCGAATACACGGAACACCGCCCATTTTATTCGGATCAAGACTTATTCGTTTATAGGTTCTCATTTTTTCTTTATTACCTTAATTAACTGTTATAAGTTATGAAAAGTGAAAAGAAATTAAAAGAACCGGAATTTGACAATTACAGACTTCCTTGATAAACCATGCCGTTTTTGATAAGTTTGAATCCGATTTTAATAACTAATACAGATCAAATGAGATACCCGTTCCAAGAAGTTGAATCTAAATGGCAGAAGTTTTGGGAAGAAAAGGAAATATATAAAACCGACCTTTCTAATCTGAGCAACAAGCTTTATCATTTAAACATGTTTATTTACCCATCCGGCGCCAAACTGCACATTGGGCATTGGTATCATTATGGCCCGTCAGATACTTGGGCAAGATACAAGAAACTGCAGGGTTACAATGTTTTTGAACCGATGGGTTTTGATGCATTCGGCCTTCCGGCAGAAAATTATGCGATCAAAACCGGTGTTCATCCGCAAGACAGCACACTAAAAAATATTTCAGATATTCGCGTGATGCTAAAACGCATGGGCACAATGTACGATTGGAATGCCGATCTTATGACATGCGTTCCCGAATATTACAGATGGAACCAATGGCTGTTTCTTCAACTATATAAAAAAGGATTGGCGTATAGGAAAAATGCGCCGGTAAACTGGTGTCCAAAAGATCAAACCGTTTTGGCGCGTGAGCAAGTTTTAAGCGACGGCACTTGCGAAAGATGCGGAACAGTAGTCGTACAAAAAAATCTTACTCAATGGTTTTTCAAGATCACCGATTATGCCGATGAACTTCTCGAAGGTCTGAATAAAATTGATTGGCCTGAAAAAACCAAGATCATGCAAACTAACTGGATTGGAAGAAGTTACGGCGCAGAAGTTGATTTCAAAATTTACGGCAGCAGTGAATCGATAAAAATTTTTACTACAAGACCGGATACGCTTTTCGGCGCAACATACATGGTTTTGGCGCCAGAGCATCCGCTTGTTGATAAGTTAACGACAGCTGAATTCAAAGGAAAGGTTGAGGCGTACAGAGATTCAATTAAGTCGATGACGGAAATTGATCGTACTTCAACCGGAAAAGAAAAAACCGGTGTTGATACCGGCGCGTTTGCAATCAATCCCGTGAATGGAAAAAAGATTCCAATCTGGATTGCCGATTATGTTCTTATGACTTACGGTACCGGAGCGATTATGGCTGTGCCGGGACAAGATGAACGTGATTGGGAGTTCGCTGAAAAATTTGGTTTGCCGATTATAAGAACAGTTCAGCCGCCGGAAAATTTTGACGGCAAAGCTTATACCGAAGATGGACCGGCAATGAACAGCGATTTCCTTAACGGGTTATATGTTGATGATGCAAAGAAAAAAATTATTAACTGGCTGGAAGAAAAAGGAATCGGCAAGAAAACAATTAACTACCGTCTGCGCGACTGGCTGATTTCTCGTCAACGTTACTGGGGCACACCGATACCGGTTGTTCATTGTGATAAATGCGGCGAGGTTGCAGTTCCGGAAAATCAATTGCCGGTCGTGCTGCCGTATAATGTGGATTTCAAACCGGAAGGCGGTTCACCGCTAGCCGGAAATTCAGAATTCGTTCGCACAAAATGTCCGCAGTGCGGAGGAGAAGCCGAACGCGACGTTGATACGATGGACACGTTTGTGGATTCGTCATGGTATTACTTACGTTATCTAAATCCGCGATACGACAAAGGAATGTTCGATCCAAAACTTGCAAATGAGTGGACACCCGTTGACACTTATGTCGGCGGCGCCGAACATGCCGTTATGCATTTGTTGTATTCGAGATTCATTCACAAATTTTTGCGCGATATAAAATTGGTAAACAGCGATGAACCATTCACGAAGCTCATTCATCAGGGAACTATAACGAATCAAGGCGCCAAAATGTCTAAATCGCGCGGCAATGTTGTGGATCCGAATTCGTTTATCGAAACTTACGGCGCGGATGTTTTCAGAATGTATTTAATGTTTATGGGACCTTACGAACTCGGCGGTGATTGGAGCGACAAAGGTATAATCGGTGTTGATCGTTTTGTTCAACGGACTTATTCAATGTTCGAATCATACAGCAATGTTGCGAAGGAAAATCCGTCGAAAGAAAAATATAATCTTGATGAGTTGAACGAGACGGAAAAAGTAATTTACAGAAAGACTAATCAAACTCTGGAAAAAGTCAGCGTTGAGATCGACAATTTCAGATTTAATACCGCCGTAGCCGCGCTTATGGAATTGCTGAACGAACTTAAGAATCTAAACGAGTGCAGAAAAGATTTTCAAACCTATTCGTTAGAAAGATTTGCTTTTATGCTTTCGCCGTTGGCACCGCATCTTGGCGAAGAATGCTGGCGATTGATTGGAAAAGAAAAATCTCTTTTTGAGAAGCCGTTAACTTTTGGAGTCGATGAAAAAGCTCTAAGCGTCGATAACGTAACAGTTGCAGTTCAGGTCAACGGAAAAGTTAGAGCAAAGATTGAGATGTCTGTAAACTTACCTCAAGACGATGCGAAGAAAATTGTCTTTGCTGATGAAAGAGTTAAAAATCATACGGAAGGCAAACAGGTAGTTAAAGAAATTTATGTGCCGAATAAAATTTATAATATAGTAGTAAAATGAAAGTCGAACAGATTGAGGAACTAAAAAAAGAAGTCGAAACCGCGACAAAGCATTTGCTAGGCGATAATCTCAAGAAAATTATCCTATACGGTTCTTATGCTCGCGGCGATTACGATAAAGAATCAGATATAGATTTTGCGGCAATAACAAATATTAAGAACGAAGATTTGAATGCTTTTACAAATGAGATTGGTGAAATCATTACGGACCTCACATTGAAATATGGAATCCTGGTAACACTTATTCTCTTGAATGAAGAAATCTTTAATGGTTATGGGACAGTACTTCCCTTCTATGATAACATTGTGAAAGACGGAATAGCTTTGTATGGATCAAAAAGCTAAAGACTTAGCCCGATATCGAATTTCTAAAGCAAAGGAAGATTTTGTTGCCGCCAGGGAACTTTGTAAAATGGAATTGTTTTCTCAATCCCTCAACCGTTCGTATTATGCTATGTTTCATGCGGCGCGTTCATTACTTGCTCTAGAAAAAATAGACAGCAAGAAGCACTCAGGCGCTATTAATTTCTTTAATGAGAAATTTATTCTTACCGGAGTTTTTGATAGAAAATATTCGAAGTATATTAATTCTGCATTCAATACCCGCATGCAAACGGATTATCATGACTTTTACGTAGCTTGTAAAAATGATAGTGAGACACAATTGAAAAATGCTGAAGACTTCATTCAAACCATCGAAAAATATTTAGTTAACGTTTTGGAGAATTAATGTTAGACATAAAATTCATTCGAGAAAATCCGGAGTTGGTTAGACTAGGATTGAGAAATAAGAATACCGCAGATGTAGTGGATAAAATTTTGGAATTGGATGAGCAGCGCCGCTCAATAATTGCAAAGGTGGAAGACTTAAAAGCCAAGCGCAATCAAGTTTCATCTCAAATTCCAATGATGAAGAAAGCTGGACAAGATACAACAACAGTTTTTGCTGAAATGAAACGTGTCGGCGAGGAAATTGCAATGTTGGACGGTCAACTCAAAACATTTGAGGATGAACTGGAAGATATTTTACGCAACACTCCGAATCTTGCGCATTCATCTGTACCGGTTGGTTCAAGCGCTGAACAAAATGTTGAAGTCCGCAAATGGCTGCCGGATGGATTCACGTTCGAAAATGATTTTAAAATTCTAGATCACGTTGAACTCGGCAAGAAATTATCTATTATGGATTTTGATAGAGGCACAAAAATTTCCGGTTCGGGATTCCCATTATATATTGGTAAAGGCGCAACCTTGGAACGCGCGCTGATCAATTTCATGCTAGATTATCATTTGCATAATCACAACTACTCGGAAGTTTTTCCGCCAGTGCTGGTTAATAAAGAATCGATGATGGGAACAGGTCAACTTCCTAAAATGGAAGAAGACATGTACTCAATCGAGAAAGACGGATTATATCCTGTGCCAACAGCCGAGGTTCCTATAACAAATATCCATCGTGATGAAATTCTTGCGGAAAAAGATTTGCCGATTAAGTATGCCGGGTACACACCTTGTTTCAGAAGGGAAGCCGGGTCATACGGTAAAGAATACAAAGGATTGCTGCGTGTTCATCAGTTTAATAAAGTTGAGATGGTAAAATTTTCTAAACCTGAAAACTCTTACGATGAATTGGAAGGATTGGTAAACGATGCAGAAGATATTTTGAAAGCGTTGAACGTGCCGTACCGGATTCTTTTGTTATGCACCGGCGATTTAAGTTTTTCAGCAGCGAAATGTTATGACATCGAAACATGGTCTCCGGCAGAAAAAAAATGGCTGGAAGCTTCGTCATGCAGCAACTTTGAAGCATTCCAAGCGCGGAGAGCAAATATCCGTTTCAGAAGAGAAGAAACTAAAAAGCCGGAGTTCGTTCATACCTTAAACGGTTCCGGACTTGCAACAAGCCGGTTGATGGTTTCGATTCTTGAAAACTATCAAACGCCGGAAGGAAAAATTATTGTTCCTAAAGTCTTGCAGAAGTACACGGGATTTGAAGTAATTGGATGAAAGCGAGTGTAGAGTGTAGAACGAAGAATGTAGAAAGAAGTGGATTGAGATGGAGAGAAGCGTATTGAACATTGAACGAAGATCAAGCAAAAATTTTTTCTACGCTTTCACTCTACGTTCTACACTCAACGATCTTCACTCTTAAAGGGAATTTTTTTTATAGTGCGCGTGTTTGAAGATAGAAAGGATTTTATTCTACTTTGTTTGGCCATTTAGCTCATTTAAAAAAATATTTTGTTAGATACAAAAAGAAGCTTTCTTTAGGCGTTCTCTTTATTCTTCTTTCGAATCTCTGTACGGTTTATATTCCAATCCTAATCAAAGACAGCATCAATTCATTAACCAGCAATTTTAGTTTTCCGCTTTTGGTAAATCATGCTCTACTAATTGTCGGCACAACCCTCGTCGCCGGTGTATTTTCTTTTTTGATTCGGCAAACCATCATTGTTGTCTCGCGCGAAATCGAGTTCGATCTTAGAAAAGATTTTTGGGAACACATTCAAAAACTTCCGTTAAGATTTTTCCAGAATAACTCTACCGGCAACATTATGTCTCATGCAACGAACGATATAAATTCCGTCCGTTCATTCGTTGGTCCGGCTGTGATGTACTCGATTGATAACGGCGTTCTGTTTTTCATGATAATACCAATCATGATTTCATTGAACCCTCTGCTCACACTTTACGCGTTGTTGCCGTTGCCATTTCTCTCGATACTCATTTATTTGGTGATGAAGAAAGTTCATGTACGCTATACGCGTATTCAAGAAAAATTTTCAGATCTCACAACACGTGCGCAGGAAAGCTTTTCAGGTATCAGAGTTATCAAATCATACGTTCGTGAAGCTTATGAGATCAATCAGTTTACAAAAGAAAGCGACGAATACCTGAAACGGAAAATGCACCTAGTAAAGCTTCAAGCAATGTTTCAACCGATATTTTTTATGCTTGCCGGACTATCGAGCATCATTGTAATTCTTTTCGGCGGCAACATGGTGATGGATGGAAAACTTTCCATCGGAACAATTTTCGCTTTCGTTTTTTATCTCTCGCTTCTCATTTGGCCGATGATCTCGTTCGGATTTGTCGCAAATATAATTCAGCAGGCGGATGCGAGCATGAAACGCCTTCTCAAAATTTTTAACGAGCCGTATGAAGTTTCCGATAACGGTGAAACTGATTCTGCAGTTCAAAATCTTGAAGGCACAATAGAATTTAAGAATGTAACTTTCCGTTACTCTGAAAATTTCCCGGTAGTTCTCGAGAATATTTCCTTCAAAATTGAAAAAGGGAAAACGGTTGCATTCATCGGTCACACCGGAGTGGGTAAAACTTCTCTCATTGATTTAATACCGCGTTTGTATGATGTCACTTCAGGCGAAGTTTTGATCGATGGAATAAATGTTAAAAACATTCCGCTTGATATTTTGCGTACTAATGTCGGACTCGTTCCGCAGGAAACGTTTTTGTTTTCCGATACGCTGACGAACAATATCCTTTACGGAACAGAAAACGGTTTGCAAGAGACAGTTGAAAAAGTCTCGGATATTGCTCAGTTGTCAAAAGATGTGAAAGATTTTCCGAACGGATACGAAACGATTCTTGGCGAACGAGGAATTACTCTTTCAGGCGGACAGAAACAGCGTTCAACACTTGCACGCGCACTGGCAATCGATCCGAAGATTTTAATTCTCGACGATTCTTTTTCGGCAGTTGATACGCATACCGAAGAAGAAATTTTAAAACGTCTGAAAGAATTTATGACGAAGCGAACGAGCATAATCATCAGTCATAGAATTTCGACGGTGAAAGATTCGGATAAAATTTTTGTTTTGGATAAAGGAAAAATCGCAGAAGAAGGCACACACGAAGAATTAGTTGCGCTTGGCGGCATCTATGCAGATCTGCATTACAGACAATTGTTGGAAGAAGAACTTTCGGAAATGAGTTAAGGGAAATGGCTGAAGAACAGAAAGATGATGAAATATTAGGTAAAGCGTACGATTCGAAATTGATGAGACGATTGCTTAAGTATGTTCAGCCGTACAAGAAATATGTTCTGCTTGCAATTTCGCTGAACATTTTGGTCGCGGCACTTGGACCGCTCCGCCCGTACCTTGGCAAAATTGCGTTCGATGATTATATAGCCGCAAAAAATTATCACGGATTGCTTTTAATTGCCGGAGCTCTGCTTGGTTCGCTTATCTTTCAAGCAATCGTTCAGTACTTCCTAACTTATTATACTGAATTGATGGGGCAGAAAATCATTTTTGATTTGCGCGTACAAATCTTTTCGCACGTTCAAAAACTCGCGCTCAAATATTTTGATAAAACTCCCATCGGCAGAACCGTTACGCGCGTAACGAACGATGTTGACGCGCTGAACGATATGTTTTCATCCGGTATAGTTGCCGTTTTCAGCGATGTGTTTGTGATCATCTGGATTTTCATTTTCATGTTCTCTATGTCTTGGGATTTGGCGCTTGTAACGCTTTCGGTTATTCCGTTTCTATTTTACGCGACTTTTTTGTTCAGGAAAAAAGTCCGGGAAGCTTACCGTGATGTGAGATTTCACCTTGCGCGGCTGAATTCTTACATGCAGGAACATGTAACGGGTATGAATATTGTCCAAGTTTTCGCCAAAGAAAAAAGCGAGTTGAAAAAGTTTTCTTCGATTAATTGGGATCATAGAACAGCCAACGTAAAATCGGTTTTTTATTACGCGGTGTTTTTCCCATTCGTCGAGTTTCTCAGTTCGATAACTGTTGCGCTAATCATTTGGTACGGCGGAGGAAAAGTAATTCAAGAACATTTAACGATCGGAATCTTGTTCGCATTCCTTCAATACACGGAAATGTTCTGGCGCCCCGTGCGCGATCTGTCTGAAAAATATAATATCCTTCAGACGGCAATGGCGTCATCGGAAAGAATTTTCAAACTGCTGGATAACAAAACTTTCATTAATGATCCGGAAGTTCCTGTTCAGCCGGAAAATGTTAAAGGCGCCATCGAGTTCAATAACGTTTGGTTCGCTTACAATCCGGGCGAGCATGTTCTGAAAAATGTCTCGTTCAAAATAAATCCGGGCGAAACTGTTGCAATTGTCGGCGCTACCGGTGCGGGTAAAACAAGTTTGATCAACATACTCACCCGGTTCTACGATATCGAAAAAGGCAGCATCACGCTCGACGGAACCGACATCCGTGAAATCAGAAAACATGAATTGAGAAAATACATTTCATTGGTGCTTCAAGACGTATTTCTTTTCAGCGGAACAATCAAATCGAACATTTCTTTGGGCTCGGATAAAATTACCGACGGTCAAATAGTTGAAGCCGCAAAAACAGTTGGTGCTCACAGATTCATTTCTCAGCTTCCGAATGGATACGACGAAGAAGTGAAAGAAAAAGGGGCAACGTTAAGTGTCGGACAGAAACAGTTAATTTCTTTCGCACGAGCCCTTGCTTATAATCCGCAAATTCTTATTTTGGATGAAGCAACTTCAAGCATTGATACGGAATCCGAGCAGCTGATTCAAAATGCGATTGAAAAACTTTTGGTAGGAAGAACGTCAATTGTTATTGCGCACCGACTTTCGACAATACAAAATGCCGATAAGATTCTTGTCATGCACAAAGGGGAATTGAAAGAGAGCGGAACGCATCAAGAACTTTTGGCAAAGAAGGGAATCTATTACAGACTTTATCAGCTTCAATATAAAGATCAAGAAATAGTTAAAACTGTCTAAGGGAGGATAGATGGCAGCAACCAGATTCATGACTTTGCCTCGCCATATTCTAGAAGGCGAAAAACAACACCCGGAAGCAACCGGAGAACTTTCCGCAATTTTACTTCAACTTGGTTTAGCCGCAAAAATAATTTCACTCGAAGTTAACAAAGCCGGACTCGTTGATATTCTCGGGTTCACAGGCGAGAATAACAAATCGGGCGATCAAGTAAAAAAGCTTGATATTTATGCGCATGAAATGCTGATCAAAGCTATGGACCACGGCGGACATTTCTGCGTTATGGCATCTGAGGAGGAAGAAGACATCATTCATCTTCCGCCGAACAAAAAAATTGGAAAATATGTTTTGCTCTTCGACCCTCTCGACGGTTCATCTAACATCGACGCCAACATCAGCATCGGAACAATTTTTTCGATCTACAAAAGAGTAAGCGAGGGAAACGGACCCGGAACGCGCGAAGACTGTCTTCAGCCCGGATACAAACAAGAAGTTGCAGGCTATGTTGTGTACGGCTCAAGTACAATTTTGGTTTACACAACAGGTCACGGCGTTCACGGATTTACTTTGGATCCCGCGTTCGGCGAGTTTCTTCTTTCACACGAGAATATTCAAATTCCGAAGACAGGAAGAATCTACAGTCTTAACGAAGGAAATTATTTTTCCTGGCCTCAAGGATTGAAGAATTACATAAAGCATCTTCAGGCAAATCAGTTTGACGGCAAACCGTACCAAGCACGTTACGTTGGGTCGATGGTTGCAGATATTCACCGCACACTTTTGTACGGCGGCATTTTTATTTATCCCGGTGATAAGCGCAACAAAAAAGGTAAATTGCGCTTAATGTACGAGTGCAATCCGATGTCGTTTATTGTTGAAGCCGCCGGCGGGCGGGCAACCGACGGCAAGAAAAGAATTTTGGAAGTACAGCCGGAATCGCTGCATGAACGAACGCCGATTTATATTGGAAGCGAGGAAGATGTGTTGCTTGTAGAAAAATTTCTACATGAAGCGGATGATGGTGAATAATTGAAAATCACGAACCTGCCTGCCGACAGGCAAGATTGAGAATTCTCAATTCGTGATTTTTACTTTTTCCAATTCTTCGGAAAGTTTTTTAGCCAATTCTTCTTTTGTTATTCCAACTATCTTTAGCTTTGCAGAGCGTACTAAAACTTCCGGCGCGTCGCCTTCACCTTTCACGAATCTGTAGAGATTGAAACCAAGCCGGTTTCTGTCATTCATTATCGGAATATTTTCTTTGAAACTATCTGCAATGTTGTAGCATTGTTTTTCAAGCGATGTTTCCGGAAAGTATTTCGTTGCCGGAGGTGGTAGAGAAGTCATAATTCAATCCTAATAATTTTGCTTGGACAAAAATAAAGAAGAACGCTTTTACTAACAACACTTTTATCCTATGTTTTATGCGGGTTGGAAGCAAATTTTGAATTATCTAAATTTGCACCAATAACATTGCAAAACATTTGGATAACGGCTCCTTAAATAAAATATTGATAATCCGGCTGAGTTCGCTCGGAGATATTCTTCTAACAACACCGGCTTTAAGAGCAATTAAGAAAAAATATCCGTCAGCAAGAATCGATTTTGTGGTTAAGAAAGATTTTGAAGATGCAATTTTATTTAATCCGAACCTCGCCAGAATTTATGCTTACGACAAAAACCAAACCGAACGATTGATAAGCGAACTACATTCCCGCAACTATGATTTGATCATTGACCTGCAGAACAATTTTAGAAGCAGGGCATTAACCCGTTCGTTAAAAGTGAAGACGAAACGATTTAAAAAGCCGACTGTCAAAAAAATGCTGCTTGTTTGGTTCAAGATAAATCTGTTGAGGGAGCTAAAAACAATAACTCAAAGGTATGCCGAAGCGGCGAATGTTTTTCTAGACAACGAGGGATTAAATCTCTTTTTGCCGGATAATATTTCGCCTGCTCTGGACCCGCAAAAAAAATATATCGGATTTTGTCCCGGCGCAAAACATTTTACTAAACGGTGGCTCACCGAGTATTTTGTTGAGTTAGGGAACGAACTCGCAAAATTTGGTTACACGGTTGTTCTGTTTGGGGGGAAAACGGAAAAAGAACTTTGCGCAGAACTCGCGAATAAAATCAACGGCAGCATAAACTTGCAGACCGAAAATAATCTTTTTCAAATTGCCGCCGATATGAAACTATGCAAGATGATCGTCACCAACGATTCCGGTTTGATGCACACTGCAGCTGCTGTCGGCGTTCCGGTGACGGTAATATTCGGTTCAACCGTCAAGGAATTCGGATTCGCACCGTACGGAGTGAAAAATTTAATCTTAGAAAATAAATCATTATCTTGCAGACCGTGCAGCCACATTGGAAAAGCGAGCTGTCCTAAAGGGCATTTCAACTGTATGAAAGAAATTAAACCACAATTTGTTTTGAATAATATCGAAAAATTTCTCGCGGAACTATGAATAGAGTTTGGTACTTAATCTACAATATTATCGTAATCCCTCTGATAAAATTTCTTCTTCTTTTTGGCAAGATGTTTAATCCCAAAATAAGAACGGGCATAGAAGGGAGGAAAAAACTTTTCGAAAATCTGATCATCGATTTAACCGGCATCGACAGACGCAAAAAAATGATTTGGTTCCATTCCTCATCGATGGGAGAATTTGAACAAGCAAAACCGATCATTGAAAAAATTAGGGAGGAGAAAAAGGTTAATATTCTCATCACGTTTTTTTCTCCGTCCGGTTATACCAATTCATTAAAGTATCCGCATGCCGATGTTATTGCCTATTTCCCATACGACACGCCGATGATGACAAGCCGCTTCTTGAATCTTGTTCGACCGCAGATTGCCGTGTTTATGCGTTACGATATTTGGCCGAATATGATATGGCAGCTTGAACAGAAAAAGATTCCATGTTACATAGCCGACGCAACGATGAAATCAAAAACACCGCGTAAATGGCTGCTGGCTAAAGGTTTTCATAAGTCGCTCTATTCAAGTGTAACAAAAATTCTTGCAGTCTCTCAAGACGATGTAGATAACTTCAGCACTTTCAATATTGAAAAATCTAAGCTGGAAAAAGTCGGCGATACAAGATTCGACAGAGTTTATCAGAAAAGTCTTGAAGCGAAGGAGAGAAAACTTTTCAAAGACAGATTTTTTGACGGCAAGAAAGTTTTTGTGTTCGGCAGTTCATGGGAAAACGATGAGGAGGTAATGCTTCCCGCGCTGATGAAATTAATGAAGTATGACGACGATGTTGTTACGCTTATTGTTCCTCACGAACCGACAATTTTGCATATTGAAAACACCGAGCATACCGTAAAAAATGAATTCAAGACAATCCGCTTTTCCGATCTCAACAATTACAAAGACGAGCGAGTAATTATTATCGATTCGATCGGTATTCTTCTAACGTTGTACACTTACGCGGATGCTGCTTACGTCGGCGGAAGTTTTAAGCAGGGAATTCACAATGTTCTCGAGCCGGCGGTTTACGGAATTCCTGTTCTATTCGGTCCGAAACACGAAAACAGTCAAGAGGCGGTTCATCTTGCAAATGCCGGCGGCGGCTTTGTCATTCATAACAAAAAAGAAGCTTACAGAGTTTTACGAACACTCTTTACCGATAAAGCGACGTGCGAGAAAGCCGGTAAAATTTGTGCCGATTACGTAAAAGAAAACTTGGGAGCCACAACCAAGATCCTTGGCGAAATAACCAAATACATATAGTTATCAATGCCGGTCAATCTGCAAAGCTTCATTTCATATTTAATTTCGTTCGTCTATTTCATAAATTGAATTCAGTATTTAATGAGCTTTGAACCTATGATTTCATCTATGGACAGAACGTTCGAAAAATCCGGCGCAGAGGTTTCATTCAAAGAAATTCTGGAATACGCTCCAGTCGGCATTTTAATATTTCAGCGTGACGGAAAAATTAAGTTTGCGAACAATAATCTTTTTGCGTTCAAAAATGTTCTCGGCGGCAATCCAAGCGGAGTTATCGGCAAGAGTATTTTTGAGTACAGGCTTTTTGAATCTGTAGATATCAGAAACGATCTTGATACAATCAAAAACGGCGGCGCATTCGAAAGGGAAATCACAACTTCGCAAACGTTGAGCGGCGGAAAAGTTACGCTCTTTCTTAAAGGCTCACCGATAATTATCGACGACGAATTCAGCGGCGGCGTTCTGATACTTGAAGACATAAAACAAAAAGCGGAAGTATCGGAATTATCACTCGTGCAATCGGCAAAATTCAGAGATTTTCTCGGATCGATTTCCGATTTTTACTTGATGGTTGACACAGACGGCGGTGTGAAGTTTCATTCTCAAAAAAACGCGGACATGTTTGACTTCGTGTTCGAAACAGAAACGGTAAAAACGGCGACTCCATCGAAAAAATTATCCTCCTTTCTTTTTAAGAATTTGCTGGAAAACGTTGTCAGCTCAAACCAAGTTTTGTCAACACAATTCCCATTTGAAAAAGATTTCCGCAATTACATTGCAAGTGTAACTCTTATTCCATTTTCTGAAGACGGTTTCTCTGTTGACTTCATCACGGTTCTGTTGAAAATGTTGACTAAAGAAGCTGAAGAACCAACGCTGTCCGCCGAAGAGATAGATGAGTTATCAAAATACCAGCAGATAACCGCGAACGTGGTTGACGGATTAATCGGCTTGAACAAGTCAGGCAAGATCGTTTTCTGGAATGAATCGTCGGCAAAAATTTTTGGTTTGGCTCGCAGCGAGGTGTACGGAAAATTTATCGGCAAAATCCTTCCGACGATTGATGAAAAATATTTTGAAGAAATTCACAACAGTTTGAAAGAGAATAAAACGTGGCAAAGTGAAATAAAAGTCGGCGAGGACGAAAGTATTGCCGAATACTTTTTCTTGAAGGGCGGCGTAATTGGCGAAGAAGCCGATGAGACCATCATACTTCTTTGTTCGAACGTTACGGAAAGAATTAGAAAAGAAAATGAGCTGAAAAAATCGGAAGAGCGCTTTCGCAATATTGTTACCAACTCTCATGATTTCATCTGCACGCTCGATCTCCGAGGTTTGATAACATACGCCAATCCAAGGTTTCTTGAAGTGTTCCAATACGGCGAAGAAGAATTGAGAAACGTGCGCTTTGCAGAGCTGATCGATTCATATTTTCTGATGCAGAATTCGTTTACTCTTTCGGATGTAGCTACCAAGAATCTTCAGTCGGCGGAACTTCCGCTTATAACAAAGATGGGACAAAAGATTCACGTCCTTGCAAGCTTTGCTACCGTTAAAGATATCACCGGTACGGTTCAGTATTATAACGTAATATTGACAGACATTACGTTAAAGAAAGAATCGGAAAAAGATTTGCTGCTAATCAGGTCGGTCTTCGAAGCGTCACAGGACGGCATCGCGCTCATCAGCAAAAACAGATTTGTTTTAGTGAACGATTCGTTTGTTAAAATGTTCGGATACCGTTCTGCGAGCGAAATTTTGGGAGAGAATCCATCGAAGTTTGCCGATCAAAAAGATAAAGAAAAATTAGTGCGTTACATGGAACTTGCCGACGAGAAAAACGAATCGCCGTCGCGATACAGCTTTACCGGCGTGCGAAGGGACAAGTCGATAGTCGAGATCGAAAATTCCGTTTCATCGTATCAAATAGAAAACGAAAATTTTCTGGTCTGGGTTTTCCGCGATGTTACCGAAGAAAAGAAAGCGCAAAATGAATTGCTCGCTTCCGAAGAAAGATACAGAAGCATCACAGAGAATATTAACGAATGCATCTGGACTGCGGAGAATAAAGGCGGTCAGCTCCAAGCAGTTTTTTATACGCCGGCAATTGGAAGAATCACAAGTTATGATGCACAGAAATTTCTGGATGATCCGGAGTTGTGGGGAAAAATTATTCACCCCGACGACGCGGATTTTGTGGGAGACAATCTTGATAAACTTTACAAAGACCGCGCTAGAAATTCGGAAACCCTTGAATACAGAATAATTGATTCTTCGGGAAATATAATATGGATTGAAAACAAGATTTCAATCATCCGAGACACGAAAGGAAGAATTCAAAAAATTTTCGGAATCATCAGCGACATTACTATTCCGAAGCGTGCAGAAGAGGAACTAAAAAAATCCACTCAAGAACTGAAAGAATCGAACGAGACGAAAGACCGGTTCATATCAATAGTCTCTCACGATTTACGCACGCCGTTCAGTTCGATTCTCGGCTTTACCGATTTGCTCTTAACCGACGATGAACTGGACGAGGAAAAGAAAAAGCAGTACGTTGAATTTATACAGGAGTCATCCAAGAGCATGTTGAGCTTGGTCAATTCTCTGCTGGATTGGACACGGCTTCAAACAGGAAGAATAAAATTTGAGCCTGAGCGGATAAACGTAAAGTATGTCATCTCAAAAGCGATTCAGATTTTATCCGGCACCGCTTTGCAGAAACATATTAATCTTGTTTCCGATCTTACAAAAGATTTTTACGTTCATGCCGATGAAAATCTTCTTCTTCAAGTCTTCAACAATTTGATTTCGAATGCGATTAAGTTTACCAAACCGGACGGCAACATAAAAATTAATGCGGTCGCCGACGTTGAAAAACGTCAGGTCCGTTTCAGTGTGAAAGACGACGGTCTAGGCATTAAAAAAGAAGACATAGCCAAACTTTTCAAGATAGATTCTAAATTTACAACAACCGGAACTGAAGGAGAGAAAGGAAGCGGGCTCGGACTTTCGCTCGTTCACGAAATCATTAATAAGCACGGCGGAAACATTTGGGTGGAAAGCAAACACGGACACGGAGCAGAGTTCATTTTTACAATTCCGGTTTCATCAACCTACATACTTCTTGTTGACGACGCAAAGATGGACAGGGTTCTTTACTCAAAACTTCTGAAGAACCTGATGCCGAACTACAATGTGCTTGAAGCGGAGAACGGTCGTCATGCAATCGACGTGATCAAACAATATTCTCCGGCGCTTATTATTACAGATCATTATATGCCGCTAATGAGCGGGTATGATCTTGTGAAGCAGTTGAACGTAACTGAACTGAAATACAAACCGCCTGTGATTATCCTGAGCGGGGACATAACAAAATCGATTGAGGAAGAATACAAGTCGATTGGTGTTGAATACATTTTTCAGAAGCCGGTCAATCTTGGCAATTTCAAAAATGCAATCGAGAGCTCTCTGCGCAAAGCAATTTACACATGATGCTTAGTGTCATTTCAATTTCAGAACGGCTCCCGTAGTAGGTCCCAATTTTATAGTGCCTTCCAAATCGTAAAGCGGTTTAATACCTGCTTTGTCTTTATCAACTAAAACTTCCCACTTGCCCTCCGGCAAAGGAAATTCCAGTTCTTGATTCGGATCCGCGTTGAATAGAACAACGAAATTTTGATTTTGGTATTTCAACGTGTAAGCCAAACCAAATCGACTTTTCGGATTATCATAAAAAGTTATGTCGGAATAACCGGCATGACGGAATGCATCGTAAGTGTTTCGTAGCTTGATCAATCCTTTGTAATACTCAACAAGGTCTTTGTTGATCTCGGCATGTTTGTAATTGATGTAGTTGGTCGCGTTGTCTTTGTTGTATGAATTGTGATCTATCTTGCCGCGGGTTGGATCATCGAATCTTAAATTGTAAGGAACAACTTTCGTGCGCGCAAATTCCTGTCCTTCCTGTATCATCGTAATACCTTGTGATGTGAAAAGAAACAACGCGCCAAGTTTGTTCAGTTTTGTCTGAAGCGGGGTGAGCTTAACAAACTTATCTACATCTTTAATGGTCTTATCCGGATCGACTTCATGCGAAGCGATGCGGATGAAATCGCCGAATGTGTATCCGTCGTGCGATTCCAAATAGTTAACTGAAAAATCTTTTTTGAAAAATAGTCCGAGTGAATCGCGAAGCAATGTTCCGTTGACGTAACTTTTAATTCTTTGCGGTGAATTATTTCCGTACCATTGCCCGAATATCCAGCCGAGTCCGTTGTTCGGATTCTCGCCTTTGATTCCGTTTCGTATTTGATCGTTCCACGCGCCCCATCCGTGCTGTGCAACACCCTTGGGATCGTAAGCGCCGCCCCACGGTTCGCACACGAACACAACATTTGGATTTATTTTTTTCGCTTCGGAAACAATCTCATCAATCGTTCCGTAATCAATCAACGTTCCAAGGTCGAATCTGAAACCGTCAACGTGA
Source organism: Bacteroidota bacterium (assembly GCA_021820065.1). GTDB lineage: Bacteria > Bacteroidota > Ignavibacteria > Ignavibacteriales > Melioribacteraceae > Fen-1258. Next base: position 13,201 of record JAKAEE010000023.1, on the reverse strand, counting down.
TATTCTTTCATCCAGTACAAAATACTTTCGACGATAAGCCGCCGTACCATCGGTCGCTCGGTTTTCAGATCGTTGCCGCATCCGCTTCTGGCAATATAATTTCCTTTATCATCCAGACGGAAATAATATTCTTTGTCAATCTGTTTCAAATTCCCTATTTCATATTCCGATAGGTGATTGTAAACGACATCCATGATTACTGCGATCCCGTCTTTGTGGAATGCCTTCACCATATTTTTGAAACCGTTAATCTGTGCTCCGTCTTTGCCAATCCATTTGTTCCATTTCAGTTTGTTCCAGCTTTCATTGTAATAAGCGCACGGTGCAAAAAAGTTTGACGTCATGTATCCCCAATAATTTCTTGAATACGGATTCCACGTGTTGAACCTTCCGTCCATCGAATCGCGGTACGGAATTTCTATAACACCGAATTCTTGGGAAGGCAAAAGTTCTACCGTATTAACGCCGAGAGATTTTATGTAATCCAATCCGCCGCGGACTCCTTTTTCAGTCAGACCTTTATATGAGCCGCGGTGTTTCGCGCCGGAGGATTTATCTTCCGTCATGTCGCGTACGTGCATTTCATAAATGATCAGATCACGCCAATCTTGTTTGATCCATTGTGTTCCTTCCCAATCGAACGGTTCATCTTTAACTACAATAGCGCGTCGGGGATTCATATATGTTGTGAAGGATGTAACGGCTTTTGCGTAAGGATCAACGCAGACCGGTTTGTTCTCGTTCGAAATGTCATCGCCTGTGTGATAAACTTTGTAGCCGTAGTACCTTCCGTATAACTCGCCGGTTACCGAAACTTCCCACACACCGTTTTCATCTTTGGTCAGCAAATATTCATTGCCGGTTTTTTGTTTTGGTCTGTTGAACAAGCAAAGTTTTACATGAGTTGCAGTCGGTGCGAACAACCTGAATACTGTTTTGCCGTTTTCAACAAATGATCCAAGCTTTTTGTTGGAAAAGAAATCGTCTAATTCCTTTATAGTTTTTCGGGGCTCTAAAGTGCCGTCGATTGGTCGTGTATGTTGTGCTTCACGTAAGTACAAGTTTTCTCCCAAAGAATTTTTTACGGAAAAGAATAACCCAGAAAGGATAATTGCCAATATTATTATCGAATGCTTTTTCATTTTATTTCACTCAAAAAGTTGACATAGTTTATGCTAAACCCAAAGTAAGATTTTCAATATTCAATCTGTATGGTAAAATTGCCGGTATCGGCAACTTTTATCTGCAAAATATTTTTTGATGAATCATACTTTACAGCGTCATCCGTCAGCGCCTTATCGTCCACTATAACTTTTTTTGGTTCAGCAGAATCTACCAAAGTAAAAAGATAATTTTTTCTATCGCTTTTGTAAGCGTCTTTCAATTTTGTCACATCCAATTTTGAAATCTTAGACTTAGTTTCAAAAGTAAATTTGGTTAAAGAATATTTCCCCGTTTCGTATTCATAATCTTTGCCGTTGTCTTCGTATAAAATGTATTCGGATTTTTCTGAAGGAAAAATAACAAGTTCAAGCTGTTCAATGTTTTTCTCACCCACATAATTCTGAACTTCCTCCATTGGTATCATACCGCCTTGTTTAATAAAGAGAGGAATTTTATTCAACGGCACTTCAAAAAGTTTCCATTCGCCGCCCGTCACAACTTTATTGTTCATCCAGTCATACCATTTCCCAGCCGGCAGATAAAGTTTTTTCGTGGTTTCAGTTGATACAACCACAGGCGCAACCAGAAGATTTTCACCAATCATAAATTGATATTGAGCGTCGCGGGAATAACAATTTTCATCGTTCTGATAATTGATGAACATACTGCGCATTATCGGTAAACCGGTTTGAGCGGCAGCATAAAACTCGTTATACCAAAAGGGAAGAAGTTTGTAGCGAAGCTGGATTGCTTCGCGGGAATATTCTTCAACTGTTTCGTTGAATGCAAAAGGTTCGCGGGCTCGTGTATCGAGTGCAGAATGTACGCGGAAGAAAGGAGTAAACGCGCCAAGCTGCATCCAGCGGATGTACATTTCATTAGTTGGTTCACCGCCCATGAATCCTCCGACATCGGAACCAATAAACGGCTGTCCGCTTAATCCAACATTTTGCGGCATCACACATGCAAGACGCAAATGCTCTTCGCTGGAAACATTATCGCCTGTCCAGTTGGCTGCGTATCTCTGGATTCCCGCAAAACCGGCGCGGCTCAAAATAAAATGCCGTTGATCGGAATATTTTCTTAATCCGTCGCGTGTAGCTTTAGCCATTTCGAGAGCGTAAACATTTTTAATTTTTTTATGATTTGATATTAATCCGTTGTCGTAATACTGAACCATATCCGGAACGTTTCCGCCGCCCCAGACAGCGGGCTCATTCATATCATTCCAAAATCCTTCTACACCTTGATGAAGTAACGCAGAAAGTTTTTCTCCCCACCAGTCGCGTGTTTCCTTTTTTGTGAAATCCGGAAAGTAAGCCCAGCTTGGCCAAACCTCGCCTTGATAAGGAACGCCATCGGGATATTTAACGAAAAGATTTTTTTCTAATCCTTCTTTTGCGGCAAAATAATTTGAATCGACTTTTACTCCGGGGTCAATAATTGGAATAACTTTGAATCCTTCTTTCTTAAGATCGGACAACATTTTGGTTGGATCGGGAAACCGTTTTTTATCCCAAGTGAAAACGCGGTAACCGTCCATGTAATGAATGTCGAGATAAATTACATCGCACGGAATATTATTGCTTCGAAAACTTTTTGCAATTGATCTGACCTTAGACTCAGGATAATAACTCCACCGGCTTTGCTGATAACCGAGAGCCCACATAGGCGGCAATTCCATTCTTCCGGTTAATTTCGTGTAATCTGAAATTACCCGTTTGAATTCCGGTCCGTAAATAAAATAATAATCCATCTCGCCCTTATCGGCGCCAAACCAGTAGAAACGGTTATTGCTTGCACCCATGTTGAAATATGATTTATAAGTGTTGTCGAAAAAGATGCCGTATGCTTTGTGGTTGCGAAGTCCCATAAAAAATGGAATTGAAACGTAGAGCGGCTCTTGTCTTCCAGTATATCCGTAAAAGTCGGTATTCCACATTGTGTATTGCTCGCCGTTCTTGATCAAACTTTCGTTTGCTTTTTCACCGAGACCAAAAAATCTTTCATCCGTAAAAAGTTTTTTATGGCAGCGCACTTCATCTTTATCAAATGAAACACCAAAGCTCTCTTCATCGGAGTTTAGCAGATTCATTTGTTTATCGTAGATAGAAACCCGGCATGGATTTTTTTTGATATGAACGATCAGTTCATCGGTCGTGATAACGAAAAAATTTTTTTCTTCTTTGAAATCGAATTTTATCTTTTCGGGCTGCTGATAGATAACGGCGTATGAAGCGGCTGTAGAAAAATCATTTTGATTGGTATATCGGAAACGAATCAAGTTTTGATTAACAATGTAGATGTTCAGCTTTGCATTGCTGAGCGTGAACTCGACGCGGTTAGATTCCAACTTGAAATTTTTTACTCCACCAACGAAATCGAATCCCGCATAGACAACAGAAATAAAAAAAAAGAATGCTAACGAAGTAAAGATCGCCTTTTCCATTTTGATTCCTAAGATTGAAATGTTGGGCGGAAAAATATGAATTGTATATATGAATGGAAAATTATTTTGACTTTGATAACTTTTTGCGAACAAATCGCGACAATTGAATTTAGCCCCGTCAACTATTTTGATTGACAATTAGAAACTATTTGCTGAAGTTCTGATAGTGTTGGCAAAGATTCCTCTCCTGAATAAAAAATCATATAACAAATTAGAGGATTTGTATGAACACAAAAAAGTTAGTAACTGCTTTTGTGGTGGTGTTTATTCTGCTGGAGGTAACAAATTACCTAGTCAACGTGGTAATTTTATCTTCTACTTACTCTAATCCCGAGATTTCCAAAATTTTCCGGCCGATGGCTGAGATGGATGCAAAAATGTGGATGATGTGGATTGCAGATTTGGTTTACTCATTTTTCTTTGTATTCATTTTTGTAAAAGGTTATGAGAACAAAGGGATCATGGAGGGTGTCCGCTACGGAATTTATATTGGCATCTTCATACAATTTATGGCAGCCGTAGCACAGCACGTTGTTTATCCGTTGCCGGCAAGCCTTGCTGTACAGTGGTTCATTTACGGTTTAATCGAATCTGTTATCTTTGGTGTTGCAGCAGCAATGATTTACAAACCAAAAACCGCAGCATAAAAATCGTAAGATATTGTTATGAACAAAACCGGAGCGGATTTGTCTTCTCCGGTTTTTTATTTTTAGAAATGCTACTTGAGCAGCATCATTTTCTTAGTCTCTACGAAATCGCCGCATTTCAAAGTATAAAAATAAACACCGCTGGATAATTGAAAATTGCGGATTGAGAATTGAAAATTATATATGCCTGCTGACTGAATTTGATTTACAAGTGTTGCGACTTCCTTGCCCAATTCGTCGTAAACTTTCAAACTTACATTTCCCGCAACAGGCAATTGGTAACCAATCACTGTCGATGGATTGAACGGATTCGGATAATTTTGAGAAAGGTAGAAACTATATGGTGTGATAACAAGATCCGGCTCAAAATTGATTGCCAGAATATCTTTCAGCAGCCAATTATTTGGATCAACTTGAATTGAAATTGGCTTTCCGTTTAAAGGTAATTGGAATACCTGAGTCTGCAAATTATTTACAATTGAGAAATTTTCTACGCCATTTTCAGTTCTAACAGTCAATTGAATGGGCATAGTGAAAAAAGATGGATTTGAATTAACGTTTTGTGCGATACGAACAACTAAACTGTAATTATTCCCGTTGCTTGTTTGATAGTTCCATCCAAATGTGTACTTAGGATAGTTCTCGCCGTAAATCCATTCATGGAAAAAATAATTCAAGTTCATTCCGCTTACACGTTCGGCAATACGCTGAAAATCTTCCGTTGTTGCAACGTTGTATGCAAGTCCCGGTTCATTAGCATATTCTTTCATGATTTCGAAAAAATTAGCGTCGCCAACAATTCCACGCAGCATGTGAAGAACCATTGCGCCTTTTTTGTATGAACGCGCCGAATTAAAAATCTCGTTTTCATCGTTAATGTTTTGAACGTAGATCGTTCCAGTTGCTGTTTTAGCTCGCGTCATAAAATTTGAGACGTAACTGTTGAAATCTGCCGAGCCGTATTTGGCTTCCCGGTAAATGCATTCGCAGTACGAAGCAAATCCTTCATTCAGCCAGATGTTCTGCCAATCCTTGCATGTTACTTTATCACCGAACCATTGATGAGCCAATTCGTGTGCAATTACCATCTCGCTGTTCATCGCGCCGCCGCCAAGCGAAGTGCACGTTTGATGTTCCATCCCGCCGCTCCATGCGAATTCTGCATGAGCATATTTTTCTCTCGTGTAAGGATATGTCCCAAACTTATCTGAATAAATTTGCATCATGTCTTTGGTTTTATCGAGCAATGCTTTTCTTGCGGGAGTTAATCTTTCGGGATAGCTGTAATGAATTATCGGAAAAGTTTTTCCCGGCGCGTACTGAAATGTACTCTGATAAATTGCATAATAGCTGACAGCAATCGAGATCAAATAATTGGCAATGGGATAACTGTTATGCCATTTGTATGTTTTTGTTCCGTTGCCGTTGTTAACAACATCAACGAGTTTTCCGTTTGATACGGAAGTGTATGAACTGTCTGCAGTAATCCATACATCCGATGAATCGACTTTGTCGGCGGGAGTGTCTTTCGAAGGCCACCAATCGCGTGCGCCGTACGGTTCGCTTAATGATGAGATAACAATTTTTCCGGCATTCTGATCATAAAAAGAAAATGAAGCGCTGCTTATCAAACCGTTCCCGGAAGTTGGAACGCCTGCATAAGAGATAACAACGCTAAACGATTCTCCAAAAGAATAATTTCTATTAAGCGTAATTACAAGTTGATTGCTGTTTGAGGGCTGAGAAAAACTCAAATTGTTTCCGTTCAAAGTTACCGATGAAACGGTTAAAGCATTTACCAAATCCAGGTAGAATGAGTTGATTTGTGACTGAGCAACTCGGGCATTGACAGTTACCCTTCCTAACAAGTAATTCGGATTTGCAGTAACTGTGAGATCCAGTTTATAGTAAGTAACATCAATGTTGCTGTCGCCTGGATACTGAACCTGAGAAACTTTATTCAACCGCTGATAAGCGCGTATCTTGGCTTGTGAACAGTAATCCGAGCCATCCTGAGCTAGCGTTACAACATGAACAATAAAAAGAATCGCGGCGAAGAGTAAATACTTTTTCATGTTTGCCTTCTATTTTAGGGCGGAAAATATTCAACTATAGACTCAAGGGAAAGATATATTTTTCTGGACTATCATGTCTGCGATGAAAGTTCTAGCAATAAAATATCTATGGCATAAGTATTAGTGATGAATATTTTCTATTTTTATAAAAAGCTGTTGCAAAGATTGTAAAACCGTTGCAGTTAAACTGATTCATCAAATCATACGAGATTAGTGAGGATAAATAATATGAGCAGACACTCAAAAATTTTTATAGGACTGATTTTCGGTGCCGTTGCCGGCGTTTCATGCAATTTTCTATTTCCAAATGCACCCTGGCTGGTAATCGTTCAGAATTATATAAGCGATCCGTTAGGAAAAATATTTTTGAATCTGCTTATTATGATGGTTATCCCGCTGGTGTTTGCAAGTCTATCTTTAGGTGTAGCCCAGATTGGTGATTTGAAAAAACTCGGCCGCATTGGATTCAAAACCATCAGCTACTTTATTCTTGTCACTACTCTTGCTGTTACTATAGGTTTGGTGCTTGTGAATGTTATTCGTCCGGGCGATTATTTGCCCGCTGAAACTAAGACTCAATTGTTAACTTCATACAGAGGGCAAGCAACTGAAATAAAAGAAGCAACCGAGAAAACGGAATTTGGAATTCAAACTTTGGTAAACATAGTTCCGCGCAATCCTTTTTCGGCAGTAGCTAAACCAAATCCCGATATGCTTGCATTAATATTCATCTCATTAATTGTTGGCATCGCGCTAACGTTGATAGACAAGAATAAAGCTGAACCAATAATTCGGTTACTGGAAGGTATCAACGATGTTACTGTAGTTGTTATCAATCTTGCTATGAAGCTGGCTCCGTTCGGTGTTGCGGCTTTAATCTTCAGTGTGACTTCTAGATTTGGTTTTCATCTTCTGGTCGCGTTAAGCATGTACATCATTACCGTTTTAGTGGGATTAGCGATTCATCAGTTCGGAGTTTTTTCAATCCTTATAAAAATATTTGCGCGCTATAATCCGATGAAATTCTTCCGCAAGGTAGAAACGGTTATGCTGACCGCATTTTCAACCAGTTCAAGTAATGCAACTTTACCGACGACAATTTCCGTTTCACAAACTAATCTTGGTATTCCTTCGCACATAACCGGTTTTGTTTTACCATTGGGCGCAACTATGAATATGAACGGTACAGCATTATTTGAAGGCGTAACGGTTCTTTTCCTTGCTCAAGTTTTCGGCATTCAGTTGTCATTTGGTGTTCAGATTATTGTGATAATTATGAGCGTACTAACTGCAGTTGGTTCTGCCGGAGTGCCGTCTGGATCGATTCCGCTTTTAGTGATTGTTCTGGCAATGGTTAACATTCCCCCTGAAGGCATCGCAATTATTCTCGGCGCCGATCGCCTTCTTGATATGTGCAGAACAGTTTTGAATGTTACGGGGGATATAACGTGTGCCGCTTACATTTCCCGTTCTGAAGGATATGAGCTAAAGCAGTAGAAAAAGTTCTACTTAAGACTTTTTCTTTTCACAGAGTTCAATCAAAATTCCGTTGTTTGATTTTGGATGAAGGAATGCGATCTTAAAATCTTCTGCGCCGAAACGCGGTTCTTTATGAATTAGCTGAATGTTTTTTTCTGCTGCTTCTTTTAGTGCGTCGTTCAAATTGTCTGTTGCAAATGCAATGTGATGAATTCCTTCCCCTTTGTTTTCGATAAATCTTGCAATCGGTCCGTCCGGTTCGGTTGATTCCAGCAACTCAATTTTAGTCTGTCCTATCATGAAAAATGCGGTTCTAACTTTTTGATCTTTGACTTCCTCAATTGCATAACACTTCAATCCGAAAATGTTTTCGTAATGCTTGATGGACTCTTCAAGATTTTTAACTGCAATTCCAATGTGCTCTATTTTTGTTAAGTTCATACCTTTCCTCTTACATTCTCAATTCTCAATTTGTTTTTAGATTGTAACTTGCTCTTTGTACTCGCCGAAAACATCTCGTAGTGTGTTGGAAATTTCTCCAATGCTTGCATAAGTCCTAACCGCCTCAAGAATAAAAGGAATAAGATTTTCATTTCCTTCGGCAGCTTTTTTTAACGCAGATAGTTTTAGTTTTACGTCGTCGTTATTTCGTTCTGCGCGGATTTTCTTTAAAAATGCTATCTGATCACGCTGAACCTTCTCATCAATTTTCAGCAATTCATTTTTCTGTTCATCTTTTTCTTGGAATTTATTTACGCCTATGATAATTCTTTCACCGCGTTCAATTTCCTGTTGGAATCTATACGCCGATTTTTGAATTTCTGATTGAATGTACCCGGCCTCGATTGCACTTATCATTCCACCCATCGAATCCACTCGATTGATGTATTCTTCGGCTTCTTTTTCAATTTGATTCGTTAACGATTCAACATAATAAGAGCCGGCGAGTGGATCGATTGTATTTGTAACGCCGCTTTCGTAGGCGACAATCTGCTGAGTGCGAAGCGCGATCTTTACGGAATCTTCAGTAGGAAGCGCGAGCGCTTCATCGCGCGAGTTTGTGTGTAAGCTTTGCGTTCCACCAAGCACCGCCGCAAGAGTTTGAACAGCTACTCTTACAATATTGTTATCGATTTGTTGAGCAGTAAGAGATGATCCGGCCGTTTGAGTGTGAAAGCGCAGCATCTGAGATTTTTCTTTCTTGGCGCCAAAACGTTCTTTCATGATCTTTGCCCAGAGACGGCGAGCAGCGCGAAACTTTGCGACTTCTTCCAAAAGATCATTGTGCGAGTTGAAGAAGAATGAAAGCTGTCCCGCAAACTCGTCCACATCCAACCCGGCTTTGATTGCAGTGCCGACGTATGCGATTCCGTCTGCAAGTGTAAATCCGACTTCCTGCGCTGCGGTTGAACCGGCTTCGCGAATATGATAACCCGAAATTGAAATTGTATTCCATTTCGGGATTTCTTTTGCGCAGTATTCAAAAATGTTGGTGATTAACCGCATCGAAGCTTTCGGCGGATAAATGTATGTTCCGCGCGCTACATATTCTTTTAAAATATCATTCTGAATCGTACCGCTGATTTTATCTTTGCCAATTCCTTGTTTCTCTGCGACGGCAATGTAAAGCGCCAATAGAACAGATGCGGGTGCGTTGATTGTCATTGAAGTGGAAACTTTATCGAGCGGAATTTTATCAAACAGAATTTCCATATCGGCAAGCGTGTCGATTGCAACCCCCACTTTTCCAACTTCACCAAGTGCCATAGGATGATCGCTGTCGTAACCGATTTGTGTCGGGAGGTCGAACGCAACCGACAAACCCATTTGTCCTTGCGATAACAAGTAACGGTATCGTTCGTTCGATTCTTTTGCAGTTCCGAATCCGGCGTATTGACGCATCGTCCAAAGTTTTCCGCGATACATTGATGGCTGCACGCCGCGTGTAAACGGATAACTTCCGGGGTAACCTAACTTCTCATTGTATTCACTCGGATCAGAATCAACTGGAGTGTAAAGCGGTTCAACTTTAGTGAATGATTGAGTGGTGAATGATTCTTGTCGCTCGGGGAATTTTGAAATTGATTTTTGATAAACGTTCCTTTCCCAATCGCTAAATGCATCTTGAACTTTAGATTTCAGTTCATCCGACTTTTGCATGTTCACCCTTGATAGATTTAATAATACTTACCGAAATTTATGTCACGGTTAAAAAATTATCTATTGTGTTATTAGTTGAAAGGAAATTTAATTAAAAGTAATGATATTGATTAATTTGTATTCTTGTTCAAATAACGTGATCTGAATTGGACGACCGGCTATGTTATACTGAAAATAATGAACCAGTAGAAATTATTCATTCGCCACCCTTGACAAAAGTTGGTTGAAAGTCTATTTTTACGCCGCAAATTTATTCCGCGGTAGCTCAATGGTAGAGTCCGGCAAATGCCGGATTAACCGCAGAGTTGCTAAACCGGAAAAAAAAGATTGAATTCCGCGGTAGCTCAATGGTAGAGTCCGGCAAATGCCGGATTAACCGCAGAGTTGCTAAACCGGAAAAAAAAGATTGAATTCCGCGGTAGCTCAATGGTAGAGTCCGGCAAATGCCGGATTAACCG
>JAKAEE010000023.1:0-2759 GCA_021820065.1 Bacteroidota bacterium | reverse complement strand
ATTCCGCGGTAGCTCAATGGTAGAGTCCGGCAAATGCCGGATTAACCGCAGAGTTGCTAAACCGGAAAAAAAAGATTGAATTCCGCGGTAGCTCAATGGTAGAGTCCGGCAAATGCCGGATTAACCGCAGAGTTGCTAAACCGGAAAAAAAAGATTGAATTCCGCGGTAGCTCAATGGTAGAGCATGCGGCTGTTAACCGCAGGGTTGCAAGTTCGAGCCTTGCCCGCGGAGCCAAGAAGTCCGGCAGAAGCCGGATTTTCTTTTTTAAAGTAATTGTAGCCTTATATGTTTTACACCTATGTTTTATATTCGGTAAAGTTTGATAAACTTTACGTAGGTCAGACAAATTTTCTTCAGATGAGATTAGAAGAACACAATCTTGGCTTATCAAATTTCACTAAGAGATATACGCCGTGGCAATTGATTCATTATGAAGAATTCAAAACGAGAAGTGAGGCAATGAAAAGGGAGAAAGAACTTAAATCCCATAAAGGTAGAGATTTCATAAGGTCCCATTTTCTCAATGGTAGAGTCCGGCAAATGCCGGATTAACCGCAGGGTTGCAAGTTTCCCGCTTTGCGGGACGGAGCGAAGAATCCCGACGACTAGTCGGGATTTTTGTTTTAAATAATTGCAGCGCTATTCTCCGACATGTCCGGCTTTGACGGAATCGCTCTATTAATATTTGCGGTAAAAGAAGTAAAGGGGGCGAAACGGAGTTCCCACTGAAGAGCGGGACAGGTTCGCCCTACAATATGTATCATCAAAATCTGTAAACTCCAGAGAAGTTTATGTTAGTATTTAACCAACTTGCCGTTAGACCGAACAGCCATCTGACTTTGTGAATTTTCCAGCGAAATATTCTTTTCCAATCTTTGTGACCCTTCGTCCAATTTAAAGCGTGCAATTAAATCTTGTAAATTCACGGTCATTCTATTGAGGTCTTCTGCAGCGCGTGCTATCTGCTGAACCCCCGAGGCGCTTTGATTGGTTACACTGCTGATCGATTCAATATTCCTGCTGATTTGTTCTGCGGCTGACGATTGCTCTTCGCTGGCAGCTGCAACTTGAGTTGAAATATCGACTACTTCTTCGGCACCGGAAATAATTTGTTTTAATGCCTGTCCTGCTCTATCGGCTAATACTTTTCCTTTTTCAACTTCAGTAGTACCTTCATTCATCGAAACCACGGCGCCTTCGGTATCTTTTTGTATTTGCCGGATCATCGTAGCAATTTCCTTGGTAGCTTTTGTAGTTCGTTCGGCTAGTTTTCTAACTTCGTCCGCCACGACAGCAAATCCGCGCCCTTGTTCTCCTGCGCGAGCAGCTTCTATTGCAGCGTTTAATGCCAATAGGTTTGTTTGATCTGCAATATCATCAATCACTTGAACAATTTCTCCGATTTCATTGCTGCTTTTCCCTAAAGCTTGAACAATTACCGCGGAGTTCTTAACAACATCTGCAATACGGTTCATGCCCTCAATAGTTTCACTTACAACTTTGCCGCCGTCTTTTGCAATTGTTCCTGCATTCTTAGCCGATTCGGAAGCTCTTGCAGAATTTTTAGTTGTCTCAACAATTGTTTTAGTCATTTGCTCAACTGCGCTTGCTACTTCAGCAGTTTGAGAACTTTGTTCCTGCGCACCTGCAGCCATCTCTTCTGAGCTAGATGAAATTTGACTGCTTGCACTTGCCGTTGCATGAACCGCTTCTGATACATCCGAGAGTGCGCCACCGAATGAATCTGCTAAACTGTTAATACTATTTTTTATCACTGCATAATTCCCTTTGTATTCGCCGGTCATTCGTACAGTTAAATCACCTTGAGCAAGTTTTTCCAATACTATGCTCGATTCATTTATTGGCTGAACAACAGCGTCAACTGTTGCATTAAGACCGTTAACCAATTCTTTATAGCTACCATTGAACTTATTGACATTCCCCCGTGTAGAAAGGTTGCCGTTAACCGCAGCTTCAACAAGCATGTTTGATTCGAGAACTGTATCTTTTATTGCACTAACCGCTACACCAATTGACTTAATAGTATTTTGAACCCCTGCATTAATCTGATTTAAACTTGTTGCCAGAATTCCTATTTCATCATTCGATTTAATTTCTATCAGCGTTAATTTAGAATCCAAATTAATATTAAGATCGCCATTTGCAAGCTGTTCTCCGCATCTAGAAAGATTTTGAATATCAACTTCTTTAATACCGTTCATTTTGAGAATAACTTGATTAATAGACTTGGATAAATAATTTGAAATGAAAACTGCTAGAAAAACAGCAAATGCAATTCCAATACCTAACACCAAATATATTTCAATGCTTGCAGTACTGTAATCTTTTGCAATATCTTGAGCCAAAGAATCTGCCAGATGTTCCTCAGAAGTGCAAACGCTGTCTAGTTCTTCAGTTATCCTTTTGGCTGCAAAATCAAATGCACCAGCTTCAAATGCATGTGCTTCTTGTTCATTCTCTCCCAGTGCCAACTGGATACCTTTTGCCACCATCGGCTTAAACTTCTCCCATGATTTTTTATATTCTTCATATAACCTTTTCTCTTCACTATTTAGATCGGTCGCGGCAAACTTTGCAATAAGTTCTTCCGCCTTTTTTTCATGATTGGTAATAGCTTTTTCGAGCATTGTTCTCTCAGATTCATTTTTTGATGCAACGAGATTGGCAACGGAGAGACGAATCTCGTAAAGTTCTTGCTGCGCGTTGCTCAATTCTACTAAAGGTACCGCCCTATCAA
>JAKAEE010000086.1 GCA_021820065.1 Bacteroidota bacterium | reverse complement strand
CTACGTCATATTTCCCCCGCCGTTGGTTAGTTTGAGCTGTTATTTAAGAAGTACTTTGACATGTTATGGTTCCCCATAAGTTCTGAAAACAAAATAACAAATATTTTACAAAAAGCAACTAGTAAGACTACTAAACTTTTTTCAACACTGTGAGAAATCAAACCAAAAACAAATGGAGAAAAATTTTTGCACCTAGCATTAATATTTGTAGGTCGAAACTCTGTTTCGACTAGCAACAAGTTTAATGTAACTCCATGATGCGCTCAGCGTCGATTCAGAGAATCGACCTACAATTTAATTACATCACTGCACTTTGCTAACAGCTTCGCTCCACGGACCAACGCCGTTTGTATTTGCCGCTCTCACTCTGTAAAACACTCTTACACCTTTCGGCACTTCATCATCAACAAAGCTTGTCTTCTTTGCTGTCTTGAAGTTTTTCAGCTCCGGTATTGTGTTGGCATCTGATGCGTTAGCTCCCATTCCTTTCTGCCATTCGTAGTAGTCTGTATTCGGGTTGTATTTCTCACTTGTTACGGGTAAGCAATTCGAAAAGTTTAATATCATCCTGGTTGGTAATCTTGAAGTTTATTGATGAGCCTTCAACAATTTTTACTTTGTAACCGGCGCGGTGGACAAGCATTGATTCATCCGTACCGATAAAATTTTCTTCTTCAGCTTTATTCATAGCGTCCATCAAAATGCCATACCGGAAAACTTGTGGAGTTTGAGCGTAAAATATTTCACTCCGGTCAACGTATGATAAAACAGAATCGGTTCCGTTTATCAATGTGTCCCTCGCTTTGATTGCAACAACAGCGCTTCCAAACTGCATAGCTGTATCAATTGACTTCGATAGAATTTCTTGCGAGAGAAGAGGTCTTACAGCGTCATGTACCACGATAATATCATTTTCATCACACTGTATTGACTTGAGCGCATTGAAAACCGAATGCTGCCTTTCTTGTCCTCCTTCAACAATGCTTTCTAATTTTGTCAGCGAGTACTTTTGTTTGATCTCGTTAAGCAGCGGGAAAAATTCTTTTTGTGCGGCGACAACAATTGAGTCTATTTGATTTGACTTCTGAAAAACATCAAGCGTATATGCGATCAACTCCTTGCCGTGGAACTGCATATATTGTTTGGGTTGCGGATTGTTCATCCGCTTGCCCAAACCTCCAGAAGGAATTATTGCATAACATTTCATATAAGTAGGACGATTCTCCGAATCGTCTGTAGGTCGAGACAGAGTCTCGACCTACAGACATTTGTTATATAATCAACATAGCACCATTTTTTGTAGAGCGATTCTCTGAATCGCCTAGCATAAGGTCGAGACAGAGTCTCGACCTACTTATATAATCAACATGGCATCGCCGTAACTTAAGAAGCGATAGCCGTCCTTCAATGCTTTCTTATATGCTTTAACAATAAAATCATATCCCGCAAATGCTGCGGCGAGCATCATCAATGTCGATTCCGGCTGATGAAAATTCGTAATCAGTTTCTTTGTGATCTTGAAATCGTAAGGAGGAAAAATGAATTTATCCGTCCAGCCGAAATTATGTTTTGCAAAACCTTCGGCGGTAACGCTGCTTTCAAGAGCGCGGCAGGTGCTTGTTCCAACAACATACACATTTTTCTTTTCTTGAAGTGCCTTGTTAATTACTTTTGCCGTTTCTTCAGGTACCTCGAAAAATTCGGAATCCATTTTATGTTTCGTCAGATCTTCAACTTCAACGGGGCGGAATGTACCGAGCCCGATGTGAAGAATTACCGGAACAATTTTAATTCCTTTCTTCTCAACTTTGCGCGCGAGTGTTGATGAAAAATGCAGCGCGGCAGTCGGCGCGGCAACAGAACCGTCAACTTCGGCAAAGATTGTCTGGTAATTGTCTTTATCGTTTGCAACGGCGTCGCGTTTGATATACGGTGGAAGGGGAGTGTGACCGATTTTTTCGATCGCTTTGAAAATATCTCCCGCATCTTCGTTGAAACGAACCGTGCGTCCTCGTGAAGTTGTATTATCGATAACTTCGCACCACAACTTATCATTGAAGTAGATTCTATTTCCGATTCTCACCTTACGGGCGGGATCAACAATCACATCCCAAATATTTTCTTCTTTATTTAATTCGCGCAATACAAATACTTCAATCTTAGCGTTCGTTCTTTCTTTCTTGCCGAACAATCGCGCCTGCATAACTTTAGTTTTATTGACTACTACCACGTCGCCCTTTTCCATAAAATCTACAACGTCGGCAAACGTATGCTGCTCTATCTCGCCTGTAGCGCGATTAAGAACCATCAACTTCGATTTATCGCGCGGAGAGACCGGATGTTTTGCGATCGCCGTCTTTGGTAAGTTGTACTTGAAATCAGATAACTTCATTTATTCTCCTCTTGTTGTTCAAATTTTTGTCATTCGTTGGAACTGACGAGGAAGAATGACAATTGTTCACTTATTTTTTCTTTGCCGATTTTCCGCCGCGACGTACTGGTTTTGCAGATTTCTTGGCAGCGCCTTTTACTGGTTTTGTATTTTTCATTTCTTTAACAACTGCATGAGCCGCCGCCAATCTTGCAATTGGAACGCGGAACGGTGAACAGCTTACGTAGTTCAATCCGATTTTGTGACAGAACTCAACGGATTTTGGTTCGCCGCCGTGTTCGCCGCAAATGCCGATCTTCAAATCGCCGCGTGTCGCTCTTCCTTTTGTAACGGCGGTGATCATTAACTGACCGATACCTTCTTGATCGATTGATTGGAACGGATCGACCGGAAGAATTTTCTTTTCGAGATAATCCGGCAAGAATCCGCCGATATCATCGCGCGAGAATCCGAAACCCATTTGCGTTAAGTCGTTTGTGCCGAATGAGAAAAACTGAGCGTACTCGGCAATTTTATCAGCGGTCAAACATGCGCGCGGAATTTCGATCATTGTTCCGGTCATGTGAGGAATTTTCTTAATGCCGAACTTCTCGCAGACTTCAGCATATATTTTGGAGACAAGTTGATATTGATCTCTGAGTTCGTTCTCATGTCCAACAACAGGAATCATTATTTCCGGAAATGCTTTTTTGCCATCAGCTAATAATTCAGCAGTTGCTTCAAAAATTGCGCGAACTTGCATCTCTGTAATTTCCGGATATGTGATACCAAGACGAACGCCGCGGTGTCCCATCATCGGATTGCTTTCATGTAACTTTTCTGCTCTTTCATTTAATTCGTGCAAAGAAATTCCAAGACTGCCGGCAAGTTTTTCTCTTTCATCATTTCTAGTCGGAACGAATTCATGAAGCGGCGGGTCGAGCGTACGAATTGTAACCGGAAATCCGTCCATTGCTTCGAGCGTACCTTTTATGTCAGCTTTTACGTGAGGATAAAGTTCGTTTAATGCATCCCGTCTTTCTTGTTCGGTCTTAGATACAATCATCTTGCGGAGTTTGAACAACGGTTCTTCGGAATGTTTTCCGTAGAACATGTGTTCGGTTCTGAACAAGCCGATTCCTTCAGCGCCGAATGCACGTGCGCGCGCGGCGTCTTCAGGAGTATCTGCGTTCGTTCTTACTTTTAATTTTCTTACTTGATCGCAAATTTTCATGAATGCCTGAAAATCCGGATTCTCTTCCGCGGCTTTTATCATTGGCAATTCGCCCTGGTAAACAGTTCCTTTCGAACCGTTGAGCGTTAACCAATCGCCTTGGCGGACTGTAACACCGCCGACCGTGAAATATTTTTCGTTGTAATTTAATTTGATCGATCCGGCGCCTACGATGCAGCATTTACCCCAGCCGCGTGCAACTAACGCTGCGTGAGAAGTCATTCCGCCACGACCGGTTAGGATTGCCTGTGCCGCGCGCATTCCTTCAATGTCTTCCGGATTGGTTTCTTCGCGAACTAAAATTACTCTCTTGCCGCTCTTTGCCCATGCAACTGCATCGGAAGCAGAGAATACAACTTGACCGCTTGCGCCGCCGGGACCTGCCGGCAAACCTTTTGCAATCGCACTAACATTTTTTTCTGCAACCGGGTCGATGATTGGATGGAGAAGCTCGTCTAATTGTGAAGGCTGAACGCGCATAACGGCTTCTTCTTTTGTAATAAGTTTTTCATTATACATTTCAAGCGCCATCTTCACCGCGGCAGGACCGTTTCTTTTTCCAACGCGGCACTGAAGCATGTAAAGTCTGCCTTCTTGAATCGTGAATTCTATATCAAGCATATCGTGATAATGTTTTTCGAGCGTTCTCTGAATTCCGTGAAGCTGTTTATATGTTGGCGGCATCCCGGTTTCGAGCGACGGAAGATGTTCGGTATGTTCGCTCTTTCCAACTTCGTTAATCGGGTTAGGAGTTCTGATGCCTGCAACAACGTCTTCACCTTGTGCGTTTGGTAACCACTCGCCGTAAAAATAATTTTCGCCGGTAGCGGGGTTACGTGTGAACGCAACGCCGGTTGCGGATGTATCGCCCATGTTGCCGAATACCATGGATTGAACGTTTACTGCGGTTCCCCAATCATCCGGTATGCCTTCAATTCTTCTGTAGGAGATCGCGCGTTTACCCATCCAGCTTTGAAATACAGCAGAGATAGCGCCCCAAAGTTGAGCCATTGGTTCTTCGGGGAACGGCTTGCCTAAAACTTCTTGAACTTTTGCTTTGTAAATTTCGATAAGTTCTTTCAGATCGTCAGATGTTAAATCGGTATCACTTTGAGCGCCGCGAGCTTCTTTCATTTTGTGAAGTTCATGTTCAAGCTGCTGACGAACACCCCTGCCTTCTTCGGGTTCGATGCCGGCAGCTTTTTCCATTACAACATCGGAATACATTTGAATTAAACGGCGATGCGAATCATAAACGAAACGCGGGTTGCCGGTCTTTGCGATTAATGCTTCACGTGTTGTGTTGTTCAAACCTACATTCAAAATAGTTTCCATCATCCCGGGCATAGAAGCGCGAGCGCCTGATCGAACCGAAACCAACAATGGATTTTTGGAATCGCCAAACTTTGCGCCCATTTCTTTTTCAACTTTTGCGAGAGCGTCTTTAACTTGTTTTTCCAGTTCTTTGGGATATTTCTTTTTGTTCTCATAATATGCCGTGCAGACTTCTGTTGTAATTGTGAAGCCGGCGGGGACAGGTAAACCGATATTTACCATTTCGGCAAGGTTGGCGCCTTTGCCGCCGAGAAGTTCTTTCATGTCAGCTTTACCTTCAGCACGTTTTCCGCCGAAATAATAGACATATTTTTTTGCTGCTGTAGCCATTTAATATTCCTCCAAATAATGTTTCTTTTATTAATTGATTGATTTCAAAATTAATTGGTTAAACTTTTCATGCTCATCGAGTTTCAGTTCGATCTTGAGATAATAAATATCGATGTCGTCCAACTCCTTGGAAAACTTGTTCAGCTTAACCGCATCCTTTTGCGTAGTCAGAACAGAGTATGAATTGGTATCGTAAAATTTCTTTCTGATGTTCTGCACTTCTCTCAGATTGTAATTTTTATGATCGGTAAAGATCATTTTGTTTGTAACGTCGATATTATTTTTCTCTAAAACTTTTAAGACAGAGTCCGGGTTCGCTATTCCGCAAACCACCAAACTCTTTTGTCCTTGAAATTCTTTCATGTCGAACGAATGATGCGTCTTGACGTCGTATATTCCTTCTTCGATATAAAACCCGGTAAACACTTGCTTGTTCACAAAATATTTTTTCAGTTTTTCCGGAATCTCTTCTTTGACGGAAAATTTTCTGTTGATAATTATTACATCGGCGCGCTCCAAAGAACTAAAAGGTTCTCTCATTAAACCCTGCGGAAGCATCTTTTGTTCTATCCGTCCCGTTTTAAGCAAGAATCTCTGATCGATTACCACGACATCGAGATCGCGGTGAATCCATCTGTGTTGGAACGCATCGTCAAGTATTATCGCGTCAACATGTGAATCGCGAATGAACCGTTTTGCGCCGTCAACTCTGCGTTCGGCAACTGCGGTCGGAACCTTCAGTTCGTCCGACATGAAGTACATTTCGTCCCCGGATTCATCGACGGAACTCAAGATTTCTTTTCCGTTGCTGACGTAAACATAACCGTATGATTTGCGTCCGTAACCACGGCTTAACAAACCGATTTTTATGTTTTGACTCTGCAAAGTCTTTGCTAGCATCATCACCGCGGGTGTTTTACCGGAACCGCCTACGGTTAAGTTGCCCACGGAAATTACTTTTGCATCGACTTTAGACACTTTAAAAATGTTTTTATCAAAGAACGAATTTCTGACTTTTATAATGAACGAAAAAATTATTGCCAACGGTGATAACAATATTCTTACTAATTTTAGCACAACTTCAACGCATCCTTTTGCAGCTTATTTAACAAATTTTCACATTCAACTATTTTTTTGCTTGTTTCATCGCGACTTAAATTTCCATCAATCAAAACCGGCTCGGAATAAACAACTACAACTTTCGCAAACGGTTTCGGAACCTCAAAACGATCCCAGCTTTTTAGAACAATCTTATTTTTGATTCCGATGCCAGCCAAGAAAAGCGGAACGGAAGATTTCTTAGCCGCCACAACGGCGCCGGCTTTCATCTTGTGAATCGGCCCGCGCGGTCCATCAGGAGTAATTGCCAGCGAATAATTTTTTTGAATGAGTTCAACCATAATTGCTAAAGCTTCTTGTCCGCCTACCGAACTTGAACCGCGTACAACATTGTAATTCCATTTTTCAAGCACTGCGGCAAGCACATCTCCGTCTTTACTTTGGCTTACCAGAGCAGAAACATTTTTCATGCGATGAATGTACCATCCGACCATCATTGAGCCGTGCCAGAATGCCGAAACGAAATTTCTTTTTTCATTCATGGTTTTTGTTATCGCTCCACCGTTCACAATTCTAATCCTTAACGTTTTCATTAAGAGACGAATTGCTATGCTCGCACTTTTAATTCCAATATATCGAAGAACGTTTCTTTGTTTCTCGCTAAGCTTCATTCAACAAAGCATAAATTGACACGGCGGCTTTTTGCGAAGCCCCGGGTCCGCCAAGTTTATTCTTTAACTCGCCAAGTTTGTTCCTAAGCGAATTGTATTTTTCTTTATCGGAAAGAATCGATGCGCACTTATCATAGATGTTTTTTTCGTTTACGTCATTCTGAATCAACTCATCAACAACGGTTTCCTTCAATAAGATATTTGCCATAGCAATGTTGCTTATGTTAACAACTTTCTTACCAAGCCAGTAAGTCATAAAACTTGTAGAGTAAACAACGATGAACGGAAGCTGAAAATATCCGGCTTCAAGCGTTGACGTTCCGGATTTTATAATTCCGAAGCGCGAATGTTTTAGCAAGTCGTACGTATATCCTTTAACGATCTTATAATTTGTTTCGCTTGCAAGACTACGGAAAATCTTCTCGTCGATGTTTTCTGCACAAGCTACAACTGTCTGAAGATTGAAATCTTTTGACAATTCTTCTGCCGCTGCAATACATTCCGGAAATATTTTTCTAATCTCATGTTTTCTACTGCCGGGCAGTATCAAAAGGATTTCTTTGCCGGTTTCAAGATTCAATTTTGAAAAAAAAGTTTCCTTGCTCATTATTGAATAGTTCTCAATGCTTTCAACCAACGGATGACCGACGTACTCAACGTTCACATTTTCGCGTCTGTAAAGTTCTTCTTCGAAAGGGAATACAACCAGCATCTTGTTTACCAACCGTCTAATCTTTTTTATTCTTCCGGTTCCCCAAGCCCACACTTGCGGGGCAATGTAATAGATGATTTTTTTACCAAGCGCATGAAGTTTCTTCGCGATGTTCAAATTGAAACCGGGGTAATCAATCAGCACAACTGTATTTATTTTTTCGTCTTCAATTTTCTTGATCAACTCTTGCCGGACTTTAGTAATGAACGGTAAATGGCGCAGCACTTCGATGAATCCTAAGAACGCCATCTGTTTGATATGATATTGCGCGTTCATTCCGGCGGAAATCATTCTATCGCCGCCGATGCCGAAAATCTGAATCGTGGAATCGAGTTTTTTTAATTCTCTTATCAAACAGGCGCCGTGCAGATCACCGGAAGCTTCGCCCGCTATGATCATTAATTTCTTATTCAACTCAGCACGTAACGGATTATTATTAACAATACAATTAAAACTATTGCCTGGGAAGTTCGCCTTTCGGAACGTAATCCCGCTTGCAAATTAAACAAGGGTTGTTCGATGCCCGGATTTTTATATCGCGAAAAATTTGGTATCAGTTTAGGTACGGAAGCACAATAATCAATATAGCTTTGTCCGTACTTCCCACGTAAAAAATTTTCTTCCTCTTTTATTATCACGGTATATTGCCAATAGAAGAAACAGAGCGCGATAATTTGAAGATAAGGAAATAAAGCCATCGACATTATTCCAACGCCAAGGTACATAAGCATGTTGCCGAGGTATAGAGGATTGCGCAAATAAGCGTAAGCGCCGGAAACAACCAAATACGTTCCGCCGACACCACTTGTCGTTCTCGTTTCGCTGCCGGCGTATGAAACTCCCCACAGACGAAAGAATTCTCCAAGCATGAGAACAGCAAAGCCGGTCAGCATGCTCTCGATAGTTGCTTTCTGAAAAACAACCATCAAAGCCACAAAGGGAAGCGGGGTGTAGCTTCGGTACTTAAAAATGTTACTTGCAAAGTTGCTCATAAAATGACTAATCCCTAATGACTCATTTCCGGTTCATCCGGAAATGAAAACTTCTCTTCTTTTCAGTTCCGCTTGATGTCTCTTGCGGAGCCGCCTTTTGTCTTTCAACTCGCTAATTTTTTTTGTTACATCGTTAAATGTGGAGTATGGGAAATACGTAACTCTGTTTATTTCGCATTGCCGCAGCAGTGTATTCTTTGCAAAAATAAAATCGCAAAATTGGGATGGGCACACATCTGTATATCCGTCGCCGATGTAAAAAGTATAATCATCTTCCCCACTGAAATTGAGAACGTGATTTCTTTTGCAGTTTGCGCATCGTGAACATTCTTCATCTGTGAATGGAAATTCCGGAATTAGATTTCCTTCAGCGCCAAACGTTAATTTGTTGGAATACACTTCGAGGTGTTCCAATCCTTCCCGTTTCAATACTTTCTGAATGTAATAATCAAACCCGTCGCTTAGCACTCGTATTTCAAATCCTTCCGATTCGCAGAAGCCGACAAACTCTTTGAACGCCGGGTCCAGCTCTATTCCATTTAAGAACAAATCGAATTCGTCTTCATTAAAATTTTTTACTGTTGAACAGAGCAGCTTCCACAATTCCATCGAATTTATTTTCTGGCCGATCCATTCATCAATCCATGCGTTTGCTTTCTCGACATCACCGAAATGGAGAAACATTTCTTCGCCAACGTCTTTCCGTGTTATTGTCCCGTCGAAATCAACAAATATCTTGAACGACCTATTATTGAGGTTCATAGCTCTGAGGTATTTCTTCAAATCTAACGCCGACTAGCTTCGACACGCCTTCTTCCTGCATTGTAACGCCGTACATCGTTTCGGAAGCTTCCATCGTTCTTTTGTTGTGTGTAACAATTATGAACTGGGTGTTTT
>JAKAEE010000085.1 GCA_021820065.1 Bacteroidota bacterium | reverse complement strand
TTTTTTGTTTTCGTTGCCACAGGTGGAACCGAAAAGAAAATTTTGGATTTATGGGAATCGCGAAAACACTCTAACGGACATCTTCCCATTTACTTGATTGCGCATCCGGGAAACAATTCATTGCCCGCCGCTCTTGAAGCACTTGCAAAACTTCAGCAAGACAATATTAAAGGGAAAATTTTCTACTTGAGATCGAAAGACGATAACACGGCGTTCGACGAAATAAAAGATGCATTGAAAAATATCGGCGTTTATAAAATCCTTAAAGAAACAAAAATCGGTTTGATTGGAATGCCGTCGGAATGGTTGGTTGCTTCCAATCCGGATTTGACCACTATTAAAAATGTTTGGGGACCGGAGGTTGTGCAAATTGAATTAAGCGAGTTGGAGGAAATTGTAAAGACGGTTACCAGCGATGAAATTGATTACAGATTGAAAATGTTCACCTCTGCTGCAAAAGAAACTAAAGAGCCGTCGAAAACGGAAATAAAAAACTCAATTAAAGTTTATTACGCGTTGAAAAAGATCATTGAGAAATACTGCCTCGATGCAATATCCGTCCGCTGCTTTGACCTGATAACGGATTTGAAAACAACTGCATGTTATGCCTTGGCGAAACTGAATGAAGAAGGATTCATCGCAGGCTGCGAAGGAGATTTAGTATCAACGCTATCAATGCTCTGGACAAATCTTCTCACAAACGGAAATGTCTGGATGGCAAATCCGGCGCAGGTTGACCTGGAAAAGAATTCCTTATGGCTTGCGCACTGCACTGTTCCGGTTAATATGGTTAGCCAATACAAAATACGTTCTCACTACGAGTCTGGCTTGAGTGTTGGAATTGAAGGTGAGTTTGATAAAGGAAAAGTTACGCTTTTGCAGCTCGGCGGTAAGAACATTGAAAAATTGTGGTTAGCGGAGGGAGAGATTTTGGAATCCGGCAGCGCAGAAAATCTTTGCCGCACTCAAGTTCATATTAAAGTACATAAAGAACATGGAATAGAAGAATTGTTAACCGCGCCATTGGGGAATCACCTTGTGATGCTGAGGGGAAAGCACAAAACGATTTTGAAAGAATGGTGGGAGGCATTTATCAACTGACCTTCTTAACGCACCACTTAAGACTTTTTCTACGCAACAAATATCAGTCATCAAATCATTTTCAATTTAGCGCGAATACATTTTACGTGTGACGAAAATAATTCGCACAAAAAACTTTTGCTTCTCACTTAACATCACTTAACCACATAATTGATTAAGGCACGATAGTTGTGATAACAATCACTGAATGATTTTTTTATTCTACAAAAAAATAAGCGCACAATTATCTTGAAAGGAAAACTTTATATAACCCACCGCAAAACTTCGACGAGACGTTCAATCATTAACAAAAATAAAAGAAGGGGGAATTATGATTCCCAGAGTTACAAAGCATCTCATGTTATTCTTTTTTATTTCCAGCGCAATCTTTGCGCAGTTCAATCTCGAAGTTTCCAATCCTCAAGCTTTGTGGTATCGCTACAGGGGAACGATTGACGAGGCAACAATATCGGTAGGACCGAAAGGGGTTTTTAGTCAAGTAAGCACTTACCTAACATTTTCTGCGAAGGGAACCTCATTCCCCACATCAAGCCAACTTGAAATTGTTTTGAGATTTGATTTGCCGGAAGGAAGTTTTGTAACCGATCTTTGGTTATGGATCGGCGACAAAATCAGCAAAGGCGTAATCTTGGACACGTGGACGGCGTCATCAATTTACGAAGGTATCGTTAACAGAAGACGCGATCCGGCAATTTTGATGAAGAAGGGTCCAAGAAGTTATGAACTCAGAGTTTACCCGCTACTGCCGGGTGGATCGAGAAAAGTTAGAATCACATACCTTGTTCCGAATAACTGGTCAACTAATTCCGTGTCGATTCCGCTCCCGCTCGAAATTTTAAAAACAACAGCGAACAAAATTCAAAATGTGAATTTGGTGACATGGAAAAATTCCGAATGGGACAACCCGCGTGTGACGTCACTCAGCGGATTATTTACGGAGAAGTCCGATACATTTTACGGCGATCATTTGGAAATGCCGCTCCAGAGTTACGATTCATTTTCATCGATGAATCTCGAGTTCAATAATCCGATGGTTAACGGAGTGTTTCTGAAAGTTTACAAAAAAACGAATGAGGGTTATTACCAACTTTCGCTTTTCCCGAACGCATCGTTAACGGTCGCCAAGAAAAAAGTTTTGTTTCTAATCGACTACGATTCGCGGAAGAGCAACGCTACAAGAAAACAAGTTCTCGATGGAATCAAATCTATGTTGAAAACCAATTTTGCCGTGGGCGATCAGTTCAACATTTTTTATTCCGGACTTAACATTGGTAAAGCAAGCAATAATTGGCTCGGCACCGATTCGGCGACCATCGAAGCAACATTTTATAAGGTTACTGAAAATTCTCTCTCGACCTACAGTAATTTGCCAACTCTTCTAAAGGAAGGGTACGACTACATAATCAAGAACAACGGCGGTGTGGTTTATTTCGTTTCAAATTCCGATCAGGTTGGAAGTTATCAAACTGCAAATCAACTGCTCGCAGACATCAAAAACATAATGACGTCCAATGTCCCGACGTATATTCTCGATTTTAACGACAGAGAATTTACATACTATTATTTCAGCAACCGCTCATTTATTGGCAACGAATACTTTTACGATAATTTGGCGAGGATGACGGCGGGAGTTTATTCTCATTCGACTTCCAACCTTTCCGGTTCAATGAACGATCTTGCGCAAAGAATCAGCGGAACTCTGACCTCGTTCGATCTCTACACAACTCTGGATAACGGCTTCTGTTACAGCAGACAATCATTGGGCAGATCGAATCAAGGAGTATATCTAAATCAACCCGTTACTCAACTTGGAAAATTTGTCGGCGATTTTCCTTTCGTCATTAAAACATCGGGCATTTATAATACAAGTCCGTTTACGCAAACAATGGTTTTCCAAGATCAGCAATCGCTGCTGACAGATAACATCACAGAAAAAATGTGGGTCAGTTCTTACATCTCGTCTTTGGAAAACGGACCGATGGATAATTCAAAGATTAGTGAAGTTGTAAATCTCAGCATGACGAACAGAGTTCTCTCTAAATATACCGCGTTCCTTTCAGTCGAAAGCGATACAGCTTACTGCAGCGATTGTTATAACGATAACGGAAATTTTACTGACGTAAAACAAGATCAGGAAATTCCAACGGAGTTTTCCCTTGACGCTTATCCGAATCCGTTTAACTCTCAAGTGATAATAACCGTTAAACTTTCCAGCAATATGAGCAGGAAGAATCTAACGTTTAAGATCTATAACATTTTGGGTCAGGTCGTAAAGACTTTTACTGTTGATGAATCATCCGGCAGCATAATCAAATTGAAGTGGGACGGTATGAACGACGGCGGACAGGTTGCGGCGAGCGGAGTTTATATTTTTACTGTCAGCGGTTCCGGATTTACAAAATCGCTTAAGCTGATGTATGTGAAATAAGGAATGGTGGCGGAGGATGTCTAAAAAGTAATTATCAATTTCAAAATCTGGGTAGATCGGTTAAAATCTGTGCTATCAGTGTTCATTGTTCAAAAAATATTACTTTTTAGACTTCTCCAACTTTTAAAAACCATCCGGTACTTTTCATAAATAGAATCATCTTTTGGTAATGCACCGTTGACCATACAAATCTCGGAAGCAAATTCATTGGCTAATTTATTTATTTCGTCTATAGGCATTTCGTTCAGATATCCAAGACACAGTACCGCCGCATACGCATCGCCGGCGCCGAGAGTATCTATGGGAGAAATGTTTCTCGTTTTGTAAGTGCTCATCTCATTTTTTGTAGAAAGGATTGCGCCGTCTGCCCCAAGCGTTACGCAAAGTATGTCAATGTTGAACTCATAAATTAATTCATGTATTGCCATTTGAGTTGATGGGCTTAAACCGAATAGCGATTTCAGCTTTTCCAATTCGTCCGAATTAAGTTTCAAAACGTTGCTTGCCACTAGACTTTGCTTTATAAGTTCTTTTGTATAGAAATCATGCCGGAGATTGAGATCGCAGAAATATTTCTTGTTCTTGTTTAAGACGAACTCCATAGTTTTGCGCGAGGGTTCGCTTCTTTGAGAAAGTGTTCCAAAGTAAATTATATCGGTTTCGTTATCAATTAAGTTTTTTGTTTTTTCATTCAGCGTAAAAAAATCATAGCTGCATTCCGGCGAAATTGTAAACTGCGGAGTTTTGTCGTCGCGAATTCTCACTTGTACCGTGCCGGTGGGATGTTTGTCATCAACTGAAATGTAATTTGTGTTGAAGCCGATTGAGTTAAGATAAACCAAAATTTCTTTTCCGTTCTCATCGTTGCCAACGCTCGAAACAAAATTTGCCTTAGCGGTAATTTTCCAGACGTGATAAATAAAATTAAATGGCGCACCGCCGAGCCGTTTTTCATCCGGATAAATATCATACAGTATTTCTCCGATGGCAGTGATGTTTTTCACTTCAAACTTTCCTTTTCAGTTGAACCAGCAGCGCGCCAATTGCCGCGATTAACATTCCGGCGACCTCCTTCAATGAAATTGCTTCTCCCAAGAATATCCACGCAAGAATTGCAATCTGAATCAACATAGTTCCGTTGATAATGCTTGATTCCATTGCAGTCAATGTGCGCAGAGACAAATTCCATAATGTAAATGCCATGGCAGTGTTTACAATCGCGAGCCACGCCAGCAGTAAAATATTTGTTAAACTGATTGATGGAAGACCTTGCGCAATTAACCCGGCAGCCAACAAAACTATTGAGCCGACACCCATGCTGATCACCGTAACAGTGAGTGGATCGTGCCGGCGGCTTCTGTTAATTTCTCTTCCCATAATTGCAGAACCGGAATTTGCAAGCACGCCGATTATCATCACGAGAACACCCAGCGTTTCGCCACCGGATAAATCAACTGGATAAAAGTAAGCGAGAATTCCAACCATAAAAAGAAATGCACCGGACCACTGCAACGCGGTTGGTTTTTCCGACAACAAAAAAAATCCCATCACGGCAACTATAATCGGGGTGAAGTTTAGCAGCAGACTGACAGAGACGGCATGTAAAAGTGAAAGACCGACAAATTGCGCTCCTTGAGTGAACGAGTAGAACATGAAGCCAAGCAGCACAAGTTTAGCCCAGTTTTTGCCGTCCAATTTTTTTATTTCGGCAACGCGTTCTTTTCTGAATGCGAACGGGAGAAGACAAATAAACGCGAGTGCATATCGTAAGCCGGCGAAAGTAAGCGGGGGAATTTCGCTTAAACCGATTTTAATTATTACAAAGGAAGTTGACCAAAGAAATGTTACGAGCAGAGCAATAAGAATTGATGCGGTTCGTGAAAAATGTCTCGTGAGAATATTTCACCTTTAGTTTTAGATCATCACAAATGAATTGCTAATGGCTCATTCAAGTTTTTTTCAATCGATCACCGTTGGTTAACGTAATTAACCTTATCCATCAGAATCCATTCATCAGGATTAACGACTAACTCAGCACCTTGCGGCAGACTGACAGTTCCTTTGTTGTCTTTCATTTCAACACGAAAAGTTTTGTCGCCAATTTTTACTTCGACGGGCAGCGGAAACGGAAGATCATTTTCCGTTGACCAGCTCAGTTCGGCGTTGTCGGCATCATACTTGACATTAAGTTTTGGAAGCGGTGCGTGGCGCAAATAAACTTCGAAAAACCAATCTAATTTTTTGCCGGAAACTTTTTGAGCGATATCCAGCAGTTCGTCCGTTGTTGCAAGCCGGCACTGTCTTCCGTCTTTAATTTTTTCCATTTCTTCGGTTGGATAAGCCCACCGTCTCAGCACTTTGAAAAACGTTTCATCGCCGAGATAATAACGGAGAGTGTGAACTATCCATGCGCCTTTATAATAGATATCTAAATTATAAGTTTCGCCGGAAGTTTTTTCGCCGCGCGGTGCAACAGGAGTTTTGTTCGAAAAGTTTTTGATGCTTTTCATGTATTTAAAATACATTTCCTTGCCGAAAACTTTTTCGAGATAAAGCGGCTGCATGTAAGTTCCAATTCCTTCGTGAATCCAGAAATCGCTCCAGTCTTTGCACGTAACAAGGTTACCCCACCACTCGTGAGAGAATTCATGTTGATGAAGCCAGTCGAATGGAAATTGCGGGTGGTCTTTCCAGCCGTAGCCGTACGCAATTGCGGTCTGATGTTCCATGCCGAGATGCGGTGCTTCAACAACGGAATACTTGTCCGCGCGAAACGGATACGGTCCGCATAATTCTTCCATAACTTTCATGTGAGTGAGAAATTGAGGAGCGTGTTCTTTTGCTTTATCGTAACTCTCCGGAAGAACAAAAACTTGGAATGGAAATTTTTCGCCTGTAATGCTGGTGTAATCGTAATCGATTTCTTTATATGGACCAATATAAAACGTAACACAGTAATTGCTGATTGGAGTTGATACAAACCAGTTCCATGTTTTCGTTCCGTCCTTATTATCAACCACCGATCTTAATCTTCCGTTTGCAATACAGTCGCCATCGTTTGGAACGGTGTAGTGAAGAAAAACCGAATCGGGTTTATCCGACGGGTGATCTTTGCACGGCCACCAAATGTCTGCGCCGCCGCCCTGGCATGTAACCGTAACCCAATCTTTGCCGCTTTTGGTTTTTTGCCAGATAAATCCGTCATCCCACGGCGGACGTTTGGCAACGCGGGGAAGACCCGCATAAGAAATTTTTGTAGCGAACGGTTCACCTTTTTTTATTGCGTTCGGAAACTCAATCCACACCTTTCCGCTGTCGTGAGTGAATTTGAGAATTGATTCTTTGTTATCTGCCGAAACAGAAGCAACATCGCTGATCTGATATCGTTGATCAAGGTCGATCAATATTTTTGATAAGTCCGTCGTTGCCGCAGCTTTCATTAATACGGTTCCCGCAATGGCTTTCTCGTTCGGATCGATGGTGATGTTGATGTCGTAGAACTTAACATCGTAACATGATTGAAACGGCGAAAGTTTTCCTCCGGAATCCTGCGAACCGAATTGCGCAAATATTGTGGATGAAATTATGAAGGCTGCGAAAAGAATTTTCTTAAACATGATTTTCCAGAAAAGTTGGTATTAAAATAAGAAAGGAACGGAAAAGAATTCCAAAATTTATTGAGTAATTGGTTGTAGTAATGACTGAAAAAAGCCGCGATCATTTCGGATATTTTTTTCCCAAACTAATTTCTGACAGTGCAAAAATTTATCTCCGTTTTCCTTTTACGCAAATTTCGTTGCTGATGTTTTTATTGCTTGTCGCATTTTCATTTGCTTTTAATAAAAATTTTACTATTATTCTTTTGGATTTAATATTGGGGTATCTCAGATGCAACTCACAGTAATGTCGCATATCTTAAATAACGATTTCAATTAACCAATGTGGGGGAATCATGACATAGCAAAATAATTCACTCATGTTTTACCTAAACCTTCCTGTCTTTGACAAGAAAGAGAACAAATATGATCTACTAAGCCGATAGCTGAGCTTGGGTGACTATGAGAGAATAAAAATCATTATAGAGAAAAAATTATGGAAATGAAAAATAACACCATAAGAAATTTAATTATTGGTATCTCATTAATTTTTTCCCCTTTAATTCATCCTCAAAATCTCGATCCTTACAAATTTTTTCCAGCTCATGTTGGAGATCATTGGGAGTACACACAAAACGGCCCTGATATTATTTATACAGTTATTCGGGATTCAGTCGATCAGAAAGACAGTAGTAGATTTGTTTTCTACAATTACAACCCTTCGTCAGCACAATATAAAATTACCAGAGATTATAATGTAATACAATTTCCACAATCGGTTAGCCCTGGACATTTTTATAAACTTAACGCCAAAATAGGAGAATCTTGGTTGGCAGTTCCTGGATTTTGGGTTGTAAAATTAATGGATAGTTCACAGGCATATGTTTTTGGTAAACAAACCACTGTGAAGACATTCGCTTTTTATAGACCAGCACACCCAAGCGATACGGTTGTTACCGCAGGTGCATATTTAGTTTACTGGCAAAAGTTGGCTTATGGTTTTGGAATGATTTCGCAAGAAGACGGCGCTTATCAACCAACACTATTACGCGGATGCAGAATTGATGGAGTTACTTACGGAACAGTCGATGTAAAAGAACTTCCGAATGATTTACCTTCTGATTTTATATTGTACCAGAATTATCCTAATCCCTTCAATCCTTCCACAACAATTTCTTTTTCTATTCCAAGATATTCTAATGTTATAATTAAAGTATTTGATTTTCTTGGAAGGGAAATTCAAGAGATAGTAAATAATTATTTCAGCCCGGGTACATACAAAGTTGAATTCAACGAACGCAATCTAGCAAGCGGTATCTACTTCTATCAGCTAATTACAGGCAAAACAACAAGAACACTGAAAATGATGTTACAAAAGTAGGTCCAACCTAAACAAAATAATACTTTCAAAAAATATTGAGGATAAAATGAAAAAAATAAATTATGGAGTTCTGTTTTGTTTATTATTTTCAATACAATTATTTGCACAAAATGACAATTGTGTTTCTGCTTCCATTCAGCAAGTTCCAATACAATCGAAAGGCAGGTGGCTTCCTTCAGAAGGCACATTAAACGTGTTAATTGTTTTTGCAGAATTTCCCGATGATAAATTTGATACAACGAATACAAAATGGATTAAAAGGAACGCACCTCAGAATATGAACAGTTGGATTGACCAAACATGGTCTTCGAATCCAACACAGGGTTCTTTGACGCACTATTTTAATGAAATGTCAGGTAACAAACTGCATTTTATCGGCAAGGTTGCCCATGCCGTAGCTCCTCATACAAGGAGTTGGTATATAACCAACCATCTTCGCGCGGGAAGAGGATATGCAACGAAGGATATTATCCAAAAACTGGATAGTACATGGGGTTTTGCAGAATTTGACAATTGGCAACGTATCTCAGATTACACCTACAATAACGTCCCCGATACATGCCTGGATATGGTCATTTTTGTTTGGAGAAATGCAGTAGCAGACAGAAGCGGTGCTGCTGATTCACTAGATTTTGTTTCTAACGAGGCGGATTTAGGTTTTGTTGGAGATATTAGTGTTGACGGAGGGTTGAGAAAAGTAAATACTTACTCATTGGGTTCAGGTGTAACAATAAAAAACTATTTGAACCAGGATCCTTTTAGAACAGTAGTACATGAATTCTCACACTATCTTCTTGGCGGAAATGAAATGCACAATGGTTTTGGCTTTTGGGCAATGCTATCTGCATGGGGTGCAAGAACATATGTAGCTAATGCATTCGAAAGATACCGGCTTGGTTGGGTAGCTGATTCAACAACTTATACCATAAACAACACTACGCAAACACTTACAAATGTAACATTGAGCGATTACGTAACCGGAAGAAATGCTTACAGATTTGTGATTAATTCTTCACAACTAGAATATTTTTTTGTTGAAAATCACCAGAAACTATCATTTTGGGAGAACAACACACCTTTTTGGGGGAACCAGAACTATATAATCGAGAATGGAATTTATGTAA
>JAKAEE010000084.1 GCA_021820065.1 Bacteroidota bacterium | reverse complement strand
GACGGCGCGATGGGAACGATGATTCAGCGCCATAAACTAACCGAAGAAAAGTTTAGAGGAAATAGATTTATCAATCATCCGGCTGATCTGAAAGGCAACAATGATTTGCTGGTTTTAACGCAGCCGGAAATCATCAAAAGTATTCACGAAGCATATTTGGAAGCCGGTGCCGATATAATTGAGACGAATACTTTCAACGGAACGTCGATATCGCAAGCCGATTACAAAACCGAAAGTTTTGTCTATGAAATAAATTTTGAAGCGGCGCGCATTGCTAAAGAAGCAACTCAAGCATACACAAAAAAGAATCCAAAGCAACCTCGATTCGTTGCCGGCGCTTTCGGTCCAACGAACAAAACATTATCGCTTTCGCCGAACGTCAGTGATCCCGGTTATCGCGCTGTTACTTTTGATCAAGTGAAAGACGCTTATAAAGAACAAGCGCACGGATTGATTGACGGCGGTGCAGATGTTCTTCTCGTCGAAACAATTTTTGATACTTTGAATGCAAAAGCCGCGCTTTATGGAATCATGGAATTGTGCGACGAAACCAACAATCAAATTCCAATCATGATTTCCGGAACCATCGTTGACATGAGCGGCAGAACTCTTTCCGGGCAAAACACGGAAGCATTTTGGATTTCGATTGCTCACACAAAAAATTTATTGAGCGTCGGTTTGAATTGCTCGCTCGGTCCCACACAAATGCGTTCATTCATTTCTGAATTATCAAACATTGCAAATGTATTCATCAGTTTGTATCCAAACGCCGGACTTCCAAACGAATTCGGCGGATACGACGAATCACCGGCTTCGATGGCAAAAGTTTTGGAAGAATACGCACGCGAAGGTTATTTCAATGTTGTCGGCGGGTGCTGCGGAACAACGCCGGATCATATTAAAGCTTTTGCTGAAGTCGCAAAGAAATTTCCACCGAGAAAAATTCCAAAGGTTGAGCCCTATCTTCGTCTAAGCGGATTGGAACCGCTTATCTTTCGCCCCGATACAAATTTTGTGAACATCGGCGAACGAACTAACGTAACCGGATCAAAAAAGTTTGCACGGCTCATCAAAGAAAATAAATTTGAAGAAGCCCTCTCCGTGGCGCGAGATCAAGTTGAAAACGGCGCGCAGATTCTAGACATCAACATGGATGAAGGGCTTATCAATTCCGAAGAAACGATGACCAAATTTCTCAATCTTCTTTCCACCGAGCCGGATATTGCGCGGGTTCCTATCATGCTCGATTCTTCCAAATGGACAGTGATTGAAGCCGGGTTGAAATGTTTGCAAGGAAAAGGAATTGTCAATTCCATTTCAATGAAAGAGGGTGAAACCGCTTTTAAAGAGTACGCGAGAAAAGTTTTACGTTACGGTGCCGCAGTCATCGTTATGGCGTTTGATGAAGACGGGCAAGCCGACACGCTTGAAAGAAAAATAAAAATTTGCCGGCGCGCTTATAAAATTCTTACCGAGGAAGTTGGATTTCAACCGCAGGATATAATTCTTGACCCGAATATTTTTGCGATTGCAACCGGCATCGAAGAACACAATCAGTACGCACTGAACTATATCGAAGCGGTAAAGTGGATTAAGAAAAATCTTCCGCTTGCAAAAGTAAGCGGCGGTGTAAGCAATATTTCATTTTCGTTCCGCGGAAACGACAAAGTGCGCGAAGCAATGCACTCGGCTTTTCTTTTCTATGCGATAGAAGCCGGAATGGATATGGGAATTGTAAACGCCGGACAGCTTGCAGTGTATGAAGAAATTCCGAAAGAACTTTTGGAAAGAGTTGAAGACGTTTTGCTGAACAGAAGACCGGATGCGACGGAGCGGCTAGTTGAATTTGCGAATACTTTAACTCAAGATATCAAAGGCGTTAAGCTTGAGGATGAATGGAGAAAAGCGCCGGTCGAAGAAAGATTGAAGCACGCGCTTGTTAAAGGTATTGTGGAATATGTCGAGTTGGATATTGAAGAAGCAAGAAAGAAATATCCAAAGCCGCTTGATGTAATTGAAGGACCGCTTATGGACGCGATGAACATTGTCGGCGACTTGTTCGGATCCGGCAAAATGTTTCTGCCTCAAGTCGTAAAGAGCGCTCGTGTAATGAAGAAAGCTGTGGCGTATCTCGAACCCTTTATTGCCCATCCCCTTCCCCCTTCCCCAGGGGAAGGGGTCTACGAGGAAAAAGAATCTTTTGGATGGCAAACCGCTGATGCCACTGTATATGGAAAGTTAAAAGAGTTTGCACTTACTCACCGCAAAGAGCAGACGGCGGCGGAATCAATAATCGGGGATTATCTAAAATCAAAACAGCTTGAAGATTATAAATTCCGCAGACAGCATATTATTGGAAAATATATTGTTGATTTTGTGTGCCTTTCTAAAATGTTGGTGGTGGAGATCGATGGATTAATTCATCAATTGCCGGAGAATAAAGAATCGGACGCAATCAGAACACAATGGCTTAACGAACAAGGTTTTGAAGTAATAAGATTTACAAATGATGAAGTGCTAAATGATGTAAAAAAAGTTCTGGATCAGATTCTTGTCAAATTAAAAGAGCGCGAAGTTATCCCCCTCCCCTTAGGGGAGGGCCGGGGTGGGGCTGGGACAATTTTACTCGCTACTGTCAAAGGCGACGTTCACGATATCGGAAAAAATATTGTCGGTGTTGTTCTCGGCTGCAACAATTACGACGTGATTGATCTCGGCGTCATGGTACCGTCCAACAAAATTCTTTCTACCGCAGTTGAAAAGAAAGTTGACATCATCGGCTTGAGCGGTTTAATCACTCCGTCTCTCGATGAAATGGTTCACGTTGCAAAGGAAATGGAACGAATGAATATCAGCATTCCTCTTCTCATCGGCGGCGCAACAACTTCGCGCGTTCATACCGCAGTTAAGATTGAACCGGAATATTCTCAAACGACAATCCACGTTCTTGATGCATCCAAAAGCGTAAGCGTGGTTAGTAACTTGCTTAGTAAAGAAACGCGGGAAAAATTTTCGGCTGGAATTAAACAAGAATATTCCAAACTCCGCGAAGATCATTCCCGGAGACATGAAGTGCGGGAATACTTACCATTTGAGAAAGCTAAGACGAACAAGCTGAAACTTGATTGGGGAAAAATTTCAATTACAAAACCAGCTAAGCTTGGCGTCACACTTTTTCAAAATTATTCTCTCACTGAAATCAGAAATTATATTGACTGGACCCCTTTCTTTCAAACGTGGGAATTGAAAGGACGTTATCCTGAAATCTTTGAAAACAAAGACTACGGCAAAGAGGCGAAGAAAATTTTTGATGACGCCAATAATCTTTTAGATAAAATAATTCGTGATAAAGCGCTCACTGCAAACGGTATCGTTGGATTGTTCCCGGCGAATTCTGTTGAGGAAGATATTGAGATTTATTCCGACAAGTCGCGCTCTGGAATTCTTGTAACTCTTCATACAATAAGACAGCAGTCGGTTAAGTCGGGAGAAATACCCAACCTTGCATTAGCTGATTTCATTGCGCCAAAAGATTCCGGTGCAAAAGATTTTATCGGAATGTTTGCCGTAACTGCTGGAATGGGAATTGAAAAAATTGTTGAAAAGTTTGAAAAAGATCACGACGACTACAATGCGATTATGACAAAAGCCGTGGCAGACCGGCTGGCTGAAGCGTTTGCGGAATTGCTTCACGCAAAAGTAAGAAAGGAACTTTGGGGTTACGCTGCAAATGAAATTCTTTCCAATAAAGAATTGATCGATGAAAAATATTTTGGCATCCGTCCCGCACCTGGTTATCCCGCTCAACCCGATCACACGGAAAAATTGACAATCTGGAAATTACTCGACGTAGAAAAAAATACTTCGATAAAGCTGACGGAAAGTTTGGCGATGTATCCCGCAGCATCCGTTTGTGGTCTGTACATCGCACATCCGCAATCAAAATATTTTACTGTTGGAAAAATCGGCAAAGACCAAGTTGATGATTACCGTAAGCGCAAAGGAATTAGTTTGAAAGAAGCTGAAAAGTGGCTGCGTCCAATTCTAAATTATGATGAGGGAGAATAATTTTGATTGGGAATAAAGGAGAAATAAAATGACTAAAGATTTGCAATCTAGTGTAGTCGATCTTATCAAAAAGATAGATGGACTAAAATCTGAAATCGACAAATTCCATCCTCTCCCAGAAGAGGTTGAAGATAGAATTCTTCAGAAGTATCGTCTCGACTGGAATTATAATTCAAATGCAATTGAAGGAAATACACTGAACTATGAAGAGACATATGCTTTTCTTATGCACGGAATTACAGCACACGGGAAACCGTTAAAAGATTATTTGGATATTCGTGGGCATAATGAGGCAATAAATTATTTAATTGACCTTGTCCGCAACAAAGAAGAACTCACTGAAGCGGTAATTCGAGAACTTCACAAAGTAATCCTAGTAGAATCATACGAGACAGATGCTTTGACACAAAACGGAAAGTTGACTAAAAAAACTGTTACGCTCGGCGCCTACAAGACTGTTCCAAATCACGTTAAAACTTCTACCGGCGAAATGCATTACTTCGCTGCGCCTGAAGAAACTCCGGCTAAAATGCATGACTTAATGAATTGGTACCGAAAATCAAAAAACGATCATGAGATTCACCCCATCATTCTTGCTGCTATTTTTCATCATAGGTTTTCCGAGATTCATCCGTTTGATGACGGCAATGGAAGAATCGCACGGTTGTTAATGAATTTAATTCTTATGCAGAATAATTTTCCCCCAGCAATTATTAAAATAAAAGATAGAAACAAATATTACCTTACTCTTAGCCAAGCAGATGCTGGTGATTCGAAACCATTCATAGAATATGTTTCGGAAGCATTGATTAACTCCATGGAAATTTATCTGAAAGGCGCGCGAGGTGAAAGTATCGAGGAACCTGATGATTTCGATAAAGAAATTTTATTATTAAAAAAAGAGATCGAAGGAAGAGAAGACAAGTTTGAAAAATTCAATAATCACGCTATCAGAGTAGAAACCTTACATAAATCTATCATGCCAATTATTAGTGAGATGTCTGATCTTATCAAGAAAATTCAAGATATGTTCGGAGTTATTAATCTTTCTTACAAAATATATTACAATAATTTTCAGAATCGCGGTGCTAGGGAGAAGCTCGTTTCATTCGACAGATCAGTTATCGAAACAGACTTTTCTTCTCTCAGGGATTCTGATATTGTTGAATTTATAGCTAACCTTTATCTTGCCAAGTTTAAAGCCAAGAATTCGCAATTCACAATAGATCTAGAGATCACTGTTATTTTTGAAGAATATGGTTTTATTATTGTCTGTCAACTTTCTAACACAGATTTGCCAACAAAAACTATTGAATTTGGTTTACGGACATATAAGGGTCAATGGATAGAAAGAGTCTCATATGAAAGACAATTAAATGAGGTACAAATTAAAACAGCGAAAGAAATCATAGGCAAAGAAATAGTATCTCATATCAAGAAACATACAAACAAGGACATAAATGATTAAGCTTTTCCGCCCCGGCGCCATCGGTGCATTGATGGA
The DNA here is from genome assembly GCA_021820065.1 of Bacteroidota bacterium. GTDB lineage: Bacteria > Bacteroidota > Ignavibacteria > Ignavibacteriales > Melioribacteraceae > Fen-1258. The sequence continues at coordinate 4,104 of JAKAEE010000084.1, read as the reverse complement.
TGAGTATGAAAGAGTTTCACTCGAACTTAGAAACTTGCTCAGCACAATTTCGCAAGAGGAGTTCACAAAAATCTACGATCATGCAACTACCGACGAAGACTGCCGATCAATCCAATCGGTTATGAAACATGTTGTTCGAGCCGGTTACGGTTATGCAGATCAAATTTGTGTATTCCTAAAAAAGCCGGTAGTCAATAATGATTATCACGTTTACAATGTTGTGCACGCAATTGAAGAGCTGGAAAAAGTTATCAACTTTACCGCAGACATTGTCGGCGATAGATTGAAGATGACGGAAAAAGAAATTCTTGCTACACGGCAAGAAACAAAATGGGGGTTGTATGATATCGAAATGATGTTTGAGCATGCCATTGTTCATATCCTCCGCCACAGAAGGCAGATTGAAAAATGGCTTTACTCGATTTCAAAAAGTTGATTAAGGAGAAAAAAAATAAATTGGCGTTAAGCTTTCTGATGTTATCATTTGTTCAATATCAGAATCTTGAATCTTCTGCCAAAATATTAACTAAGTCATGTTACGCACTTTTCCGAAGGATCGTTCCGACATAATCTTGCTCGTAATCGAGTTCTAAATCCGATTAAGATTACGATTATGAGCACGATTAAGAATTGCTTGCGTAACGTGAGTAACTAAGTAAAAATTAACCGGAGGATACGTTATGTATCGCAAACCTTTTACTGCACTCTTCTTTCTCATCGTTTTCTCGTTTTCGTCTTATGCTCAAGAAAAAGTTGATCTTCAGGTCGTTCAAAGAATCCGAAAAGAAGGTTTAGAAAATTCCAAAGTGATGGAGTTCATGGAATATCTAAGCGACGTTTACGGGCCCCGTCTTGCCGAATCGCCTCAATACAAAAAAGCCGGTGAATGGGCTGTCAATAAATTAAAAGAGCTTGGTTTTGTAAATGCGAAGATGGAACCGTGGGGTACTTTTGGTCGCGGGTGGGAATTAAATAAATTTTATGCGGCAATGACTTCTCCTCAGTACATGCCGCTCATAGCTTATCCGAAAGCTTGGACGCCGGGAATCAACGGTGTGGTAAAAGGAAATGTAGTTTTATTCGATGTTAAAAAAGTTGAAGACATGGATAAGTATAAAGGTAAACTAAAAGACGCAATTGTTCTAACCCAAGACGAACAACCGCTTGAAATTTCTTTTGATCCGGCTGCAAAAAGAAAATCGGATGATGATTTGAAAAAAATTGCAGCGGCACCCGATCCGGGTGAAAGATCTCCTTTCGCCGCAAGAAGGGAAGAATTCATGGCTCGCCGTGAACTGATGCAAGCGATCAACAAATTTTTGAAAGATGAGGGCGCCGCAGTTTTACTTGAACCAAGCCGCGGAAAAGACGGAACGATCTTCGTTCAAAGCGGCGGTTCATATCAAAAAGGTCAAGAAAATCCTTTGCCGTCGATAGTTGTTTCGACTGAACAATACAACAGAATGATTCGCATACTTAAAAAAAATATCCCGGTTTCGGTAGAACTTGAAGTCCAGGCAAATTACGTGGACAGCGATTCACTCGGCTACAACATTGTTGCCGAAATTCCCGGCACTGATAAGAAATTGAAAGATGAAGTTGTAATGTTGGGCGGACATTTTGATTCTTGGCATGCAGGTACCGGAGCGACCGACAACAGCGCCGGATGCGCCGTTACAATGGAGGCGCTCAGAATTTTGAAATCAATTGGAGTGAAACCGAGACGCACAATTAGAATTGCAATGTGGGACGCCGAAGAAGAAGGATTGATCGGCTCACGGAATTATGTAAAAAATCATTTCTTCGATCACGACAAAAAGGAAAAGAAACCGGAGTACGATAAGTTTGATTGCTACTTCAATTATGATAACGGCAGCGGGAAGATTCGCGGCATTTACGCTCAAGACAACAATGCCGTCGTTCCGATTTTTGAGGAATGGCTGAAACCGTTTAACGATCTCGGCGCAACAACGGTAACAATCAGAAACACCGGAAGCACAGATCACGTTTCGTTTGATGGCGTTGGGTTACCGGGCTTTCAGTTTATTCAAGACGATCTTGAATACTCGACCTTAACTCACCATTCCAATATGGATGTGGTCGATCATGTCTCAGCGCCGGATTTAATTCAGTCGGCAACTATCATGGCGTCATTCATTTATGATGCGGCGATGCGTGACGAAAAGCTTCCGAGAAAATATTTCGATCCGAATGAGATTCGTCCGGGAAGAAGATTTTAACTAAGGAGTAACGATGTCTTTATTCGACAAAAAACAGCAAGAGCCATTTATCTCCTCCTACAAAGCTCTGGACAAAAGAATCATTTGCCCAAACTGCGGAAACGACAAATTTCTAGTTCGGGATGTTCTGCTGAATACTCCCGGCATGACTTTCTTTGGTTTGGATTGGGCAAATAGAAACGCGACTGCATTGATTTGCACATCGTGTACAAGAATCGAGTGGTACTTTGAAAAACCCGCTGCCGTTGACTGAAGACAAATCAAACTCGTTTTTGGTTGGGAGAGAAAGCCAACCCTTTCTCTCCGCATTTATCCGTCGCATCTAAAAACCGAATAACTTATTTTGATCACACGAATTCAGTTTTCGTCGATCTTGGCAAGAAAGAAAATTTAGCGGAAGCAGTTGTATTAATAGATAAAATATTTTAGAAAGGACCCACAATGAAAAAATGTTTGCTTGTTCTTTTCCTTTTGTCATTCTCTTTCAGCTTTGCACAAGGGGTTGATTGGATAAAAGAACATTACATAAAAAAAGATTACCGTATTGAAATGCGGGACGGCGTAAAATTATTTACATCGGTGTACTCGCCGAAAGATACAACAAAAACTTACCCGATACTTATGGTTCGCACGCCATACACTGTGGCGCCTTACGGCGAAAATAATTACCCGTTCCGATTAGGACCGAGCGATGAATATGCGAAGGAAGGTTTCATCTTTGCATTTCAGGATGTGCGCGGCAAATTTATGAGCGAGGGCGGATACGTTAACATGCGCCCTTACATTCCGAACAAGAAGAGCAACAAAGATGTTGACGAATCATCCGACACTTACGACACAATCGACTGGCTTGTAAAGAATATCAAGCACAATAACGGAAACGTCGGCATCTGGGGAATTTCGTATCCCGGTTTTTATGCTGCAATGTCATTGCTCGATTCTCACCCGGCACTTAAAGCCGTATCGCCGCAAGCTCCAATTTCAGATTGGTTTGTTGGCGACGACATGCACCACAACGGCGCGCTTACACTTACAATGTCTTTCGATTTCTTCAAAAGATTCGATCAGCCGCGCGACAGCTTAACCACAAAATGGAAACCCGGACCGCAGTACGCATCGCCGGATATGTATGATTTCTTTTTGCATCTCGGTCCGCTAGCCAACGCGAACAAAAAATATTTTGATTACAAACTTCCGTTCTGGAATGAGATACTGAAACACGGCACGTATGATGAGTTTTGGAAATCGCGATGCAATCTTCCCTATTTCAAAAATACAAAACCGGCTGTGCTGATTGTCGGCGGCTGGTATGATTCCGAAGACTTTTACGGACCGCTTCACATTTATCAATCGATTGAACAAAAAAATCCGGAGAACAAAACTCACATTGTTATCGGACCTTGGTCGCACGGCGACTGGGCAAGAACGGAGGGCGGTTCTTTTGGAGATTTTAAATTCGGCGAGAACACCAGCGAATACTACAACAAAAATATTCTTCTTCCTTTTTTCAATTATTATTTAAAGGGAACCGGCGAAATGAATTTACCGGAAGCGATGACCTTCAGAACAGGAGCCGACACTTGGATACATTACGACGAATGGCCGCCGAAGAATGTTGAAGCGACATCACTTTATTTCGACAAGAACCAAACTTTACAATGGTCTAAACCAACCGAAAAGAAAAATTTGTATGATGAATATTTGAGCGATCCTAACAAACCGGTTCCGTACACTTCTAAGTTTCATGATTCTCAGCAGATGTACTGGAGACCTTACATGGATGACGATCAGCGTTTCGCTGCCGTTCGCCCCGATGTTCTTGTTTATGAGACCGAACCGCTTGATAAAGACGTAACGGTGAGCG
>JAKAEE010000083.1 GCA_021820065.1 Bacteroidota bacterium | reverse complement strand
CGGTTTCAACGCTGTCGGCAATCAATTCGCGGCTTGCAAGCGAGTAACGCATTCCCAAATGCCCCATCGCAATTCCGTCATCAACGCCGATTGTGTTGAATTCGAACGGAACACCGCCGGCTTCGCGCACAGCATCCTTAATAACTTTTCCAAATTCTTGAAGATGAACGTGACCCGGAATCAGATCGATGTAGGAGTTGCAAACTCCGATAAATGGCTTGTTAAAATCTTCATCGCTCTTGATCACACCGGTTGCTTTAAGCAAACTTCTGTGCGGCGCTTTGTCAAATCCTTTTTTAATTAAGTCAGATCTCAAATTGACCTCGCAATAATTTTCTCAGAAAATAAAAACTTGGGCTTTGGTCAACCCCTTGTCCGACTTAAAATTTTGTTATTTGTTTTGGATTTGGGATTGGCCTATTCTATTAGCCTAGAATGGTAATAATACCGACTAGAATTAGAATGTTGATAATCCCTAGAATTAGAATTTCTGAAGAAAGGTTTGTGATTGAAGAAGACAAAATTCCGCCGTTGCTTATTAAAGCATTTGAATTACTTTCGGCGATATTTTTTGTCTTGTTGAACAAAGTCGTTGAAAATTTTTGTGCCAATATAACGGTTGGAAATTTCTATGTCAATGAAATTTTTGAAATTAATTAAATTTAATAATTATGCATAATTATTAATGTCCCCATAATTCGCGGTCGAGCGAGCGGTACTGAATTGCTTCGGAGATGTGCTGCGGCTGAATATTTTCCGTTCCGTCCAAATCGGCAATAGTGCGGCTGACCTTGATAATTCTATCGTAAGCGCGCGCCGAAAGTCCTAAACGCGTCATCGCCATCTTTAATAAATCTTCACTCTGATCTGTTAACTTGCAAAATTTTCTAAGTTCCTTTGAACTCATATCTGCATTTTTATAAATACTTTTGAGTCCTTCAAATCTATTTTGTTGAATCTTTCTTGCCAGGATAACACGCTCACGTATGTTTGCAGATTTTTCACCGCTCGATGCTGATGCAAGTTCTTTAAATTTAACCGCGGGCACTTCAATGTGAATATCTATTCGATCAAGCAGCGGTCCAGAAATTCTTGCCATGTATTTTTGAATCTGTGATGTGTTGCAAGTGCATTCTTTATTTGGATCGGTAAAATATCCGCACGGACAAGGATTCATTGCAGCAGCTAACATAAAATTTGCCGGGAACTCCAAAGACATTTTCGATCGGCTGACAGTTACTTTATAATCTTCCAACGGCTGCCGCAAAACTTCCAGAACATTTTTTTTGAATTCGGGAAGTTCATCCAAAAATAAAACTCCGTGATGAGCGTAAGAGACTTCGCCGGGTCGCGGTATCGTTCCGCCGCCGATCAATGCTGCATCTGAAACTGTGTGGTGGGGACTTCTGAATGGTCTTTCCGTTATCAACGCTTTATCTTTTTGCAGAATGCCTGCTACGGAATGAATTTTTGTTGTTTCCAAAGCCTCTTCAAAATTGAGCGGCGGCAAAATTGAAGGCAGCCGTTTTGCCAGCATCGTTTTTCCCGAACCGGGAGGACCGATCATTAAAATATTATGCCCGCCGGCGGCAGAAATCTCCAAAGCGCGTTTAACATTCTCTTGTCCTTTCACATCCGAAAAATCCAGCATGTAAGTATTGATTTGTGAAAAGAGTTCATCTTTGTCGGTGAAGACCGGTGTAAAATCTTGATCACCGTTTAAGAGTTGTATTACTTCATTCAAATTTCTCAAGCCGTAAACTTCAATGCCGTCAACAATCGAAGCTTCTTTAACCGAATCAGCGGGAAGAATAATCCTTTTAATTTTTTTTCTGCGTCCTTCAACTGCAATTGGCAGCGCTCCTTTTATTTTGCGGAGAGTTCCGTCGAGTGATAGCTCGCCCAGAATAAATGTTTCAGAAAGTAAATCTTGATTAACAATTTCTGCAGCAGACAAAATACCGATTGCAATCGGAAGATCGAAAGAACTTCCTTCCTTCTTGATATCGGCGGGCGCAAGATTAATTGTAATTTTTTTGACTGGGAATTCTATACCGGAATTTTTTATTGCAGCGGTTACCCTTTCGCGGCTTTCTTTCACAGCATTATCGGGGAGACCAACAATTGTAAATCCGGGAATCTGTTTTTCGAAATGAGTTTCAACTTCTACGACGTATGCATCAATACCATATGTGGAGCCGGAAAGAACTTTGGAAAACATCTTGGGTTCCCCCAATTGTTAATTCAAACTAACAAAATTTTTCGTAAAACAAAAAACCCGAGAGCGCGGGGTTAGATAAAAACTGAAAATTTTATTTGAACCTTCGTAGAAATTCTAATCGGTCTCTAAGATTATCAACCGGAACTAAAAGTTTATCTTTGCCGTAAATCGCATCGCTGCGTTTCTGAAATACCAGCTCATAATCTTTACTCATCACAATCGCTTCTTCCGGGCACACTTCCTCGCAGAAACCGCAGAAGATGCAACGCAGCATATTGATCTCAAATTTTTCCGGATAACGTTCCTTCTCTGCGCTTGTTTCTCCGGCTTGAACTTCAATTGCCAATGCCGGGCAAACTCGAGAACATAAACCGCACGCAACGCAACGTTCAACTCCATTTTTCTCTTGTACTAAAACCGGACGACCGCGATACGATGCCGGCGGTTCAAACTTTACCTCTGGATATTGAAGCGTAACATTCGGTCGAAACATATTCTTCAGCGTGAGCGCCATACCTTTTGCAATTTCCGGTATGTATAGCTTTCCTAAAATGCTTAAATCTTTTTCTCTTTTCTTAACCGACATTTTAAATCCTTCTCAGATTTTAAAGATGGAATATCATTATCAACGCGGCGACCCAAACAATATTTATCAGCGCAAGCGGAAACATAACTTTCCACCCAAGACTCATCAATTGATCATATCGGAAACGCGGCAAAGACCAGCGGACCCAAATAAAGAAAAATAGTATTGCGGCACTCTTAACAAAGAATGATGCAATTTGAATCAATGTAGTAGCAGTAACTCCCAATCCTAATTTGTCAATGTAAGGAACTTGCCAACCGCCGAGATAAAGTGTAACGATCATCGCGCTTGCAATAATCATGTTGGCGTATTCGGCAAGAAAGAATCCGGCAAACTTGAATGAACTATATTCTGTGTGATAGCCGCCGACGAGTTCCGGCTCAGCTTCGGGTAGATCGAACGGTAACCTATTTGTTTCTGCAAATGCCGAGACCACAAACGTGATGAATCCGATCGGCTGAACAATTGCGTTCCACATCCAGCCGTATTGAGCGGCAACGATTTGCACCGGACTTAATGATTGCGACAACAATAAAACTCCGGCTATTGAAAAACCCATTGAGACTTCGTACGAAATCATTTGAGCCGAAGAGCGAATTCCGCCAAGCAAAGAATATTTACTTCCCGATGACCAGCCAGCAAATGTAATTCCATAAACCCCAAGCGATGTTAACGCGAGCACATAAAGAATTCCAATGTTAACATCAGCCATGAACAAATTAATTTTGTAACCAAAAAGTTCTATCGGAGGACCAATCGGAATTACGGCGTATGTTGCGAATCCAACGAATACAGCAATGAACGGAGCCAAAGTGTGAAGCACTTTGTTGGAAGCCGTTGGCACAATATCTTCTTTCAATAATAATTTAAAAACATCTGCAAAGGGCTGAAGCAATCCTAACGGACCGACACGGTTCGGACCAACTCTGTTTTGTACCCACGCGCTAATCTTTCTTTCAAAGTAAACGAGATATGCAACCGTAAGCAGCATGGCTACTAGTGCAATTACAATTTTGATCAGCGAGATAATTATGATTTCCCAAATGTTCATTAAGTCGAACTCCGGTTAAACTGTTGCTGTTTGTTTTATTTCTAATTGAGCTCCATGCTCACCGACATCATCGTAATCCAAACCTTTGAACGCATCGACAGAATTTGAAATCTCCGCAAAAACATTTTCAGCCATTTCATATTTTAATTTATGTCCGAGCTGTGCAGAAAGCGATGTAAAAATTTTCCAGCTTGGCTTTGCATCGTATTTATGCCCTTGCATCCATCGGTCGAACTTCGTTCCGAATTTGTCCCAGCGGCTCATGTTCATTCCGTCAACAGCTCTATCCATTTCAGAAGTTGATACTGCCGGACGAATACGTTGCACTCTTCCTTGGAAATTCACAAACGTTCCGTTCTTCTCCGCATACGCCGACGCACCGAAAACAACCTCTGCCAATGCCGTAGTTTTATTTTGATTCGCAGCATGCACAATTAACAAATCAAGTTTGCTAATTGCTTGTTCAAATTCTTCGCTGAATGATGCCGGATCATCTTCCATAACATAAAGTGCTTTAATTTTTCCATCTTTGATAGCTCTTAAAATTCCTTCGAGACGCATTCCGCCGGAAGATGGTTTTACTCCTACTAATTCAGCGCCTAAAGAATTCGGCGTTTTATCTTCTCTGATCAAAATATCGTCTTGATCGCCTTCAACAACATGTTTCGAGAAATCGATACTTGTAACGCCAAGCGTTTTGGCAAATTTCACCATCGCATAATTATCTTCACATGTCCCGTAAGCGGAACCAAGGAAAGCAATTTCGCCGTTCTTAAATTCTTTGATTTTCTTCGCGGCAATTTTTATCGCGTCATCCCATTCGGTTTTTTGAAGTTGTCCTTCTTTTCTAATATATGCGCCGTCAACTCTGTCATCGGCATTTACATTTTTGAAAGTGTCCAATCGTCCTTTGTCGCACATCCAATAATTGTTTACTTCTTCATTGTGTCGCGGAGTTAATCTGAGGATCTGGTTATTACGAACCCAAATTTCGGTATTGCATCCGCGTGCGCATCCGATACAAACGGAATCTGTTTTAGACATTTCCCATACACGCGACTTAAATCTAAAATCTTGATTTGTTAGCGCGCCAACCGGACAAATGTCGGTTGTGTTCAATGTGTATGGATTATCGAACGACTCGCCGGGGAAAGTTGTGATCGTAACATGATCTCCGCGCTGAACGAAAGTGAGTTGATTTTGTTTTGCAATTTCATCAGAGAAACGGATGCAGCGTGAACACGATATGCAGCGTTCGCCGTCAAATTTTATGTAAGGACCAAGCTGAACGCGTTTATCCTTTCTGTTTTTTATTTCTTCGAACCGGCTTTCACCTTTTCCGTTTGCGTAAGCATATTCTTGAAGTTTACATTCGCCGGCTTCATCGCAGATCGGACAATCGAGCGGATGGTTGATAAGAATAAATTCCATCACGGCATTTCTGGCTTCATCGGCTTTCTGAGAATGTGTTTGAACTACCATTCCATCGGAGGCGTAAGTTGAACATGCGATCGCAAGCTTCGGCATTTTTTCAATTTCAACTAAACATACGCGGCAGTTTCCGGAGATCGATAAACTCGGATGCCAGCAGAAATGTGGAATGTCTATCCCGGCATTTCTTGCGGCTTCAATTACTGTTTGTCCTTGTTTAAATTCGATTTGCTTTCCGTCAACAGTCAATGTCGGCATTTTTGCTATCCTTAGGCAACTTTCTGAAGAAGTAAATTTTTCGAAGACAAAATTACTCTTGTTAGGGTACCATTTTCAAATATTTCGTTAGATAAATTTCTGATTTCTTCCGGCGATACCGCTTGAATATCCTTAACCGTTTCTTCCACAGACTTAATCTTTCCAAAATAAATTACCGATTGAGCCAATCTCAACATTCTATTAGTGGTGCTTTCCAAACTCATCAGCATACTTCCGATCAGATATTCTTTTGCGCGACTTAATTCAATTTGTCCAACTTTTTTCTTTTTGATTTTGTCGAGCTCCTCGAAAATTAAATCCTCGGCTTTATGAACGGACTTATCGTTCGTGGATAAATAAACTCCGAACGTTGAAATATCAAAAAAGGAATTGACAAAAGTATTTATCTGGTATCCGATACCGTGCTCTTCACGGATTTTCTGAAACATGCGCGAACTGCTTCCTTCTCCCAAGATATGAGAAAGGACGCTCACGGCATTTCTTTTTTTCTCTTTGATTCCGTATGTCGGCTTGCCTAAAATGTAATGAACTTGCTGAGTATCTTTTTCAACATAAAGATCAGTTGTAGGAGTGATTACCAGATCGCGCTTCTTGCTGTTCTCAAGTTTAAATTTCTTTGTAACATATTTTTTTACGTATTTGATTAAATCATTGTGCTCGATGTTGCCGGATGCGACAATGAAAAATCTATCGGTTGTATAATTCTCTTTTACGAAGCTGAAAAGATCTTTTTGTTTGAACGACCGCAGATTTTTTTCCGTGCCGATGATCGGCATGCCAAGTGAATTGCCGGCAAATACATTGCTTTCAAATTTGTCGAATATTAATTCTTCCGGAGAATCCTCGATGTCGTACAACTCGTCAATTACAACTTTGGATTCTTTCTCGATCTCTTTTGGATTGAACACGGAATTCTGAACCATGTCGGCTAGAACTTCAAATGTTTTTTCGAGATGACGGTTTAATCCCCTTCCGTAAAAACAAGTATGTTCTTTTGACGTGAACGCATTTAAATAACCGCCGAGCGATTCAATATCCTCCGCTATTCTTTTTGCGGAACGTTTTTTTGTTCCTTTGAAAAACATGTGCTCGAGAAAATGACAAATGCCGTTATTCTCCGGCGTTTCATCCCGCGAACCGACATTGAACCAAAATCCAAGCGAAAAAGAATTTACGTAGTTTATTTTTTCTGAGATTACTTTTATACCATTGGGAAGTTGTGTGATCTTGATATTTTTCAAAAAGAAATGTCTTTAGATGTTTTAAAATGCGAAGCAAATATAGAGAAGAACGACTATGCAATCAAACCCAGTTTTCCACAAACAACCCATTCACTTTCTTAAACTCTCGTTCGTTATTTGTAACTAGGATTAAATCCCGACTCAATGCCTGAGCGGCAATCAGCATATCCATTGCACCAATTAGTTTTCCTCTTTGTTCTAGCTTTGCTCTCAACCTGCCGTAAGCGATAGAATCTTCTTTGTTGAAATTAAGAATTGTTAAAGGAAGTATGAACTGTTCAAGCGCTATTGTGTTTTCATCTGGCTTTAAACTTTTTGCAACACCATAATACAACTCAGAAACTGTTATTGCGGAAATGCCGATAGAATCCGGCTTTATTTTTAGAAATCGTTTTAATACTTCTTCAGGCTTCTTCTTAATAATATAGATACAGATATTAGTATCAAGTAAATATTTCATAGAAACATTTCTTCTCTATTTTCCAAAGCCGGCTGTTTACGTTCTTCCATAAAATCATCGCTGAATTTATCCAGACTCTCTATCAATGCATTCCATTTGGTTTTTATCGGATAAAGAATAACTGCATTACCGATTTTTGTAATACCGACTTCTTTCCCTTTCATACGGTAAGCTTTAGGCAAACGTACCGCTTGACTTTTGCCATTAGTAAATAATTTTGCAGTTTCCATTGCTTCCTTTCAAAGTCTATATCAAAAGTATATACTATAATTTGAAATGTCAATTAATTGGTTGGGAGGATTGGTGCACGGATAAACAATTTGAAAAAAGTGCAGAACGCAGAGTGTAGAGTTCTCTACTCTACGTTCATCACTCTACACTCGTTAACTCACTTTCTCAAACTTTCCAATATATTTTCCGTTGAAAGACGCTATCGCTTTGTATGCTTTCTCCAAAATATTTTCCCTTTACGAAACAATGAATCTATTTTATAAGATTATAAAATTCTTCCTTTGTTAAATTACAATCCTTCAAAATTTTCGATAATATGCCGGGACCTAAATCCTCATTAGCATGCACTGGAACAACAGTAACTCTGCCATCCATGTGTTTAAGAAAATGATGACTGCCTTTAATACGAACTACGACAAAATCAATTTTTTGGAGGTAAGAGATAAGATTTTTTCCGCTGATACTAGGAAGCTTTGACATAATCTACTGCAACGCGCTGCACGCCTACAAAATCAACTTTGGATTCTGTTTCTTCTTCAACTTCAAGGCATAATTCAATCGCCTCTTTTATTCTTTTCATTAACTCATCAAGAGATTTAGCTTGAGTATGGCATCCTTTCAGAGAAGGGACCGATGCGACATAAATACCTTCTTCGTCCTTCTCGATAATGACATTGAATTCTTTTTTCATAAGATGCTCTTTCGTAATCTTAATCAAATATATAGAATGCTTTTTATGTTTTCAACTTATTGACTGATTGGAATCTATAAACTCGGGATTTTAGAATCTTATTACTTCACTCCTACTTTTTCAAACTTTTCGATATACTTTCCGTTGAAAGACGCTATCGCTTTATAAGCTTTCTCTAAAATATTTTCCGGCGGAAGGAATACTATTCTGAAATGTTGAGTGCCAGGCATTTGCCCGAATCCGCTGCCGGGAACAACAACAACGCCCGTTTCTTTTATCAGCTGCGAAGTCCAGTGCGCGTCATCGGTGACATTGTGAAGTCTCGGAAACGCATAGAACGCTCCTTCCGGTGCAACACAAGAAATTCCCGGGACGGCATTCATCATCTCAACTGTTAAGTTTCTACGACTCGTCAATTTTTTCATTGCAACTTCCAGATGCGATTGATCGCCAAGCAGCGCCGGCGCTATTCCGTATTGCTCAGGATGATTTGCCGACAAACGCGCACGCAGCAATTTGTTGATCGCTTCGATGTAATCTTTTAAGATAGTTTTGTTTCCGCTAACAATTCCCCAGCCAATTCTGAATCCCGGTACCATATAATTTTTTGAAAGACCTCCAAACGTGATCATCGGAACTTCGGAATTGAGCGCCGCAATCGAAGTATGTTTCTTCCCGTCCATCAAAAGTTTGTCGTAAATCTCATCGGCGAAAATTACAAGATTATGCTCGATCGCGAGATCAATAATGTGTTTCAGCGTTTCGGGTGAAGAGTTGGAGCCGGTCGGATTGTTTGGATTGATCAAAATTATTGCTCGCGTCTTGCTGTTGATTTTACCTTTTATGTCTTCGATGTTCGGCTGCCATCCGTTGTTTTCATCAAGGTAATATGGATTTTCCATCGTCTGTAATTTACTTTGTATCGCAGTGTACAACGGATAACCCGGCGTAGGAGTCAAAACATTTTCACCGTCGTTCACCAAAGCAGTCAAACAAATGTCAATCGCTTCGCTTGCGCCGGTAGTTACAAAAATATCCTGAACATTTTTTATTCCCTTCTTCTCGGCTTCTTTTTCGATTGCTTGAACGGCTTGCTTAATTCCTGACGACGGTGCATAACCGTTAAAATTTTTCAGCATCGCTTTGTAAGTTTCTTCGACAAGATGTTTCGGCGGTTCCCAATCAAAAAGATTCGGATCACCGATGTTGAGATACAGCATTTCCTTTCCGGTCTTCGCAACTTCGTTAGCCATCACTACAATATCCCGCACTGCATAGGTTATGTTATTGGTTCTCACTGCGGGTTTAATCACAAAATTTGGCATTGGTACCTCGTTATAATCCTAATAATAATTTTATTTTGTATTCAACTTCTTCCAAAGCAGCAGGGCTTATGCTTCCAACACAACTTATCAATCTCTCTTTCGAAATTGATCGTACATCTTCACACTTTACAAAGCTTTCAACTTTTAATCCGGTCTCTTTGCTTGACAGCTGAACATGCAGCGGTATTCCTTTTTTCTTCGAAGTGATTGGTAAAACAATAA
>JAKAEE010000082.1 GCA_021820065.1 Bacteroidota bacterium | reverse complement strand
AACTCCAAACTTATTTGCCGGCGGGCATAATTTTCATGCGTACACAGAATATGTTGCCGTTCAGGACATGGAAGCCGCGGTGAAAATGATTGTAACTCTTGCAAATGTTTGGGAAGAGAAATCATAGGGATAAAACTTTCAGAAGAAATTTAAAAACAATTTAGAATTCCGACTGTTGAACTTGAACCTTTATACTTGGAGCTTGTAGCTACTAAATGCCTCACAGATTAAAACGTGCAACCAACGTTGCATTGGCGATTAATATTTTTCTCTTCATCATCAAAGCAATCGTTGGAGTTTTGTCTAATTCCATTGCTGTTATTTCCGAAGCGCTCAATTCATTTACGGATATACTGGTTTCCATTGGGATAAAAATTGCTGTAAAAATTTCCCGCGACAAACCGGACGAGAACCATCAGTTCGGACATAACGCCGCGCAGCCGCTTGCCGCATTTATGCTATCCGTGTTTGCCTTTGTTGTCGGAATTAATATCATCGAAGAATCTTTCAAGCGCTTACTCAATCCGGAGAAAGTTCATGCGATTCCCACGGTTTATGTAGTATTAGCTGTTACAATCGTTACAAAAGTAATTCTGAACCGGTACCAACTTAAGATTGCAAAGATGTTCAACAGTCCGGCGATACGCGCCGCGTCTGTTGATAGCATGAACGATGTTCTCGCTTCTGCGATCGCGTTGTGCGGTGTGATCGGAGTTGCATTTAATTTAGCGTACTTTGACAGCATCGGTGGAATTTTAGTTGCCATGTTTATTTTCAAATCCGGTTATGAAGTTGCGCGCGAGAACTTGGATTACTTGATGGGACGTTCCGCCACACAAGACTTTGATCGAAAGGTGAAAGAAATTACAATGAGCGTAAAAGGTGTGTTGGGTGTCAACGACCTCCGTTCTCATTATGTCGGAAATAAATTTCACATCGAGATTCATATCGAAGTTGATAAAGATCATTCCACCACAGTGTCCCACCGGATTGGAACTGATGTAAAATTTGCGTTGGAAAAAATGGAAGAAGTTCAAAAAGCATTTGTTCATGTTGATCCGGTTTGAAACTTGCAACCGGAATAAGGTAAGCAGTAAGTCCTCGTATTTTTAACGGTAAAACCATAGGTAAAGAGATGGCAGAAATAAAAAAGCTTACGCTGCTTAATGTTCTGAAACATGCGGCGGAAAATTATTCTGAAAAGCCCGCGGTCTCATTCGTTGATCGGAATAAAATAACCTACCGTGAATTTAACTCTAAGGTAGAAGAAGTCTCTCGTTTCCTAAAGAGCAAAGGAATTATTGCCGGGGATAAAGTTGCCATCCTTAGCGAGAACCAGCCGAACTGGTCAATTGCATTCTTTGCTGTAACCGCTATGGGCGCAATTGCCGTTCCAATTATGACCGAGTTTCACTCAACGGAAGTTCATCACATACTGAGGCATTCCGAGAGCAAAGCGATTTTTGTTTCCGCAAAATATTTCGGCAAGATAGAAGAATTTCAATTCGAATCATTACAAACCAGAATTCTTGTTGATGATTTTTCCGTTATACCTCCGGAAACAAAAAACGATTTTCTTAAAGAAGTAATTGCCGGTGGCAAAAAGGAATTTGCCAAGATTAAAGAAGCGGCGTTTAAATTTGTCGGATTAATTCCGTCCGAAGTTGAAGAAGAAAACGTCGCATCAATACTTTACACGTCCGGTACGACGGGGCATTCCAAAGGCGTTGTACTAACGCACAAAAATATTGTGTCGGATGCGATTGCAACTTTGCAAATTGTAAACGTGACGGATAGCGATAGAATGCTTTCAATCCTTCCGTTGTTCCATACAATTGAATCAACACTTGGTCTCGTTACGCCTTTTATAGCGGGCGCTTCGATAACATATTTAGATAAACCGCCGACTGCAGCGGCGCTTCTACCGGCATTGGCAAAGGTTAAACCGACTGTGATGCTTGCTGTTCCGCTTATCATCGAAAAAATTTACCGCGCAAAAATTTTCCCGGAGTTCAACCGTAAAGCAATTGTTAGAGGTCTTTATAAAATTCCCGCAATCAGAAAAAGATTAAACAAAATTGCCGGTAAAAAACTTTTGCAGACATTTGGAGGAGAACTAAAAATGTTTTGCATTGGCGGTGCACCGCTTGCAGCCGATGTGGAGAAATTTTTAAGCGAGTCCGGATTCCCGTATGCAATTGGATATGGTTTAACGGAAACTTCACCGCTTGTAACCGGAACACCGCCCGAGTTTGTGAGAATGCGCTCTGCCGGAAAAGTGTTGCCGGGGATGCAAATCAAAATTAACGACCCAGATCCCAAGACGGGTGAAGGCGAAGTTTTGATTAAAGGTCCGAACGTGATGAAAGGGTATTACAAAGATTCCGAAAAAACAGAAAATGTTTTTGATGCCGACGGATGGTTTAAGAGCGGCGACCTAGGAATGATTGACAAAGATGGTTACCTGTTCATCAAAGGCAGATCGAAAAATGTAATTATCGGTTCCAACGGAAAAAATATTTATCCCGAAGAAACCGAATCGGTCATTAACGAATTTCCTTTCGTTTCCGAGTCGTTAGTTATGGAAAAAGGGGATCAGCTTATTGCTAAAGTTTATCTCAACTACGAAGAAATAGACAACGAATTTAAGATTCAGAGATTGAGCGAGCCCAAAGCGCGTGAGATTGTAAATAAACTATTATTTGATCTTCTAATTCAAGTTAACGCAAGAGTAAACACGTTCTCCCGATTAAACAAAATCATCGAGCAGCCGGAACCGTTTGAAAAAACTCCGACACAAAAAATCAAAAGGTATCTGTACGTGGATTGAGGCTGGTTACTAGATACCGGATTCTTGATACTGGATGCTTAGTAGTATCCAGTATCTAGCATCAAGCAACCAGTATCAAGAAACTTTCTTCGGCAGACTTTTCACCACCAAATCATACGAATGATCGATCCAGCTTAGAATTTCTTTATCAGCTATTGATCCATCAAGCATGATTGTGTTCCAATGAGTTTTATTCACCTGCCACGCCTTCTCGCTTCGCTAGAAGCCGGGCAAGGCGGGTGTGATAACCGGGGGTTACAGAATTATATCTTTCGCGAAGCTCAATTGCGAATTCCGGATCGCACTTTAAATTAATTGAGAATAGCGAATTGAGAATTGCCAGGCAAAACATTTTTCCTTTAACCTTGAAGACAAGAATGTCTTCGTTGAAAGGAAATCCCTCCGTTACCGCACTCTTTTTCAGACAATATTTTCGAACCTTTTCTATATCCATTATTGTTCTTTAAGTATAATCTATGGATGCGAAATTAGCACTATTTTTCTGAAACTAAACTGCTATTTTGGTGTATTATAAATTCAATTAATCTAAAATCGGAATGCAAATGCGAAAGAATTTAACTCTGATATTTGTTTTGACTTTTACTGTTCTGAGCTGGGCGCAGAATCCTAATGAGGTTCTCAATAAAGATCACTCAATTGATACGAACAAAGTCATTCTTACCAATGAAACCTTCAATCGTCTCGGACAGGTAATAACTCAGTTCATTAGTCATTACCATTACAAGAAACAGCCGCTTACCGATTCTCTTTCTGCGGCAATATTCAAAGAATATATCAACGATCTCGATAACAACAAACTTTATTTTCTTGCGTCGGATATTGAAGGATTCGAAAAATACCGGAACAAGCTTAGCGATTATTTGAAAGATGGAAACTTAGCGCCCGCATTTGAAATTTTTAATGTCTTTAAGAACAGACTTAACGAACGGATGAAATACATTGACGAATTGCTGAAAAGAAAATTTGATTTTACAAAAAACGAGTCCTTTACTCCCAACAGGGAAAAAGCTGATTGGGCAAAAACAAAAAATGAATTAGATGAACTTTGGCGTGAAAGAATTAAGAACGACGAACTTAATATGATTCTTTCCGGCAAAGATGTTAAGAATGTAGCCGATGTTCTGGCAAAACGTTACCACAATTATCACAAAATAATTTTGCAGTACGACGCCGAGGATGTTTTTTCGTTATTTATTAATTCTTTTACACAGGTTTACGATCCGCATACGGATTATTTTTCCCCGGCAGCGGCGGCAAATTTCAGCATCAACATGAAACTTTCTTTGGAAGGAATAGGCGCATCACTTCGTCAGGATAACGATTATACGGTAGTTGCATCGATTATTGCCGGCGGACCAGCCAGTAAAAGTGGGTTATTAAAAGAAGAAGATAAAATAGTTGGCGTTGCTCAAGGCGATAACGGCGAAATGGTTGATGTTATTGGGTGGCGACTTGATGACGTGATTCAACTGATTAGAGGAAAAAAAGGAACTGTTGTAAGACTCCAAATTCAACATGCTAAAGATGGGCCCGGAGATCCGCCAACCACAATTAGACTTGTGCGCGATGAAGTGAAGTTGGAAGAGCAGGCAGCCAAAGATGAAATACTCAACGTTCAAGAAAATGGTGTGAACTTTAAAATGGGCGTTATAAAACTTCCATCTTTCTATACCGATTTTGAAGGACAAAGGTTGGGTAAACCTGATTACAAAAGTACAACACGCGACGTGCGTGCAATACTAAGCAAGTTCAAACAAGAGAAAGTTGACGGAGTAATAGTTGATCTGCGGAACAACGGCGGCGGTTCTTTGCAAGAGGCGATTTCGCTTTCGGGATTATTTATAAAAGACGGCCCCATTGTTCAGGTTAAGAATTCCGCCAACATGGTAGAAGTAGATAAAGATCCCGATCCTAATATTGTGTACGATGGTCCGCTAGCGGTAGTGGTAAATCGATTCAGTGCCTCAGCATCGGAAATTTTTGCCGCGGCAATTCAAGATTACGGAAGAGGGTTAATTCTCGGCTCGAACTCTTACGGCAAAGGTACTGTGCAAAACATGATCGACTTAAATCATTCCATAATGACATCGGATAAAAATCTTGGACAGCTTAAACTTACGATTGCAAAGTTTTACCGAATCAATGGAAGCAGTACGCAAAGATTAGGTGTTAAGCCGGATATTTCTTTCCCGTCACCATACAGCGCAAAAGAGTTTGGAGAGAGTTCGCAGCCAAGCGCTCTGCCGTGGGATCAAATTCCATCAAGTCATTTCAACAGATTCTCCGATCTTTCTAAAATTATTCCTAAGCTTGAAGAAAAGCATGAAGAAAGAATAAAGTCAGATCCCGAATACCAGTACTTGCTCGAGGAGCTGAGGGAATTCAAGGAGAATCATGATAGAAAAACTATTTCTCTGAATGAAGCGGCGAGAAAAGAAGAAAGAGAAAAATCCGAAGCAGTTCGTAAACAAAGAGAAGAAGATCTCGCAAAATCACTTGGTATAAAAATCGAGAACAAGAAAGAAGTTGATGCAGCGGTTACAAATACAAAAGATTACGAACTTAAAGAGAGCGGCAGAATTTTAGCCGATCTAATTTTATCAAAAGTTGGATAACCACCCCCTGTGTCCCCCTCCTTGGTAAGGAGGGGGAACTAAAGGGGGAGGTCTAAAGTTATGAAGACAAACGCAATTCGAATTCTAGAATCACATCATATTGAACATGCCACGATAGAATATCAATTCAGCGAAGAAGAAATTGACGCCGTATCGGTGGCGCATAAAATTGGCGCCGAAGCGGAAACAGTTTTCAAGACGCTTGTTGCACGCAACGATGAAAATGAAATTTTAGTTTTTGTTATCCCGGGGAATTTTGAATTGAATTTGAAAAAAGCGGCAAAAGCATCCGGCAGCAAAAACATTGAAATGATAAAAGTAAAAGAGTTGCAGCTGTTAACCGGATACATTCGCGGCGGATGTTCGCCTATTGGTATGAAGAAGTTATTCCGGACATTTATAGACGAAACGGCCCAGCTTCAAGATAAAATTTACTGCAGCGCCGGCGTGCGCGGAATGCAAATAAACATTGCGCCGAACGATCTCTGCGGGGTTATAAGCGCAAAATTTGCCGATTTAATCTGATTTTTATTTTAGGTACTTTTTTTATAGATTTGGCACCAAAATTTAACGGAGATAATCATGGCAAAACAACAATCCTTTGCCGATAAAGCAAAAGCCAAACACAGATCAGCCGCGGTGAACGTGAAGTTCATTAAAACTGTAAAAACGGCAGCAGGCACTTATAAATTTCAAGAGAAATTTGTTAAGATTGACGATATCAGCAAAATAAACACGATTAAATGAAAAAAGCGGCTTGAGCCGCTTTTTTTTACCCATACCCAACTCATTTTGCTAATCTGCGGATACAACTTCTATCGGCTGATTAATTTCACGTCTCAAAAGATTTTCTATCGCAACCAATGTTCCGCGGATGGAACTTGGACAACTTCCGCATGCGCCCTGATAACGGATTTTCAAAGTCAATCCTTCCATTCCGGTAACTTGCAATCCGCCGCCGTCGCCGGCAAGTGCGGGACGAACACGCTGATCCAAAATTTCATTAATCTTTTTTAGCAGCGCAGACTCTTCTTCTTTGCTTACGTTAAGCGGTTCTTCTTGCGGGATAAGAGTTTTGTCAAAATTTTTAATGAACTCAACGAGTGGTCGCTGAATTTGTCCCCAATTTGCTTTGGGTTCTTTCTCTATCGTAATAAATTTATCCATGTAGAATACCGAGACGACACCTTCAATTTCAAAAATACCTTTAGCTAACGGATCGTTAACAGCTTCAGCTTTGGTTTGAAAACTTCGTGTCTCTCTGCTGAGAAGTTTTTCGTTAAGGATAAATTTCAATGCTTGCGGATTAGGAGTAAGATCAACGTCTTGAACCATTAACATATTGGCTCCCTTCTTTTGTACTTTAAACGAAAATCAATTTTAACTAGTTCAAATATACCAAAATGCCGGAAACTTTGGATTTATTTACGGTTTTTGATCTGGAGAACAGGCTCACCCTTAGACTTCTAATCCAAAGTTCTTTTCCGGCTCAAAGCTAAAACAACGACGGATATTAAATAGCTCTTATAGTTACCAATGAGACGACTGAAATAAATATCCACAATGCTACTCCAAGGGCAAGAGGCTTCCAACCTACAGATTTAATTTTCTCAAAAGATAAACCAGCACCTATCAAAAATAACGTTACGGTTAAACCGGTTTTTGATATATCGGAAATGAATTTAAATGAAGATCCAAATACCGGCATGTAAGTGTTGAATAGCATAGCCAAAATAAAAAGTCCAATGAACCATGGTAGTTTAATTTTTCTGTTCTTCGATTTGAATACTAATGCCGTGAGCAATGCTACGGGAATTATCCATAAAGCTCTGGCAAGTTTTACGGTGGTTGCAGTTTGAAGAGCTTCTTGACCGTAAGTGCTGGCAGCGCCAACAACCGAACTTGTATCATGAATTGCGATTGCAGACCACAAACCAAATTGATGCTGTGTTAACTTGAAAAAATGTCCGATTGGAGGGAATATGAGTAGCGCAATCGAATTGAGTAAAAACACTGTGCCAAGCGCAACGGACATATCTTTTTCCGAAGCATCTACCATTGGTCCAACTGCCGCTATTGCGCTTCCGCCGCAAATTGCAGTTCCCGATGCAACAAGATGAGAAGTTTTCTGTGCTATCTTTAATGAGCGTCCTATCAGATAACCGAGCATCAGCGTCGTAAATATTGAAGCTACTGTTAATAGAAATCCGTCGTGACCGGCGTGAATAGCCGCGCTTAAATTCATTCCGAATCCGAGACCGACAACAGACGTCTTTAGCAATATGTTTGTCGCTTTGTGGTTCAAGTGAATGAAAGGGTGCCCGATAAACTGTGCAAATAGAAAACCAAGCAAGAGCGCGATTGGCGGATTTACAAAAGGTGTTGCGGAAATAACTAGTGCTGTTACCAAAATAACAACACGGATAGATTTATTGTTGTCGAGAAACTGTTTCATAAGTACTCAAATTTTTTCCGACAAACCTAAAAGGTTCGGCGCAGACAAGCCAATCACAAATTGTTATGAGTTATTACTAAAAGTTATAGTGGCTGAGGCAGAACTTCTTAAAGAAATCTACAGTTTTAGATGAGCTTCCTCGAAGTGTGATAAACTGAAATGTTCTCTCGATACGCATTCCTTTCACTTTTATGAGTGAGAGTTCTTTTTGATCGAGTTCTTTTGTTATCGAATTGATGGAAAGGAACGCGGCACATTCCGGATAGTAAAGATACTGCTTGATACTTTCCGTACTACCTAATTGAATTTTTATATTCAGATTCTTTCTGCTGAGTCCGGCTTTCTTAAGAGCGGCATCGATTACATCTAATGTTCCCGAACCGCTTTCCCGTATAACTAGAGGAATGGATTTTAGATTTTCCAGCTTGATCTCTTTCTTCAAAGCCAGCTCGCTGCTGTATCTTGTAACCAGCACGATTTCATCCTTTAAAAACGGATTGTAAGCAATCTGTTGCTTACCCGGTTTTCCCTCCACGATGCCGAGATCAATTTTTTCATCGATTAATAATTTTTCAATTTGTTCGGTATTGCTTGTTACAAGATCTACGTGCAATTCTTCATGCTGGCGGTTTAGTAGAGCTAATATTTTGGGCAGTACATATTGAGCCACGGTTGTGCTGGCGCCAAGACGTAAGTTGCCTTTTATTTTGTTTTTTGCCAGCGATAGATCAAATTCCAGATCGTTGTAAGTCCCGATTATTTTATCTGCATACATTTTCAGAATTTGTCCGGAAGGCGTAAGAGCAATAGAATTTCCTTTTCTCTTAAAAAGACTAACCTCAAGCTGCTGCTCAAGTTCGCGAATGTGCTTTGTTACCGCCGGCTGTGTGATGAACAACTCCTTGGCAGCCGCAGTGAAGCTTAATTTTTCGGCAACCGTAAAAAATACTTTTAACCTGAAATCGAATATCATTTGCTATCTATTGTTATTTACGAGAAGCACAAACTCGCCCTTCAATTTCTTTTCCGAAACGGTTTTGAGAATGTCGCCGACTTTTCCTCGGTAAAACTTTTCCGTCGGCAATGTTAGGTTGAAGGCAACGCATATTTCTGTTGACGCGCCGAATATTTTTGACACGTCGGTGAGAATTGCAGAAAGACGGTAGGGGGTTTCCATGAGTACGATCAGTTCTTTAATCCCTTTAAGTCCCAAAAGTTCTTTCTTTCGAATATCACTCTTTGGAGATAGCCATCCGGCGTAATAGAATTTATCCAACTTAAAACCGGAACCGACAAGAGCCGGCAGCAGCGAACTCGCACCGGGTATCGGCATAACGTTAATCTTTGCATCAATACAAAGTTGAACCAAACTTGTTCCCGGATCTGAAAAAAGTGGTGTGCCGCAATCGGAGATTAGTGCCGCGCTCTTTCCGTTCTTGATCGCATTGAATATTTCTTGCGAAGATTCTTTTTCGTTGTGTTCGTTTAGCGTGACTAATTCCTTGTCGATTTGAAAATGGGAGAGTAGTCGTTTTGCTTCTTTGAATTCTTCGCAAATGATTAGATCAACTTCTTTGAGAACCTTCAGCGCACGAAGGGAAATATCGTCGTAATTTCCGATTGGTGTGGAGACTATGTAAAGTTTAGTGGCGGTTGTCATGCTGAACTCGTTTCAGCATCTTCATCTCTATCATACCAATCCTTAGCCAGATCGGCCCAATCTTTATTTACTGATTCGATTAGATTGATTTTCCAATCACGATGCCAGTTCTTGAGTTGCTTTTCTCTCTTAATGGCAGAGTTTATATCTGAGGTCTCCTCGAAATATACGAGCTTTGTGATGTTATATTTTTTAGTAAATCCATCGA
>JAKAEE010000022.1:16325-46731 GCA_021820065.1 Bacteroidota bacterium | reverse complement strand
ATATTGATTTAGCGAATAGCTTAACGATCTACAACGCGTCGTCATCTCAAAGAACACTAACCACAATGCTCATCATAGCATTAATCGGTATGCCGATTGTGGTTGCTTACACAATTTTTATGTATCGTGTTTTCAAAGGAAAGGTTATCCTCACGAAGGATAGTTACTAGAAAATCTTAGAACAGTTTTTTGATAAACCCGGTTTCGCAAGGGACCGGGTTTATTTTTTTGCAAAGTTGATTGTTGCAGAAGCCTTGCCGTAATTTTGTATAAACATTTCAGCGGCTCAATGAATAAAAATTCTAAAATTGCAGGAGAAATTATTAGCAAAAGATTCATGGAAAGTTTTTATTGTTTTATGAGGTCAAAGAATTTTACAAGATTATTTTTTTATTCCTTGATTCTAGTTGCAAATACAAGTTTAATGTTCGCTCAGGATAGTTCAGTCACAAAAAATTTATTCGTAATCTGCTTAAAAAGTTTTTCATTTAGATCTCTAAGTTTTAATGCTAGCGACTTGCCAATAAAAGCCAACCAGCCCTCCCTTGAAAATACAGTCCCATTCATTGAGACTACATTTATTCTAAGAAAGCCAAATGTTGAACATTCTTTCTCTTTGGGTATGATATATCCTTCTAAATTAAAATTTGAGAGCGGCGGTGGAGTAAATTATTTTATGAATGAAGAGAAGAGCAACTTTTTTATAGCTGACTTTAATTATCAAATCCTATTTCATCTTTTTGAAAAAGGTATTGTTGCTGCACATTACGGAGCCGTTGGAAATATATATTTTGACACAAAGAAAATTTCATATTTAAACTCCGGCTCATCGAAAAGTTGGGATTTAAGTTTATTCATAGGTCCTGTATTATCTGTCGAAGGAAAAGTGTCGGATCAAATAAATTTTTCGTTCTATTGGAATGCTCTTTTAACTTTACCGTTCATGAACATTGGAAGATATTATCAAGAGGGTGTTTCGAACTTTCCCTTTGAAAGCAAATATTATTCTTCAGCAGTAAAATCATTTGTTAGTTTAAGTGCAAGTTATTTTCTTAATGAACAATCATTTATTTCCTTCGGATATTATAGAAACGGGTTAATTAGTAATGGTGCCCGAAAACAATTTGATTTAACAGGCGGAGTCAATGATAAACTTTATAAAATTGATGGTTTCTTTTTAGAATACGGTTTTACTTTCTAATCAAATTATGATTCTAAAGTTTTCAAAGCGGTTAATTATTTTTATTTTTTTGCTGCCCAATGCTGCATGTGTTGATATGTTAGTTGATGAGCAGATTGATAACAATTGGAAGTCTCAACAAAGAGGAAGTATTATTGTGTTCTATAATCCTCTTTGGGATTCTCCATATTCTTCTAAAAAAGAAATCATTGATACAATACTTATCAACCAAAATTATTATTACAATTGTATTCAAGATAGCATACATAGAAAATTTAGGAATACAGTAGCAGTTTATTTGTACAGCAATGAGGATGGAAAAACCAAGATCGGAACTTCTGATGGGGGATATGCCAATCCTGATCGCTTCACTTACTATTATTCTGTTTCCTTTACAAAATCAGATTTGTTAGTGCTTGGTAGAAAAGATTATGTTGGGGCGCATGAATTAGCCCATGTTATTACTTTTAACTGCCTAGGGGTCCCAGGTTCTAGACTATTTTCAGAGGGCTACGCAAACTGGCTCGATAATACATACGCCGAAAAGTATTTATTCGATTGGATGAAATTTTGGGGATTTAGTAGAATCCTAACGCTTCAGCAATTAATAGAAGGGACTTCTGAAGAAAAAATTTATTATCCCAACAGTGGTACTTTCATAAAATTCCTTGTTTCAAAATATGGGATTGAAAAGGCTAATTCGCTTTTTACAATAAACAATAAGGACCTAACCGAAGCTTTTAAGAAAACACTTGGCAAAGATGCTGATCAACTTCAAGCGGAATACAATAACTATTGTGTTTTGAATTTTAACCAATAAATTATTTTAATTATATAGTAATGATTAACAAAGTAATTCAAATTTCTAAAATAGCCGGCGAAATCATTCGCGAAGGCTTTGGAAAAAATTTTTCCATCGAGTACAAAACCAATCTTTCGAATCTCGTAACGGAAATTGACAAGAAATCGGAAGGAACGATAATTGATTTTGTTAAGAAAGAATTTCCAACTCATTCTGTTCTTGCAGAAGAAACCGGTTCTCACGAATCGAGCTCCGAATACTTATGGGTGGTCGATCCTCTCGACGGCACATCAAACTTTGCTCACGGCTTCCCGATTTTTTCCGTATCGATCGGTGTTCAAAAAAATAATGAAACCGTTTGCGGTGTTGTATATGACGTGATGAACGACGCTGTCTATTCATCAGAAAAGGGAAGCGGCTCTTTCCGTAACGGACAGAAGTTGCAAATCAGCACAAACGATGATATTAGAAAAAGTATGATCGTTACCGGGTTTCCATACAATGTTGCGGAAAATCCAGATCATGTGTTCGAACGTTTCATAGCATTCTTGAAAACTGCGCGCGCGGTCAGACGGCTTGGTTCCGCCGCAATCGATTTTTGTTACGTCGCATCCGGCGTATTCGACGGATTCTGGGAAGTGCATCTCAATCCATGGGACTTGTGTGCCGGAAAATTAATTGTTGAAGAAGCCGGCGGAATAGTTACAAATTTTGCCGGAGAATCGACTGATATTTATTCCAAGCAAATTCTGGCAACGAATGGAAAAGTGCATAAAAAAATGGTTGAGATTTTGCAGTTGAATAACTAATTATTTTTTCTAGTTTTGAAGCTAAAAAAGTTGGGGACGGGGAAATGAAATACTTCAAAATTTGTCTTCTTGTGTTCGGTTTACTGCTTTCGACAAAAATATTCGCGCAGGTAAATCCTTCGCTCAATTACTACCCGCTTCATATTGGGGATGAATGGCAGTACAAGATTACCTATAGACCACCTGATTACAAAGAAAAAACTTTTTACCTATCAAGAAAAGTTCTTTCAGATACTGTTTTAACAAACGGGCAAAGATATTTCTTAATTGAACAACCAGCATTCACATGGGAGGAGATAAAAGGTTTAGAGAGGATTTTCGTTAGAGTTGATTCATCCAACGGAATGGTCTATCAGTTTATCTCAGCTAATCAGCGTGAACAAGGAATAGATAGTCTATTTTGTAGAGCGGGGGACAAGTTCTCCTGGGGTACTATTTGTTGGGGTGTATCTGACAAAACTATTTTTTCAATGTCTAAAGAAACAGTAACTCTAGGAAGTCCAACCACAACAAACGGAAATGATCTTATGTGGATGAGAGCTATGGACATTGGTATTTATTACCAATCTAATTTCATGTCCATTGTTGCATCCACGGGTAATCAGTATGATTTAGTTTATGCCAAAATCAACGGTGTGGAGTATGGACAACTAGTTGATGTGAAAGAAGAAAAGAATAATATACCACAAGAATTTTCTCTCTCACAAAATTTCCCAAATCCGTTCAACCCTTCTACAGCAATAAAATTCTCCATTCCAAGTGTAGGGGCTGAACATGTTCAGCCCTTACATGTTACGTTGAAAGTCTATGACTTGCTTGGAAGAGAAATTACTACACTTGTCAACGAAGAAAAAGCACCGGGTAATTATGAAGTAAGATTCAACGCTGAGACTCGTCGCGGCGAGTCTATACCGAGCGGTGTGTATATTTACAGATTACAAGCCGGTTCGTATTCTAAAACAAAGAAGATGATTTTGCTTAAATAATCATAAATCAATTTGTTTTTTACTTCTGAAAGCAATCCAATTCATGAAACTTTTAATCTGAGTAACCGTCGAAACAAGAAGTAATTTACAGTCTTGTCATGCTGTAAGTTAATTCACTATTTTGCACCTAGTATTTCTTTTCTAACAAATTTTTGAGATTAAATTGGAAACAAAAAACGCTGATCTTTCTTCACTTAAAATAAATAGAGACGAGAAACTGGAAAATCCGGAAAGAAAGAATCGTATCTACAAAATTGCAGGCGGTGTTGCCGCGGCTGTAGCTATCATTATTGCACTTTACTGGGGTTGGAAATCTATAAGCCAACAAGCTGTTGAAGTAAAATTAACATCGGTTGTTTTACAATCTCCCTCGGAATCAAACGCTGTTCTGACTGCGAGCGGGTATATTGTTGCGCAAAGAAAGGCGGCGGTTGCGTCAAAAGGAATGGGAAGACTAGTTTATCTTGGCGTCGTAGAAGGCGACAAAGTTGCTAAAGATCAGATTATAGCGCGTCTTGAAGACAGCGATATTAAAGCGCAACTGGAACAGGCAAAAGCTAATTTGAAATTGAGCGAAGCTGATTTAAAAGACGCTGAAAATAATTTTAACCGTCAGAAAGAATTATTGAAAACCGGTTCCACTACAAAAATGGAAGTTGATGCTGCGGAATCGAGATACAACCGGGTGCTGGCTTCTATTGACGTAGCTAAAGCACAAGTTCTACAGGCGGAAGTTGCTTTGGAAAACACTCTCATACGCGCTCCGTTCAACGGAACAGTTCTAACAAAAAATGCAGATGTAGGAGAAGTAGTTGCACCTTTAGGCGCCGGAGCGAATGCGAAAGCGGCGGTTGTTACTATTGCCGATATGAATTCGCTGCAAGCAGAGATTGATGTTTCGGAATCCAACATTGAAAAGATTTTACTAAATCAAGATTGCGAGATTCGTCTCGATGCTTATCCGGATAAAGCTTACCCGGGTTATGTTGCCAAGATCGTTCCTACTGCGGACCGATCGAAAGCTACAGTTATGGTAAAAGTCGGATTCAAAAATTACGATCAGCGCGTTTTGCCGGAGATGAGCGCGAAGGTTGTCTTCCTTAACGAGACCACAAAGAAAGAAAAGATTGAGGACACAAAACAATTTCTGGTTGTTCCTTCAACAGCAGTTGCAAAAAGAACCGGCGCTTCAGTTGCATTTGTTGTTCGTGATGATAAAGCCGTTGAAGTTCCGATAGTTACGGGAAAAGATCTCGGCGGATATATTGAAATCAAATCCGGTTTGGTTGAGGGCGACAAAGTTATTGATCCGCTTAACGATAAAATTCAAGACGGAATAAAAGTGAGCGCGAAATAAAAAGTCGTGCCCATTGTCACATCGTTAATTAAAAAGCAGTCAAGAAAGTGATTGCAGAAGAATGTCATTCGGCTTCCAAAACATTTTAGATAGTTAGGAGAATGTATGTCAGAAATTATTCAAATAAAAAATGTATCCAAATCGTATTGGAGAAATAGTTTGGAAATTCCGGTGCTGCACAACATCACGCTTGGTGTTGAAGAAGGGGAATTCCTTGTGCTGATGGGTCCTTCCGGTTCCGGAAAAACTACACTCTTAAATTTAATTGCCGGAATTGACAGACCGTCACGAGGCGAGTTATCTGTTGCCGGAACAGACATCGCAAAACTTGGTGAGTCCGCTCTTGCAAAATGGCGTTCATCGAACGTTGGATTTGTATTTCAGTTTTATAATCTTCTTCCGGTTCTAACGGCGTACGAGAACGTTGAGCTTCCGCTATTATTAACCAAGCTTTCCAAATCGGAAAAGAAGAAACATGTTGAGACCGCTCTTAACATTGTTGGTCTCGGCGATAGAATGAAGCATTATCCGAAACAGCTTTCGGGCGGACAGGAACAGCGAGTTGCTATTGCGCGTGCTATCGTTACCGATCCGGTAATTCTTGTTGCAGATGAACCTACCGGCGATCTAGATAAAAATTCCGCTCAAGAAATTCTTACTCTCATGGAAAGATTGAACAAAGAATTCAAGAAGACAATTGTAATGGTAACTCACGATCAGCATGCGGCAGAAAGAGCGTCGCGTCTGCTTCATCTTGATAAAGGCGATTTGTCCGCCAACGGTAAAGTTTGAGCTTGGAGACGCCATGAAAATTTTCAAATTAATTTTTAAGAATGCGCTTCGTCATAAACTCAGGACTACTCTAACAATTCTTGGAATCTCCATTGCTGTAATTGCTTTCGGTTTGTTGAGGACAGTTGTGACAGGTTGGTATGTTGGCGTTGACGCCGCATCTGCCAATAGGTTAATCACACGCCAGGCAGTTTCGTTTATTTTCCCGTTGCCGTTATCGTACAAAGCACAGATTGAAAAAATACAGGGGGTAACCGAAGTTTCTTACGCAAACTGGTTCGGCGGAGTTTATAAAGATAAGAGCCAGTTCTTCTCAAGAATGGCTGTCGATCCCGAAACTTATTTTGACATTGTTCCGGAATTTGTTGTACCGTCTCAAGAGTTGGAGAATTTTAAGAAAGAAAGAAATTCATGCATCATCGGCGCAGACATTGCAAAGCTATACAAACTCAAGGTTGGCGATCAAATGTCTCTCGAAGGAGATATTTATCCCGGCATGTGGGATTTTGTAATTGCAGGAATTTATCAACCCAAGTTTAAAACCACCGATGCAATGCAAATGCTTTTCCATTGGGATTATGTGAACGAACGAATGAAAGTTGAAATGCCCGGAAGAGAAAATCAAGTTGGATGGTATGTTGTTCAGGTTGGCGATCCTTCAAAGTCGGCGCAGATTTCTTCTCAGATAGACGCTTTGTTCAAGAATTCGCCTGATGAAACTAAGACTGAAACAGAACGAGCATTCACGCAAGGATTTATTTCCGCTTACGGTTCCATAATCACTTCGATGAACGTAATGTCTTGGGCTATTGTTGGGATAATTCTTTTGGTGCTTGGAAATACAATGGTTATGGCGGCAAGGGAAAGAACGCGCGAATATGCCGTACTTAAAACGCTTGGTTTTTCCGCTAAACATATTGTCGGATTGATATTCGGTGAATCGATGTTTATATCATGTCTCGGCGGTGGAATCGGATTGCTTCTAACTTTTCCAATTGTTGCCGGTTTCGCTCAGGTTATTCCGAAAGGAATTTTCCCTGTATTCCAAATAGAGACTATTACTGTCGTTCTTTCGGTTGGAGCGGCGTTGTTGATTGGTGTGCTCGCATCTATTTTCCCGATTCAACGGGCATTGAGCACAAAAATTGTTGACGGATTTAGATTTGTAGGATAGTAAATACTGAGGGAGTGGAACGACCGTCCAAAGGACTCCTTTGGAGAAGTATCTCCAACTTATGATTTAGAGATTCTTCGTCCGGCAGTCGCCGGACTCAGAATGACAAAAGAGGATGAAAATGAAAATACCATTGAAATATACATTACGAAGTTTCAAAACCAGAAAACTTACTACCGGAATTACCATTGCCGGTATTGCATTGGTTGTTTTTGTTTTTGCGGCTGTCCTTATGATGGCTTACGGAGTTCAGAAAACATTGATTGCTACCGGACGGCCTGATAATGTGATGATTGCCAGAAAATCTTCCAACGGAGAAATCTCCAGCATCATTAACGGTGATACACGTAACGTGATAAGAACGTTGCCTTACATTGCTAAAGACTCTAAGGGCAGACCTATCATTTCGGAAGAACCGGTTGTTGTTATCAATTTGGAAATTAAAACCGGTGGTTTAAGTAACATAACAGTTCGCGGAGTATCGCCGAAAGTTTGGCAGCTTCGACCGCAAGTGAAAATTAAGGAAGGAAGAATGTTTAATCCTTCGCTTCGAGAATTAATTGTTGGCGAAGCGGTTGCAAATAAATTTGTGGGTGCACAAATCGGCAACACTATAAAATTTGCCGGAGACAATTGGAAAATTGTTGGCTTGTTTGAATCCAACGGCAGCGGATTTGATTCCGAACTGTGGGGCAGTAATGATCAGTTGCTGAATGCTTTCAACCGGGGAAGTTCTGTTTCTACAATTACGTTTAGAATGAATAATCCAAACGATTTTGATCAGATAAAACATGAGTTTAACAGTGACCGTCGGCTCGTTCAATTCGAACCGAAAATAGAACAGAAATATTTTGAAGAGCAATCCGAGTTCTTAGCCGGCTTCATCAGAATTCTTGGAATATTTATTACGGTCATATTCAGTTTCGGCGCTATCATCGGTGCGATGATTACGATGTACGCCGCAGTTGCCAACCGGACAGTTGAAATTGGAACGATGCGTTCATTGGGATTCAGCCGTAGAAGCATACTTGGTGCGTTCTTAGTTGAATCGTTAGCTATAGCAATGATTGGATGCGTGATAGGATTGATCTTCGCTTCGTTGCTTCAGTTCTTTAGAATATCGACTCTCAATTTTAATTCGTTTGCCGACTTATCTTTTTCGTTTGCATTGTCTCCGTCGATTATTATTTCGTCATTTATCTTCGCGGTATTCATGGGGTTTCTTGGCGGGTTCTTGCCATCGATACGTGCGGCAAGATTAAACATTGTTAACGCACTGAGAGGCGGATAACAGTTATTTCAAGATTAACATTTTTTTCGTTTTAACAAAATCTTTTGTTCGAAGAGTATAGAAATAAATGCCGGAACTTAATTGATAATTGCTAATTGAGAATTGTGAATTATAAACCCCTGCTTGTTGGAACTTATCTACTATTGTTGCTACTTCTTTACCCAATACGTCGTACACTTTCAAACTAACGTTTTCAGCCTCAGGCAGTTGATAACTGATAACTGTCGTAGGATTAAATGGATTTGGGAAGTTTTGTCCGAGAGTGTATTCCGATGGTGTATCAACATTTAATTTTACTACGTCAGAATATTTATAGCTGCCGTCAAAATCAATTTGCTTTAAGCGGTACTGAAGGCGGGCAAGATTAAGATTATGAGCCTGCCTCGCGTTGCCGGAGGCAAGGCGGGCAAGAGCAAGATTATCTGTAAAAGTATAACTCTTTGGCGAATTGCTGTTGCCGTGTCCTTCTACAAACCCAATCTTTTCCCAATGACCATTGACCAATGACCAATGACTACCACCGTCATTAGTCATTAAGTCATTTGTCATTAGTCGCTCCACATCGAAGCCGTAGTTGTTTACTTCCGTTGCAGTCTTCCATTCTAGAATTACGGATTTGTTTTGTATTTGTGCGGAGAAAGAAGTGAGTTCCACAGGCAAAGGCTGGTTTCCTGTCGTTGTTCCGGTATATACTACTGTAGTGAGGTTTCCGCCGGTAATATAACCAGCAGGAATACTTGCCCCTGCAGTATTACTTGTGTTTGCACCAGCAGCAACGTCAAACACTATAAGCAAATTCTCAGTTGAAGAGGGAGAATAATTCAGAGCTTGAAAATACAAGGTTGGCGGTGTTGCTGTGTTAAAGAACCTTGTTTGATCAAGTTGTACATCGCCTCCATCTACAATGTTATTTTTGTTTACATCTCGATACAGTTTTGCTGATGGCACATCAGTATTAGTTGCAGTTCCTGTTCGATCAACCTGAATCTTGTTAATGATGGGGGATCCAACGATTACAAAAGATAGACTCACAATAGGGGATGAAGTACCAGGCGAAAAAGTAGGAGACAAGTCTGTTCCTGTTACAGTTACTGTTGCTTGAGCAAATGCAGAAGAAAAAATTGAGAACACAATCATCAAGAGATCAGCAGTTAATATTTTACTAATTCTGATCAATTTATATCACCGCATTATTTAAACGAACAGCGCCGGGAATTTCCGACGCTGTTAATATAATTAAACTAGCCTACTTCATCAAGCTCATCTTTAGTGCTTTAGAGTAGCTGTTGGTAGTTATTCTATATATGTAGATACCGGATGATAGTTTGCTTGCATCAAATTTTACTGAATAGTTACCCACAGGCTGATTTGCATTAACAAGTGTTGCTACTTTCTGTCCCACGATATTATAAATTTCTAAATTAACCGGACCTTGTACTGCAACCGAGTAATTGATTGTTGTTGATGGATTGAAAGGGTTTGGATAATTCTGTTCCAACTTAAACTCAATTGGTAATGTTGCTCCTCCATTCTGATTATTACCGCCGGACTTTGCTATTGCCTTTGTCCATTCGTTAAACGTTCTTGTTACTATTACTGCAAAATCTCCTCTGCTTACTACTTGACTCGGTCTAAAAGATGCATGCATGGTCGGTGTTAAATCGTATGGGACTTGGGTTAGTGTGTAATAAACATTTATTAAATTCAAGTCGAGTGCTAATTGCACGTATCCTCTAAGATTTGCCGGGATGTCATTGTTATCATCAAGTGTTATTACCTGGTTGTTGAATGTTACTTTAACTTGAGTTCCGGCAAGTGAGTCTGCCTTCAACTGCAATCCTAAACTTTGAATGAATGAATATGCAACATCTATTCTCTTAACGCTTTCTTCAGGAGAGAATATTCCTGTACTTGTCGGAAGCATAACGCCCTTAAGTACTTGAGATCTATCCCGGATTGCAGCGCCTTTAGCGGTTATGGATTCTACTAACAATTGTTTATCAAAACTAACATCTGAAAAATTACTGCTGCCGTTTGTTGGAAGATATTGACGTATCGCTTGACCCATCGTTAAATAATCTGCAAGCTCAATTCTTTTCAAAAAGTTATCCGGATAAAAATTACCATCGGGAGAACCATCGGTAAGACGTTTACTAACAGCAAGCTTTATTGATGCCTCTGCCGGATGTCCTGCAATATCATTCAAGCCGCCAATGCCTCCAACTTTAAGTTGTTCGATATTTCCATTAACGTTTTCCGGCAGAGCAATTCCTACAGGATTTGAAGCCGTACCGCGAAGTCCCCGAACCTCAACTGTCCATTCGCCCGGCATAGGAGATGCAACAACTACACTTCTATCATAATAAAGTGGGAAAAGAAGATTAACACCAGAACTGTATTCTTGCCCCAAAGGAGAAATTAATACTACGCCAACTGTGTTGCCAGTTTGTCCTTCAAGACCCAACGCCATAATCTTTGCTGTAAGAGCAGTAATTCCTTCTCCAACGGTGAACTGAAATTTATTTTGTGTTGAAGAAGAAACTACAGGGTTGTATGCAATTGTAAAACTTGTATTGATTACTTCACTTAACGGATTGCTGTTAAATTGTCTTGTATAATTTAGTGTTGAACCATAGCCTGCGGTACGGAAGGCATTATCCACCGCCGCATAGGCATTCACATATCCAGCACCTACTTCCCATGATTCGCGGGCGGGGATATTTGTTGCTGTTCGCTGCAAGATTTGTTTTACCTCTAACGGAGAGAGCGATGGTTTTGCCTCAAGCAACAATGCGACGATCCCTGCAACATGCGGGGCTGCCATTGATGTTCCGCTCATTGTTGTATAGAATGGAATATAAGCCGGCTCTATAGATACATCTTGCGGTGCACCTAAAGGTGTTAACGTAGCTACCAGCGCTCGTGTTGAAATAATATCGGTACCGGGTGCTGTTACTGTTGGTCTGTCTTCCCATGTCCAAACATCACCATCAATTTCGAATGAACCGGATTGATGCTTAACACCGCGCGAAGAAAAATCTGCTAATCTGCCATACTTATCTCCTGCAGCAACGCAAATAACCCACGGTGCTTTTTTATAATTGCCTGTAATTAAGCCGGCAGGACCTGCGTTACCAGCTGAGAAAACAACAACTATATTACGATCATAACACATCTTCGTAGCAATTGTAACTGGATCATTCATATTGACCGGTGTACCAACATCTGAAGTGTTGCCCCACGAATTTGTGATTACGCGAATTCCATATTGGAATTGATGCGTTAGAGCATAATCGAAACCGCCAAGACCATCAAGGACAAATAATGCAGCGCCTGAACCATATCCAATTAAATTAGCACCTGGTGCAACTCCTTGATACTTCCCTGCCGAATTTCTTCCTGTACCTCCAACAATTCCTGCTACGTGCATTCCGTGTCCAGAACCAAGTTCTGTTGTTGGCATATTTTCAATATATGTGATAGGAAGAAGATCGCTTAAAGCGTGCAAGTTTGTAGCCCCCAAGGTATTCTGAACCAAATTGCGTCCGTATTCTAAATCTTTATTTGTACCTTCAATGCCGGAATCGTTAATAACAACTCCTATACCCTTGCCGGAAATCGGGAGCCCACCATTCTTTGCTGTTATTGTTTGGTCTTTTCTAACTTTGTCAACTCCTGTTAACTGACGTGAATTGTAGTTATCATAAGTAAGTTGTTCGTTAAGAAAAAGAGACCGAACTTGCGGGTCATTTGCTAAGGTTTGAATGCTCGCTGAAGTAGCCAATACACCTGCTATCGGGAGTGATCGAAAAAGAAAACCCTGAGTAATTCCTGCATTTGTTAAAATAGCAGAATGTGTAGCGTTTAGAGGTCCATTTCCCTTAAATGTTACAACTACTTCAACAGTGCCGGTCGTTTTGGTCATTGCGTTTTGTAGCTTTTGATCAATCACTGTCTGTGCAAACAAGCTCCCCATGGTTACAATAGTCAACATCAAAGTCCAAATAAAGCGCATAGTCTTTTTAGTTTCCATGAATGCTACTCCTTTGTAATGCTTGAAATCTTTATTACCATTTAATTGAACGAAAAGCGCCGGGAATAAAATTCCCGACGCTTAGAATCTACCACTCTTATTTTCATTATTTAATCAAACTCATCTTCATTGTTTTAACATAATTGTTCGTAATTATTCTGTATAAATAAATGCCCGATGCAAGTTTGCCTGCATCAAATTTTACTGAATAGTTACCCACAGGCTGATTTGCATTAACAAGTGTCGCTACTTTCTGTCCCACGATATTATAAATTTCTAAATTAACCGGACCTTGTTCTGCAACGGAGTAATTAATAGTTGTTGATGGATTAAATGGATTTGGATAATTCTGTTCCAACTTAAACTCTGTTGGCAATATGGATGCAACATTGCTGCCGCTTTCTTTTGCCATCGATTGTTTCCATTGTGTAAAAGTTCTTGTTATAAGAACTGCAAAATCTCCTCTTGTTATATCTTGCTGTGGTTTGAATGAAGCATGCATGGTCGGTGTTAAATCGTATGGGCCCTGTGTTAGATAATAGTAAACATTAATCAAACCAAGATCTAACGCAATCTGAACATATCCTCTTAAGTTTGCCGGAATGTCGTTATTATCATCCAAAACAATTTGTTGACCATTGAAATTAACTTTTACCTGCGTACCGCTCAGTGAATCGGCTCTGCTTTGCTTTCCTAACGATTGCACTAAAGAGTAAGCTATGTCTAATCTTTCAACATTCCCATTCGGTGTAAAAGTACCTGCGCCGGTTGGAAGCATCGCTCCCTTGTAAATTTGAAACATATCTTTTATTGCAGCGCCTTTGTTGGTGATCGATTCAACCAAAAGCGATTGATCTACGCTTACATCTGAAAAGTGAAACACGCCATTGGTGGGGTAGTACTGTCTGACGGCTTGTCCCATCATCAAATATTTTGCAAGCTCAATTCTTGTAAGTTTTTTATCGGGCTTGTAATTTCCGTTAGGATAACCATCTACAAGTCTGGAACTTACTGCTAACTTGATTGATGACTCTGCCGGGATGCCGCTGATATCGTTTAGACCTGTGTAGCCCATGAATGTTACATATTTTACGTATCCATTAATTTGTTCAGGAACAGCAGCACCGTCTGTAGGATTAGCAGCATTTCCCCGCAATCCGCGAAGAACAACTGTCCAAGTACCGGCAGCTGGATTTGTGATAGCGATAGTTCGATCATAGTA
Source organism: Bacteroidota bacterium (assembly GCA_021820065.1). Taxonomy (GTDB): domain Bacteria; phylum Bacteroidota; class Ignavibacteria; order Ignavibacteriales; family Melioribacteraceae; genus Fen-1258. The sequence goes on along the minus strand of JAKAEE010000022.1, from coordinate 33,085 downwards.
AAGTGCGAATGCAATTGGAACACCTGAAGAATATTCTTTTCCGTCAGGTGAAAGAAGAATTAAATTAACAGAATTTCCCGTCTGACCAAGTGCACCATATGCATCAACTCTTACTTCAATTGCAGAGAGCCCTGCCATAACATTGAAAGTAAATGAATTGTTTGTAGCAGATAAAGCGGGTACCGGATTATAATCAATGCTGAAATTTTCTCTGCTTACGTTTTTGTTTACGCTGCTGTTGAACTGTTGATAAATATTTGCCAGTGAACTGTAATTCCTATGGTTGATTACATAATCTACAGCAGCATATGCGTTTATATATCCCGCTCCGTCTTCCCAAGATTCATAACCGGGCATATTGGTTGCAGTTTTTTGGAGAATATCTTTTACCTGCGCAGGAGATAATGATCTGTTAGCTTCGAGTATCAAAGCTACAATACCTGCAGCATGAGGAGTTGCCATTGATGTACCGCTCATTGTAGTGTAGAATGGTAAGTAAGCTGGTTCAATAAGGTTTGCATCGGTCTGAGCACCGAGACTTGATACCGGACCAATCGCACGTGTTGATATAATATCTACGCCTGGTGCTGTTATGGTCGGTCTGTTTTCGTAAGTCCACGTCTCGCCGTCAATTTGAAATGTTCCTGTTTCACCTTTTACACCGCGTGAAGAAAAATCTGCCAATGCCCCGTGTTTATCTCCTGCAGCAACTGAAATAACCCAAGGAGCTATTGCATAAGGATTATGTGTGTTTTCTCCGGGACCGCTGTTACCAGCAGCAAAAAGAACAACAATACCACGGTCATATGCTAACTTGGATGCAATGTTTATTGGATCGTAAGGGTCGAATGTTCCTGAAGTACCCCACGAATTAGTTATTACACGTATTCCGTATAAGAATTGATTTGTAATGCCGTAATCAAAACCGCCTAAGCCATCGAGAACAAAAAGCGCTGCGCCGGAACCGTATCCTATTAGATTAGCCCCTGGTGCTACGCCCATATATTTGCCGGCAGATTTTGCACCGGTTCCTCCTACAATGCCTGCAACGTGTGTACCGTGACCAGAATTGTTGTCTGTGTTGGGAATATTTTCAAGATAAGTAATTGGCAGTAGATTGGAATAAGCATGGAGATTTGTCGAACCCATTGCGTTCTGAATAAGATGGTTTCCGAATTGGATATCGGCATGAGTTCCGTCCACACCGCTATCGTTGATGAGAACCGTTATTCCTTTACCGGAAATTGGCATACCGTTATTCTTTGCGGTTATGTTTTGATCTGCTCGCAGACGATAAACACCTGTAAGATGAGTAGCGTCATAATTGTAGTACGTTAATTGTTTGTTTAGATAAACTGATTTTATCTCTGTGTTTTTTGCGAGAGCATTAACCTGTGCCGGAGTAACAAGAGCTCCAACCATAGGTAAAGATTTAAAACTGAATCCGTTTAAGATTCCCAACTGACTTAATGAAGCTAACTGAAGCTGTGTTGGTGCAGTCTTGCCTTGAAAGGTAATAACAACTTGTAGCTGAGTTGCACCGCCAAGTACTGCGTTGCTTAAATTTGGGTCGATAACAGCTTGCGCGTTAATTAATTTTGCAGAGAAGAGAATTAGGAATGTGAAAAGGATAGTTCGTAATGTGCCTTTCATTTTGTTCCTCCAAACATTTTATTTATCAAATAACCTTGGCGGCAACTTAATGGAAGAACATTATTTTCGTTAGCACTTACTTCGTGATTTTGATGCGAACATTCAGGCTACATCGTTGTAACGAATTCTGTGACAGCAATTCAATTCGAATTCATAATTATTTGAAGTTGATTGGTGTCTCAAAATTTTATTCGTGTGTTCCTTATCACGCATATCGTTGAAATTGATGTGAACGATAAAAACACTCAATCAATTTTTGAGACTTTGCAGCATGTTTCTCAAGTCTAAAAACTCTGTGGATTTGTCGAAGAAATACGAAGCGCCTTTTTCAGCGGCTTCTTCTCTGTAGGAAGCTAAATTGTAGTTGGTGAGAATAACAATTAACGGCGAATAATTTTTCCGATCAATCGAATCCAGTATATCGAAAGCAGTTCCATCAGGCAACTGAATATCCAGCAACAGAACTTCTGGCAATTTGTCTGCAACAATGCTTTTAGCTTCGCGCAAATTTTCCGCTTGAAGTATTTCGGTAAAAGCACCGTTGGCAACAACTAACCGTAAAACTCTATCTCTTATTTCTTTGGAATCATCCACTATTAATATTTTCATTCTTGACCCCTATTCCAACTTTATATTAATATTTAGGATCATAAATGATAACAGCAATTCAATTGTTTATTTTGCCACAAAATCTGTGGCAGAATTGCCGTCTTTATTGCGGCAGAAATTCTTTGTTGAAGCAGGTAAAGTCTTTTTTACTCCGATCGTATTGCTCAAAATACAAGGAACGATTTTTCGTTCTATTCGATAAGATTATGTTCAATTGCATAACGGACTATTTGTGCTGTAGAATTAAAATTCATTTTCTCCATCATACGAGTGCGGTAAGAAGTTATTGTGTTTACGCTTAACATTAATTCCTCGGCAATCTGACCGACTGATTTACCTTTTGCAATTAAACGGAGAATTTCAAATTCCCGGTTCGATAATGTTTCGTGAGGAAGTTTTCCCAAATCTTTATCAAAACTATCAGCTAAATGTTCGGCAAGGGAAGCGCTTATATATCTACCGCCGCCGCTAATTTTTCTTATTGCAGTTACTAGTTCTGTTGCAGCGGCTTCTTTAGATAGATAACCTGATGCGCCTGCCTTCAAAGCTCTCAGTGCAAATCTTTCTTCTGGGTGCATACTCAGTATCAGAATATGCAAACGAGGATTTTGATTTTTAAGGTCATGTATGATATCCAAACCACTTCTACCGGGAAGTGTAATATCTAGAATTACCAAATCGACTTCGGTCTCGCGGAGAAGCTCAAATAGTTCTTCCGCGCTGGTCGCTTCTCCCACCAACTCTAAGTCCGCATGTTTTAAAAGAACTTTTTTTAGTCCTTCTCTTACCAATTCATGATCGTCAACTATTAAGACTTTCATTGTACTCTCTCATTTTTATTTAGCAACTCTAAGTTTATTGAAAAGGAACTTCAAGCATCACCTTTGTACCTTTGCCGGATAATCCATCAACAAAAACACTTCCTCCAATAGACTTTGCTCTTTCTTTCATTCCTGTAATACCGATGGACGATATATCGAGGATCTGTTCCTTTGATATTCCTTTACCGTTATCCTCTACTTCAAGCAATAATTTGTTCCCGGATAATTGCAGCTTTGCCGATACCTTTGAGGCGTTTGAATGTCTGGCAACATTGGTGAGCGTTTCTTGGAAAATTCTGAAAATGGCTGTTGCTTTTTCTTTTTCCAATTCCACTTTCTTAACGTTGCCGGTAAATGAACATTGAATCTTATGCCTTTTCTCAAACTCCTTTGCTTGCCATTCCAACGCAGCGATTAATCCAAGATGATCCAAAACATCAGGTCTGAGTTCGGTTGCGAGATGTTTCACCGTGTTAATTAACCGATCGACCATTTTTTCAATTTGAACAAGCTGTTCGGTTGTCTCGCCGGGTGAAAATTCCGTTTTAAGTTTTAGATCTTCACGCATTAGAGTCAAGTCCATCTTTATGGCGGTCAATACTTGTCCCAGCTCGTCGTGAATTTCTCGCGCAACATATGCTCGCTCTTCTTCTCTTGCGTCTTCTAGACTTGCTGAAAGAGCTCTCAACCGTTCACTTGAGTTAATTAATGCATTTTCCACTCGTTTAAATTCTGTAACATCCAAACATGAACCGTAAATAGTTTTCACGCTTCCTTCAATATCGGTTAAAACTATTCCTTTAGTAAATAGTATGCGCGTTTCACCGTCAGGCCTTATAATTCTTTCGTAGTATTCAAATGGCCCGCGAGACTCTCGTGCAGAATTGATGGTTGCAAGAACTTTGTTTGAATCATCAGGGTGAACCAATTTAAGAATAGAATCGAATTTCTCATCAAAATATTCCGGCTGAATCCCGTAAATCCTGTAAAGTTCTGGCGAGCAACTTACTTTGTTGGTTTCTTGATTCCATTCCCAGCTTCCAAGATGGGCAATCTCTTCGGCATGGTTCATCATCAATTTATTTTTGTTAAGCAGTTCTTCATACCTTTTTCTTTTCGTAATATCGGTTATGATCGATACGATGCCGACGATCTTTCCTTCGGAATCTCTTTTGTAATCCCAATCAACTTGTACATCAATAACGTTACCACCTTTCGTCACATTTTTGGTTTGATCGGTAGTAGGAACAGGTTTGTTGGAAATTTTGTATTCAAAGTTTTCTTTTATTTTTTGTTGCCCTTTTGGTGACGGGTGAGTCTCCCAAATTTTTTTCCCAAGGAGTTCCTTTTGTTCGCGGCCGAGCATTTTTTCGTATGCGGAATTTGTGAAAGTGATATTGCCGTCAAGATCATTCTCGCGTACGCCATGCGGAATTGTTTCAACAACTAGTCTGAAATGTTCTTCGCTCTCTTTAAGAGCCTGTTCGCTTAACTTTCTTTTGGTAACATCACGAAAAACACTCAGTAGTAAAGAGTGGCTGTTTTCAATGTCAACAAAGGTATATGTGCCGTCGAGGTATATTGTTTTTCCTGAGGGCAGTAAAAGCCTCTGTTCAAGATGCAGCGGAAAACTTCTTTCTTGGTAACGTGTAACGTAGTTTTGTAACATACGTCCCTTGTCTTTTTCTCCCGAATAAGTAACCGTGATTGGCTGCCCAATAATATCTTCGGCTTTCATTTCTACTATTTTACAAAATGCTTCGTTAACTGCAATTATGAATCCGTTATTATCGGTCAAACGCATTCCTTCGGCAGAACTTTCCCACACTGAACGAAACCGGATTTCCGACGAACGCAAGGCTTTTTCTGCTTCCTTGAGCTCGGTTATATCAGTAAGCGTTCCTTCGTAATACATATCCCCGTTATTGTCAACAAGGAGGTGAGCGTTCTCGCGCACCGTCAAGAGATTTCCGTCCTTGCGTCTAAGATGAAGCTCTATACCGCGCAATTTTTTTGTAGAGTTCAGCTCTTTAATCCAAAAATTTCTTTCATCCGGGTTCAGGTACAATTCGCTTACAATATCGGCATCAAGGAGTTGCTCTTTTGAACCATACCCAAGCATTTGTACTAGAGTATTGTTTGCGTTAATAAGTTTGCCGTCCGGAGTGCTGAGATAGATTCCATCGGGAACATTTTCAAAAAGCCAACGGAATTTTTCTTCGGATTCGCGTACTGCTTCTTCAGCCTGTTTCTGTTCTGTGATGTCGCGTGCAATCAAAATTTTTCCGAATTCAAAATCACCATACAAAATTCCCGTTTGCGAAAGTGAAAGTGTTTTCAATTCGGAGTTGGATTCGTAATATGTTTCAACATCGGAAAAATTTTCTATTATACTGTGATCGGGAAAGAAACGAGTGATTCTTACTTCTGAATCGGGGGTAACTTTGAATCCAAATAGTCTTTCAGCAAAAGTATTCATCAAAGTTATTTCGCCATCTCTGCCTAGAATAAATACCGCGGCTCTCATGTTGTCAAACAGAGCGTGTGCAATATCTTCAACGTTTGGAGTGAATAATCTATACTTGATTACAGCAATTAAAATGAAATATGATTGAACAACTGTTGTCGATTCTCCAACCTGAACCAGATTATGGTTATTGAATATATGAGGAATTATAACATTGGAGATTAGTCCGAGCAAGAGACTTATTAACGATCCGATGAATATTAGGGATAGCGATTTCTTGAAAATAAAATCTGTAGTAGTTCTGATTTTTTGAATGATGAGATAGATGGAGTAGATAGCAGGTAAAATAATTGCAATAGTGACAGCCGGAAAATAAAGAACGCCCTGAATTCTATCATAACCCCAACCAGTTTGAATATAATCGGCTAAAACGAGATTGGTAGTCAGGCTTATCAACACTGTTGTAAAAACGGCTGTGGAAGAAGCGTAATAGACTAAATCTTTTTTCTTTCCGATAAAAGTATAAGTAAAATTCAAAAACCAAAACGTGGGTGAAAGACTCATTATTGAATCGATCTTAATAAGGGGCATAATATATTCTGCAGGCAGCGGCTGGCGTAAGATGATCTCGACAATAATCCAGAACGTCAAATTTGTAGAGTAGATCAAGAACGATTTATTTACGGTCCTCTCTTTTCTGTTGATAAACACATAACTCCATACAGCCCCGTTAAACAAAAGTGCAACTATTGGTATGATGGAATAAGCATTCATTAATTTCTTCAAGAATATTGAGGAGAGAATTTATAGTAATATACGTCACTTTAAAATTAAAATCTCATTTTTATGAATGACAAATATCTGTCTATTATGACATGGATCATTACCTTTCGTTTTCAATGGTATGTCCGCCGATTATTTACGAAGGAGATTAACTTTCCCGGGGAAGTGCTTCAGAAGATTTTCTGTTTATGTGAACATCAAATAAACCTTTCTTTCTTCAGGAAAAATCTATATTTTATTTGTCGCTTGAAGGAATAAGAATAAATTCCTAAATATATTTTGAGGGCTACATGAAGTACCCTGCTTTGAAAAATTTTGTTGGCGGCAAAACAGTTGCTCACAACGGTTCCACTCTTGAAGTTATATCGCCGCTTGATGGTTCAGTAATTTCTTCAGTTCCTCTTTCAAATGCTGATGAAGTTCGCTCAGCAGTTATCGCAGCGCAAAATGCATTTCCCGCTTGGTCAGCAATGACAATTAGAGATCGAGCACAAATTTTTTACCGCTACAGAACTCTTCTAGAAAAAAACATGAATGAACTCGCCGAATTAATCCAAGAAGAAAACGGCAAGACAATTTCTGAGAGTATAGCAGAAGTTGAGAAAAGCATTGAGGTAACGGAATTCGCTTGTTCGCTCCAACAAATTGCTGATGGTGAACTCTTGGAAGTCAGCAAGGGCGTTGAATGCCGCATCGAGCGTTATCCCGTCGGAGTTGTTGCCTGCATCACTCCGTTTAATTTTCCCACAATGGTTCCAAATTGGACAATACCGAACGCGCTAGTTCTGGGAAACTGCATGATATTGAAACCTTCGGAACTGGTTCCACTTAGCGCAAACAGAATTGCAGAACTGCTTAAAGAAGCCGGATTGCCAGACGGAGTTTTCAACGTTGTTCACGGCGCTAAAGAAGTTGTTGAAGCAATTTGCGATGATCCAGGAATTCATGCGGTATCGTTTGTTGGTTCTACAAAAGTCGCAAAGATTGTTTACGCACGCGCAACATCAAATTTGAAAAGAGCGTTAACACTCGGTGGTGCAAAAAATCATTTGATAGTTCTTCCTGATGCGAATGTTGGGATGACGGCGTCGAATGTTGCGGCGTCTATGTCCGGCTGCGCGGGACAACGATGCATGGCTGCATCTGCGATGGTTGCCGTTGGTTCTGTAGATCACATCATTGATCAGCTAGTTGAAGAAGCGAAGAAAATTATTCCCGGGAAAAATCTTGGTGCGGTAATTTCTAAACAAGCTAAAGAGAGAATTGAAAATTATATAACGGAAGCTGAGAAAGACGGCGCAAAAGTTTTGCTTGACGGAAGAAATTATAAAGTACCGGGAAAAGAAAACGGCTTTTATGTCGGACCAACAATTTTGGATTTTGTTCGTCCCGAAATGAAAATTGCAAAAGAAGAAGTATTCGGACCAGTGCTTTCAATAATGCGTACAAACACTGTTGATGAAGCGTTATCAATTCAAAAAAGTTCTTTATATGGAAATGCTGCTGCGGTATTCACCCAAAGCGGCGGATTGGCAAGATACATTGCCGAACGCGCGAGCGCCGGAATGATTGGCGTTAACATTGGCGTGCCGGTACCAAGAGAACCATTTTCATTTGGCGGATGGAATGAATCAAAATTCGGCGTGTGCGACATAACAGGTAAAAGTTCTATCGAATTTTGGACGAAGTTGAAAAAGACAACGATCAAATGGAATCCGGAAGCAAAAACAAATTGGATGAGTTAGGTCTAGTAAGTAGTAAGTAGAAGTTAGTAGGAAGCAAATTTAGATGGATGTGAAAAAGGAATATAGAGGTTACAAAGATTTGAAAGTTTTTCAATTGTCGTATAAACTTTCACTGGAAATTTTTGAATTGACTAAAAGTTTTCCGAAAGAGGAAAAATATTCTTTGGTTGATCAAGTCAGAAGTTCATCACGGTCAGTTTGTGCTAACATTGCCGAAGCTTGGTTTAAAAGAAGATACCCAAAATTGTTTGTGAACAAATTAACCGATTCATCTGGAGAGTCTGGTGAAACAGAAGTTTGGATTGATTTTTCATTTGATCACCATTACATCAACGAAGAACAAAGGAACAATCTTTTAGAAAGATATACAGAAGTAGGGAAAATGCTAAGTAGTATGATCCGTCAACCGGAAAAATTCTGTTACTACTTTCTACATACTGATTGAAAGCTTATTAATTAGAAATAGAAGGATATAGACATGGCGCGAATAGTTCGTGGTGGTTTGATCCAAACTACATTATCAATTTCAACCGAGCAGCCGATCGAAAAGATCAAACAATCGATGATTGAGAAACATTTGAAACTGATTGATCAAGCGGCAAAAAAGAAAGTGCAAATACTCTGCTTCCAAGAACTTTTTTACGGTCCATATTTTTGCGCAGAGCAGCAAACAAAGTGGTATTCGCTCGTTGAAAAAGTGCCCGATGGACCAACAATTAAATTGATGCAAAAGATTGCGAAGAAGCATAGTATGGTTCTCATTGTGCCGGTTTACGAAGAAGAAAATGCCGGCGTTTACTACAACACAGCCGCAGTGATCGATGCCGATGGAAAATATCTCGGCAAATATCGCAAGCACCACATTCCTCACTGCAATCCGGGATTCTGGGAAAAATTTTATTTCAAGCCGGGCAATCTTGGTTATCCGGTTTTTAAAACTGCTTATGCTGATATCGGTGTTTACATTTGTTACGATCGCCATTTCCCTGAAGGCGCGCGCGTTCTTGGATTGAACGGAGCGGAAATTATTTTCAATCCTTCTGCTACAGTTGCGGGATTATCTGAATATCTGTGGGAACTTGAACAGCCTGCTCACGCAGTTGCCAATGGTTATTTCGTTGGCGCGATTAATCGTGTTGGAATAGAACCTCCATGGAACATTGGGGAGTTTTATGGTAAAAGTTATTTCTGTAATCCTCGCGGAAAAATTATTGCACAGGCTTGCAGAGATAAAGATGAATTGGTTGTCGCCGATTTGAATCTCGATGAAATTCTGGAAGTCCGGAACGTTTGGCAATTTTATCGTGATCGTCGTCCGGAAACGTATGAAGCGATTACAAAAATCTAAAGATTTTAAGAAGGAGACAGAAATCAGAAATAAGAAGTCAGAAGTTAGAAATAAGAAGGTAGAAGCTAAAAATGGAGACGGTTAGATGATTGAGGAGAAAGCAAAAAGATTTCAAGATTTAATTGGATGGCAAAAAGCTCACCAATTTGTTTTGAGTGTTTATAAGATGACGAAAGAATTTCCAAGAGAAGAATTGTACGGATTGACTTCTCAATTGCGAAGAGCGGCAGTTTCCATTGCGGCTAATATTGCCGAGGGATTTCGAAAAAACGGCAAATTAGATAAAGTAAGATTTTTTAATATTGCACAAGGCTCGTTAGAAGAATGCAGATACTATCTTGTTTTGACTAACGATTTTGAGTACGCTGATTCGTCATCGCAAATTTTATTGCTGGAAGAAGTAAGCAAGATTTTAAATTCATATTCTGAAAAGGTTAGGCTATCAAAATGATTGTTCATAATTCTTATTTCTTCTTTCTGACTTCTTATTTCTTAAAAAACAAGAGGTGTTAACTTGACCAATGATGAAATAGTAGAGATTACTGCTAAACATACTTACGGAACATGGCGCTATCAAAAAAATTGGAAGCCGTTGCAAATAGTTGACGCTGAAGGTTGTTACTTCACAGATGCATCCGGAAAAAAGTATTTGGATTTTTCTTCACAGCTAATGTGCGTTTCGCTCGGGCATAAGAATCAAGCAGTTATCAAAGCGATTGAAGAACAAGCAAAAAAACTTGCGTACGCGGCGCCCGGATTCGCAACTGACGTACGTGCCGAACTTAGCAAACTTTTGCTCGAAGTTTTGCCAAAAGGACTAGAAAAATTTTATTTCTCTACTTCAGGTACTGAAGCAAACGAAGCTGCGATCAAAATCGCGCGGATGTACACCGGCAAGTACAAAATTATTTCAAGATATAATTCCTATCATGGATCAACTGCAGCTTCCATTGCTGCGACCGGGGATCCGCGACGATGGTCAGTTGAACCTTCCGGAAAAATTGACGGTGTAATCTTCGCGCCGGAATGTAATTGCTATCGCTGCCCGCTTAATCATTCTTATCCCGATTGCGAGATTGCCTGCGTCGAATACATTGAGCACATGATTAAAAACGAAAGCAACGTTGCAGCAATCATTGTAGAACCGGTTGTTGGCACAAACGGAATTCTCGTTCCTCCGAAAGAATATTTTCCACGGCTACGAAAAATTTGCGACGATAATAATGTTCTACTCATCGCCGATGAAGTTATGAGCGGATGGGGAAGAACGGGTAAATGGTTTGCTGTTGATAACTGGAATGTTCAGCCTGACATTCTGACGACAGCAAAAGGAATAACGTCAGCGTATGTTCCGCTTGGTTTGACCGCAACGACTATGAAAATCGCCGACTACTTCAACGATCATTATTTCGCACACGGGCACACATACGAAGCCCATCCTATAACACTCGCACCTGCAATCGCAGCAATCAATGAATTAAGAAATAAAAAATTAATTGAGAGAGCCGTTGAAGCAGGCGATCATCTTAACAAAAAATTACTTGCGCTGAAATCCCAGCACCCTTCAATCGGAGATGTAAGAGGCATTGGACTTTTCTACGCGGTCGAAATAGTTAAAGATCAAAAAACAAAAGAACCATTCAATATAAAAGAAGATAAAGTTGCGGGCAGACCGATGCTTGTAGATAAAGTTGCCGCAGAAATGATGAAGCGCGGTCTGTACATGCAGTCGTGGATAAGTCATTTTGTCCTCGCGCCTCCGTTGATCATCACAAAGGAAGAAATAGACAACGCCGTAAAAATATTTGACGAGTGCCTTTCTATTGCCGATGATGAACTGAAAAAATAATCTTGCACTTTTTATTACTAAGGTGGAATTTGTTTTATGAAAAACATTGCGCCAAAACTTCCTATTGAAGAATATGAAAAAAACTTTGCCGATCTTCATCCTCCTCTAACTCCAAATTCAGCCGTTGCCGAAGCTAACAGATGTCTTTACTGCTACGATTCCCCGTGTATGAAAGCATGTCCGACGCATATCGATATTTCAACTTTCATAAAAAAGATTTCCACGGGAAATCTTTTGGGATCTGCAAAGACAATTCTCGAATCGAATTGGATTGCGTTGACATGTGCGAAAGCGTGTCCGGTGGATGAACTGTGTGAAGGCGCGTGTGTGTACAATGAAAAAGGCGAGAAGCCGATTGAGATTGGAAAACTTCAGCGCTTTGCTATGGAAAATTATTTCGCAAAGGGCAGCCCTCAACTTTTTAATAAAGCAACTCGAAAAAATAAATCGGTTGGAATAATAGGTTCGGGTCCCGCCGGACTTGCGTGCGGTGCAGAACTTTCTCTCTTGGGTTATGATGTTACAATTTATGAAGCGAATAAAATTCCCGGCGGTCTCTGTACTTGGGGTATCGCACCGTATAAAATGAGAAGAGAAGACAGTCTCAAAGAGGTTGCCTTGGTGAAAAGTTTTGGCGTTGAAATTAAAACTGAAATGATGGTTGGAAAAGAAATTAAAGTTGACGACCTTATTAAAAAACACGATGCAATCTTTCTCGGCGTTGGATTGGGAGAAAGTCCGCAGCTTTCAGTCACCGGAGAACATTTATCCGGTGTTATTGGCGCGCTTGAGTTCATCGAAAAAGTAAAAACAGAAAATTGGAAAGACGTGCCCGTGGGCAAACGAGTTGCGGTAATTGGCGCGGGTAATACATCTATTGATGCTGCGACTGAAGCAAAACGTCTTGGGGCAGAACAAGTTTTTATTATTTACCGCCGCAGCGAAGTTGAAATGTCTGCATACGAATTTGAATATGAACTTGCCAAGAGGGATGGAATCGTTTTTCATTTTCTAACAGCACCGAAAAAAATTGTTGGTGAAAAATTTGTAGAGGGAATTGAATGCTTAAAAATGAAACTTGGTGAACTGGATAATAGAGGCAGAAGAAGACCGGTTTCTGTTCCCGGAACCGAATTTACAATTCCAGTTGACATGGTTATCAAAGCGATCGGGCAGGAAACGAAATCAAGCTTCTTAAGTTCGATTCCAAATTTGACTCTCGATCCGGACGGCTGCGTAATTGTTGACTACAATACATTTCAAACCGCGAATCCCAAAATATTTGCTGGCGGCGATTGCATTAACGGCGGCAAAGAAGTTGTGAACGCCGCATACGACGGCAAGCGCGCCGCACATGGAATTGATTCTTACTTGTCGAATCAAACTAAAGGAGGAAATTAATTCATGGTAGATCTCTCAATTAATTGTGCGGGAATAAAATCACCGAATCCGTTCTGGCTCGCGTCGGCGCCTCCTTCAAATTCAGCATATCAAAACTGCAAAGCGTTCGAACAAGGGTGGGGCGGAACAGTTTGGAAAACTATCGGCGAACCGGTGATGAACGTTTTCAATCGTTACGGTGGATTGGATTTTAACGGACAAAAAATTTTCGGATTGAATAACATCGAACTTATCAGCGATAGACCGATTGAAGTTAACCTAAAAGAAATCGCCGAGACAAAAAAACTTTGGCCGGATCGCGCGGTTGTAGTTTCGCTGATGGTTGAATCGAAAAGAGAAATCTGGCATGAAGTTGTAAAACGCACCATTGATACCGGCTGCGACGGAATAGAATTGAATTACGGCTGCCCGCATGGAATGAGCGAACGCGGAATGGGCGCTGCTGTCGGACAAGTTCCCGAGTATTGCAAGATGATTACCGAATGGGTTACGGAAGTTTCAACAATTCCTGTAATTGTAAAACTCACACCGAACATTAGCAACATTCAGCTTCCGGCACGAGCCGCAAAAGCTGCGGGAGCTAACGCGATTTCACTTATCAATACTATTAATAGTATCATAGGAATAAATCTCGATACGTTCGAACTGAAACCGAACGTCGGCGGATTGGGCGGACACGGCGGCTATGCCGGTCCCGCAGTAAAACCAATTGCGCTTCATTTGCTTTCGCAAGTTGCTATCGATCCCGAAGTGAACTTGCCAATCTCCGGAATTGGCGGAGTGAGTAATTGGCGCGATGCTCTGGAATTTATTTTGCTCGGCGCTTCAAGTGTACAAGTTTGCACCGCTGTTATGCACTACGGTTTCCGAATAGTGAATGATATGATTGAAGGGTTGAGTAACTGGATGGAATCAAAAGGATTTACTTCGCTCGATCAAGTTAGAGGAAAATCTCTGCCGCAAATAAATGATTTCGGAAATTTTGATTTGCTGAACAGAACGATCGCACGCATTGATCAAACAAAATGTATTCATTGCAATTTGTGTTACATCGCATGTGAGGATGCGGCTCACCAATGCATCGATTTAACTCCGGTGAATGGACACAACAAAACGGAAGTCCGCGAAAAAGATTGCGTCGGTTGCGCGCTTTGCTCGCTTGTTTGTCCGGTTGAAGGCTGCATATCGATGGTAAGAATTGACGACGGTTCCGCTTCAAAAACTTGGAACCAATTGATAGCTGATTTTAAGAATAGCGGAAGACCACTGACTTGGGAAGCGCTGGCGGAATTTCAGCATAAACATGGAATTGAAATACATTAATCGTTTGATGTTGCAATTTGCAACATCAAATCTTTTGTGTGTGAAAGAAATTTTTTTCGACAAGCCATGAAAGAGGTTTAAAATAATTCTTGAAATGAGGTAAATATGTCACTACTAATTAAAAATGCCCGTATAATTACTGCCGAACACGATTACACCGCAGATATTTTTATTGAGAAAGAGAAGATTACAACAATCGGCGTTGCATTAAATATTTCTGCCGATAGGACAATTGACGCGAAAGGAAAATATGTTATTCCCGGCGGAATAGATGTTCACACGCATCTCGATATGCCGTTTGGCGGAACAACATCGTCAGATAATTTTGAAACGGGAACGCGTGCGGCTGCTTTCGGCGGAACAACATCTATCGTAGATTTTGCAACTCAAGGACGCGGAACAAAAATGCGAACCGCTCTCGATACGTGGTTCAAGAAAGCAGAAGGCAAAGCCACGATTGATTATGGTTTCCACATGATCATAACCGATTTGCCTGAAGCCGATCTCGGAGACATGAGCGATATGGTGCGCGAAGGCGTTACAAGTTTCAAACTCTTCATGGCATATCCAAATGCGTTGATGGTTGATGACGCAACAATCTTCCGCGCAATGAGGCATACAGCTTCAAGCGGATCATTGATTTGTATGCACGCTGAAAACGGAAATGTGATCGATCTTATTGTTCAGAAAGCTTTGGCGGAAGGAAAAACTGCGCCAATTTATCATGCTTTAACACGTCCAACCACAGCGGAAGCCGAAGCTGTAAATCGTACAATTGCACTCTCGCAAATGGCTGGCACACCGGTTTACATTGTTCACCTTTCATGCAACGATGCTCTCGAAAAGGTTGTTGAAGCTCGTGAGCTTGGACTTCCGGCTTATGCCGAGACTTGTCCGCAATATCTTTTTCTATCACTCGATGATATGAACAAACCCGGCTTCGAAGATGCAAAAGTTGTTTTCACTCCACCGCTTCGTGAAAAATGGAATCAAGAAAAACTTTGGGGAGGATTAAAGAAAAATAATTTGCAAGTCATTTCAACCGATCATTGTCCTTTCTGTTTCAAAGAACAAAAAGAACTGGGCAAAAATGATTTCACAAAAATACCTAATGGCGGACCCGGCATTGAACACCGCATTCAATTGATATTCGACGGCGGTGTCGTCGGCAAAAAAATTACTTTGAATCGTTGGGTAGAACTCACATCAACCACACCGGCAAAAATATTCGGAATGTTTCCTCGTAAAGGTACAATTGCACCAGGTTCAGATGCAGACATTGTAATTTGGGATCCCGACAAAGAACACACCATCTCGGCTAAGACACATCACATGGCAGTTGATTATTCGATGTACGAAGGAAAGAAAGTAAAAGGTGATGCGGAGATTGTTATTTCTCGCGGAGAAGTTATTGTTGAGAAAGACAAGTTCTTTGGCAAACCGGGAAGAGGAAACTACGTTAAGAGAAGTACTTACGGCAGTGCCTGGAATTAGCAGAGTATTTTCCGAATAATTTTTTGGAAATATTTTTTCATTCATGAAAGGAACAAGATGGAGAACCTTGCCCCAGTCGGTTTGGTGGAAACTGATTTATCCGGACTTACCGATTCAAGACTTTTCAATCACGATCTCTCACCGACAAAAATTAAAGAAAGAACATGGGGGACATATAACATCGCATCTCTCTGGATCGGGATGAGTGTCTGCATTACAACTTACATGTTAGCAAGTGGATTGATTGCCGGCGGAATGAATTGGTGGCAGGCGTTAATAACAATTGCACTTGGTAACGTTATTGTTCTTGTGCCAATGGTCTTGAACGCGCATGCCGGAACGAAATATGGAATTCCGTTTCCAGTTCTAGCAAGATCAGCTTTCGGAACTCTCGGTTCAAATGTTCCGGCAATACTTCGCGCAATTGTTGCGTGCGGATGGTTTGGAATCCAAACATGGATTGGCGGACAAGCATTGAATTCTCTAATAGGTATTTTAATTCCTCAATGGGCTGCATGGTCTTTAGGAGAAGCGGCAAGCTTTTTAATTTTCTGGGCGATGAATGTTTATTTCATTGTAAATGGAATGGAATCGATACGATGGCTTGAAGCTCTTGGCGCACCATTTCTCCTAGTTGTTGGAATTGCATTATTAGTCTGGGCATACATGCGCGGCGGAGGTTGGGGACCAATTCTAAATCAGCCAAGTAAATTCCAAACGATGGGTGAGTTCTGGAGATTTTTTATTCCATCTTTAACCGGCATGGTTGGATACTGGGCAACGCTCTCGCTCAACATTCCGGATTTTTCCCGATTTGCAAAAAGTCAGAAAGCGCAAATAGTGGGGCAGGCAATCGGTTTGCCGCCGACAATGGCATTGTACTCTTTTATCGGAGTTGCGGTAACTTCTGCAACAGTTGTAATTTTTGGTGAAGCAATTTGGGATCCAGTTGTTCTTCTCTCCAAATTTCAAAATCCGATTATTGTTATAATATCAATGTTAGCTTTGTTGATAGCTACGTTGACGACAAACATTGCAGCCAATGTTGTTTCTCCCGCAAATGATTTTTCTAACATTTATCCGAAGAAAATTACTTTTACCCGTGGTGGAATGATGACTGCGGTTCTTGGTATTGTAATTATGCCATGGAAATTGTTATCGGATTATAGTGCGTACATCTTTGGCTGGTTAGTTGGATACTCTGGTTTCTTAGGACCGATTGCTGGAATTTTAATTTGCGATTACTTTCTTGTGAAGAAAAGAAAAT
>JAKAEE010000022.1:0-16225 GCA_021820065.1 Bacteroidota bacterium | reverse complement strand
ATGCCATGGAAATTGTTATCGGATTATAGTGCGTACATCTTTGGCTGGTTAGTTGGATACTCTGGTTTCTTAGGACCGATTGCTGGAATTTTAATTTGCGATTACTTTCTTGTGAAGAAAAGAAAATTAACCGTGATTGATCTTTACAGACGCGGCGGTGAATACGAATACAAGAATGGTTTCAATCTGAAAGCAATTTTTGCTTTGGCTGCGGGTATAATTGTTGCACTTATCGGATTGCTTGTTCCATCTTTACGGTTTTTGTATGACTATGCTTGGTTCGTTGGTTTTGCTGTCTCATTCATTGTCTATCTAATAATAATGAAAAATAAATAAGGCGGGGAAGGTTCAGATTCGAACTAACTAAAGTAAATCGATAAAGAACCTTATCACCCGTTGAATCGAAAAAAATTGTTTACCCCTACGGGAACTTGTTTGCCAGCGCAATGTTTTAATGGTGAGTTAAATTCGGGTGTTTAGTAACTTTTGGTAGAAAGAATTTTTAATTATTCAAGGTGATAAAATCATGTTTGAAAATATAGGCGGTGGAGAACTCATAATTATCCTTCTTGTGGTAATCGTTTTATTCGGTCCAAAGAAAATTCCGGAACTTGCTCAAGGAATCGGCAAGGGCATCCGTGAATTTAAGAAAGCCGTTAAAGGTGTTGAAGACGAAATCAAGGACGCGGCTAAGAAAGAATAATATTTTCTTGAATCTTCCCGGCAATTTTTGAGATTAGAAAAAAGAAAACTATTTTTCGGTTGGAATTGTTTAGCAATTAGTTGCACGAATCGATTCTGCTGATGCGGAACGGTTACGAAAAATCTTCAAGATTAAAAGTTGGACTTGATCCAAAGGACAGGTACCATGAAAACTTGCCAAAATAAACCTACAATTATTTTCTGCATTAATTTTTTCACAAAGTGATTTGGAGGGAACGGTGAAAACGATTAGTGAATTTCAGAAAATGAAAAATGAGAAAAGAAAAATCTCGGTCGTAACGTGTTACGATTACTGGTCTGCACGGATTATTGACGGAACCGACATAGACGCCGTTCTCGTCGGCGATAGCGCCGCAATGGTGATGCATGGATTCGAAACAACGATCAATGCGGAATTGGAAATGATGGGTTATCACGTTGCTGCTGTGAAGCGCGGTCTCAAAAATAAATTTCTGATTGCAGACCTCCCATTTCTTGCTCACAAGAAAAGCAAAGAGGTTCTTGTAGATGCGTTAGACCGCCTCATGAAAGCGGGCGCACAAGCAATTAAAATTGAAGGCGCTAATGGAAACCTAGAGATCATAAAAAATTTAGTTGATACCGGAATTCCAATTATGGGGCATCTCGGTTTAACACCGCAATCGGTAAATCAGCTCGGCGGATTCAAGTTGCAAGGCGCGAATGAACCCGCTGCCGATAGAATTCTTAACGATGCACGCCTGCTTCAACAAGCCGGATGCTTTTCGATTGTTCTCGAAATGGTTCCGGCTCAACTTGCTAAATTAATTTCGGAAGAGTTGACGATACCGACGATCGGAATCGGCGCCGGTGTTTATACCGATGGACAAGTTTTGGTGCTACAGGATTTGTTGGGACTGTCAAATGGATTCAACCCAAAATTTTTGAGGAAGTACTTAGATGGTTCCGAATTGATCAAAGACGCATTAAACAATTTCAATTCTGATGTGAAGAAAGAAAACTATCCCGGTGAGAAGGAGAGTTACCATTGACACAGATAATCCGGTCGGTTCAGGAATGGAAAGAAGTTTTGAATTCAGGAGTTTTTTCCGGAAAGAAAATCGGTTTCGTCCCAACGATGGGCGCGCTTCATAATGGTCACGCATCATTGATTGAACGAAGCGTTCGTGAAAACAATTTTACCGTTGCCAGCATTTTTGTTAATCCCACACAATTCAACGATCCGAAAGATTTGCAGAATTACCCGCGCACGTTTGAAGATGATCTCAAACTTCTCGAAGATTTGAAAGTTGATTTTCTATTCTATCCTAATTACGCCGACATTTATAATGACAACTTCAAATACAAGATAAGCGAGAATGAACTGAGCAAAATTTTGTGTGGAAAATTTCGCCCCGGACATTTTGACGGCGTGCTTACAGTTGTGATGAAACTGCTGAACATTATCAGACCCAACAAAGCATATTTCGGCGAGAAAGATTATCAGCAATATTTGTTGATCGATGGGATGTGCAAATCGTTTTTTCTGGATGTGGAAATTATACCGTGTCCGATTGTGCGCGAAGCAGAAGGACTTGCACTAAGTTCACGCAACGCGCTTCTAACAAAAAAAGAAAAAATTTTCGCGCAAAACTTTCCCCGGTTATTGAAAACGGAAAAATCATGTGACTCAATAAAAAGTGAATTGGAAAAAATTGGTTTTGAGGTGGATTACATTGAAGAAATTGGAAACAGAAGATTCGGCGCCGTTCACGTCGGAAAAGTGAGGTTAATAGACAATGTCGAAATCTAAAATACTATTTAAGATCAGCGGTTCAATTGCCGCGTACAAAAGCGCGTATTTGATTTCGAAACTTGTTCAAAACGGATTTGAAGTTAAAACAGTTGCGACAGAAAGCGCTTTGAAGTTCGTCGGCAATGCAACGCTCGAAGGATTGACCGGTCACCTCGTTTACAGCGATTCGTTTGCTGAAGGCGAAATGATGAGTCATATCAATTTGATGAAATGGGCGGACTTAATAATTCTTTGTCCGGCATCGGCAAACACGATTAACAAACTTGCAAACGGAATTGGAGATAATTTGCTCACTTCACTCTTCCTTGCGTTCGATTGGACGAAACCTTACTTGATTGTTCCGGCGATGAACACAAACATGTTCAATCATCCGGCAACTCAAAGTTCGTTGAAAAAACTAAATGAGTGGGGCATAAAAATTCTTCCAACGGCAGAAGGCTATCTCGCATGTGGCGATACCGGTCGCGGAAAACTTCTTGAACCGGATGAAATTTACGAATACATTCTCTTAGCACTTAATCAGAAAAATACTGAGCCGGCAAAAAGATTAAAAGTACTTGTCACCTCCGGTGGAACAAAAGAAAATATTGACGGAATTAGATTTATTTCGAATCTTAGTACCGGAAAAACCGCCGCTTCCATTACCGATTATTTTTCACGGCGAGGACACAACGTAACTTATCTTCACACGTTTGATGCGGCAGCACCGAAATCGAATTGTGTGAATGCCGAATACATGACATTCAGCGAACTCAATGCCCTGATGAAAAACATTCTAGGAAAGGAAAATTTTGATGTGGTTATTCACCTAGCTGCGGTAAGCGATTATTCTTTGGACTCCGTTGAAACCGGAGATCAAAAATTGGTTGCGCCGCTGGAGGAAAAGATTGATTCGGAAAGTGAAAAACTGGTTTTGAACTTGAAAAAAAATTCGAAGATTATTGATAGCTTGAAAAGTTATTCGAAGAATAAAAATCTTAAAGTTGTCGGTTTCAAGCTAACAAACAATGCCGATGAGCAGACAAAAGTTTCTATGGTCCAAAAATTAGTAGATCATTCCAATTGCGATTATGTTGTGCTGAACGACAAAAGCGATCGGAACGAAAATGTTCAGGCTAACTTTAAGATTTTCAATAAGACAAAAGAAATCGGATCTTGCGAGACTTCGACTGAACTTGCCGGAATAATAGAAGAATTTCTTATAAACACTTTGTGAGGGATTAATGATACTTTGTATCGATGTCGGTAACACGCAAATATTTGGCGGTGTCTTCAGCGGAAAAGAACTCGTACTTCAGTTCAGAAAAACATCGCGCCAGCAGTTTTCGTCGGATGAGATCGGGATATTCCTCCGGTCTGTCCTTAGCGCAAACAAAATCGATCTTGATTCCGTGAAAGACATTTCCATTTGCAGTGTTGTGCCGGATTTGAATCATTCGTTGCGTAGCGGTTGTCTTAAATATTTTGATGCCGAACCGTTCTTCTTAAGACCTGGTGTGAAAACCGGATTGAAAATTAAGTACAGAAATCCGCTTGAGGTAGGAGCCGACAGAATTGCAAATGCAATTGCCGCCATGCATTTATTCCCGAACAAAAATTTGATTGTTGTCGATTTCGGAACAGCCACAACTTTTTGTGTCATCAGTAAATCAAAAGAATATTTGGGCGGAATAATTCTTCCCGGATTAAAAATTTCTATGGAAGCTCTTGAAAGCAGAACCGCACAACTGCCAAAAGTTGAAATCAAAGAAATCGAGGATGTGATTGGAAGATCAACCGTTGAAAGCATTCAATCGGGTTTGTATCACGGACAGGTTGGAATGGTCCGCGAAATCAAATCAAAAATAATTAAAGAAGCATTTACCGATGAAGATCCTATCGTAATTGGCACCGGAGGTTTCGCTCGACTTTTTGAAACTTCAAAACTTTTTAATGTAATTAACCAGACTCTAGTTCTCGAAGGACTTTATTACGCGTACATGATGAACGGAAAACCGGAAAAGGAAAATTGATGCAAAGAACTTTATTGAAATCCAAAATACACCGCGCTATCGTTACAGGCGCAGACATGCACTACGAAGGTTCCATTTCAATTGATAAAAATCTTTGCCTCGAAGCCGATATGAAAGAATTTGAGAAAGTAGATATTTACAACATCAACAACGGCGAGCGTTTTTCAACCTACGTAATATTCGGCGGCGAAGGAGAGATAAGTCTAAACGGTGCAGCAGCCAGACTTGTTCAGGTAGGCGATATCATAATTATTGCCAGCTATGCTCTGTACGAAGATAACGGGATTAAGAATCATTCTCCCAAGGTTATTTTAGTTGACGCCACGAACAAGAGCAAGTCCCCAAAATTCGCCGTAAAATCAAACGTTTCTAACTAATTCACCTCTCATCCTTAATAGAACTTTAAATTTGCGACAAGGGGCTTGATTTCATATTTTTGCAAGCCAATGTCAAGAAAAGTTATCATCGCAATAGACGGTCCCGCCGGTTCTGGAAAAAGCACAGCGGCAAAAAACATAGCACAAAAACTCGGGTTTATATATCTCGATACCGGTGCAATGTATAGAGCAATTACTTTTATGGCTCTTCGTAAAGGTATTGCCGAAGATGTTTCCGCTGTAATTGATCTTGCCCGGAATATTGATCTTAAATTACAGTTCGATAACGGCGTTACAAGAGTTTTTGTTAATGATGAAGAAGTTACGGATCAAATCCGTACTGCTGAAGTTAATGCGAAGGTCAGTGACATAAGTAAGATTCCAGAAGTACGCGCAGAGCTGGTTAAGATTCAAAAAAAATTAGGCGAGCGGGGAAATATTGTCGCTGAAGGAAGAGATGTTACAACGGTTGTTTTTCCGAATGCCGATTTGAAAATTTTTATGACGGCAACATTAGAAGAACGAACGAACCGTCGGTACAAAGAGTTCAAAGAAAAGAATGTTGATATAAGCTGGGAAGATGTAAAAGAAAATTTGGAAAAAAGAGACCGGTTGGATAGCGGCAGGGCAGTTAGTCCGCTCAAGAAAGCCGATGACGCTCTTGAGTTTGACAATACTACGATATCAATTCCAAATGAATTGGATATTCTAATTGACAAAGTAAAAGAAGTTTTAGACGGCAATAGAAAAAGCCGGTGAACAACGAAATGAAAATTGAAACTAAATACCATCATAAAATAACTAATGTAAAACTAATCTAAGTCTGCAAGGAATTTCCTCGATGGCGGAAAATTCGAAGCAGAAAGTTGTGAGTAGGAGTTCAAATGCTTGAACAAGAAAAAGACGCTGTTAAAAAAGTGTCTAAAGTAAAAAAAGAAAGACTCATCAATGCTGATGAATACTCTTCAGAAGAAATACATGAGCTTTCCAAACTGTATTCGGAATCATTTCGCGATATTAAAGAAGGCGAAATTCTTCAAGGTACAATCGTTGGAGTTAATGCCGATAACGTCGTTGTCGATGTTGGATTCAAATCAGACGGTACAATTTCAAAAGCGGAATTCAATTCTACCGAAGAAATTAAGATCGGTGAAAAGGTTGATGTCGTTATTGAAAGTGTTGAAGACGAAGACGGAAATTTGGTCTTGTCGAAAAAGAGAGCCGACTTTCTCAAGATTTGGGGAAGAGTTATGGATGCTTTTGAAAATGAAAAAGTTCTTCCTGGAAAAATTCTTAAACGAATTAAAGGCGGAATGGTTGTTGACTTAATGGGTATCGAAGCATTCTTACCCGGTTCGCAGATTGATATTCGCCCTGTTAGAGATTTTGATGCGTTCGTCGGTCAAACGATGGATTTCAAAATCGTAAAGGTTAATATTCCGACTGAAAATATTGTTGTATCCCACAAAGTTCTTATTGAGGAAACTATTTCCGATCAGCGTAAAGAAATCCTTGATAAGCTTGAGAAGGGACAGATTCTGGAAGGAACGGTTAAAGCAATCACCGACTTCGGCGTGTTCATCGATCTCGGCGGCGTTGACGGTCTTATTCACATTACGGATTTAAGTTGGGGCAGAATTAATCACCCAAGTGAAGTAGTTAAACTTGACGAGAAGATTAAAGTTGTTGTTACCGATTTCGAAAAAGAACGCAAGAGAATTTCGCTCAGCTTGAAACAATTGCTTCCGCATCCGTGGGAGAAAATTGAAGAGAAATACAAGATCAATGATAAAGTTGCCGGACGTGTTGTTTCGTTAACAGATTACGGCGCATTTATCGAAATCGAAAAAGGTATTGAAGGATTGATTCACATTTCCGAAATGAGCTGGACACAACATATCAGTCATCCTTCACAGTTTGTATCGATGGGACAAATTGTTGAAGCGGTTATATTAAGTCTCGATAAAGATGATAAGAAAATTTCTCTCGGTATGAAACAATTGACACCGGACCCATGGCAGGACTTGTTGAAAAAATATCCGGTTGGTTCACAGCATCAGGGTATTGCCCGCAACTTAACAAACTTCGGCGTGTTCGTAGAACTTGAACCCGGTATTGACGGCTTAGTGCACATTAGCGATTTGTCGTGGACAAAGAAAATCCGTCATCCCGGCGAAGTTGTAAAGAAAGGCGATAAGATTGATGTCGTTGTTCTTGGTGTCGATACAGATTCGAGAAAAATTTCTCTCGGTCATAAACAAATTAATACTAATCCTTGGGAAAATTTTGAGAAAGAATATGCTATCGGCAAAAATACCGAAGGCAAAGTTGTTCGCATAATTGAAAAAGGATTGATTGCAGAACTTCCGCTTGATGTTGACGGGTTTATTCCGGCAACTCAGCTTTCGACTTCGAAGATCAAGAATCTTTCGTTCAGCTTCCCGGTTGGTTCTAAGCTCGATTTGAAAGTTGTTGAGTTCGATAAAGAAAACAAGAAAATAGTTCTCAGCTCGCTTGCTGCATTGAAAGAAAAGAGCGAAGAAGAAATCGGTCAATACATTTCCAACCACAAATTGGAGAAAGTTACAGTAGCCGATGTTCTTCAGGCTGATTCCGGTAAATTCGATTCTTCCGATTTCAGTTTGTATGAGGACAAACAAACTCCTCAAGCAGCTGCGCAGCCGGTAGAAGAAAAGAAAGAAGAGAACTGATAGATGTTAGTATTTAGCTTTTAGTCCGCCGAGGCGGATTAGTACTTAGTAAAAATGTTGGGCTGTATTTAATCAAAATTGTTTTTAGATTGGATGCAGCCCTTTTTGTTAGTGGTTGGTAGTAGGTAGTTAGTTGTTCGTCTTTTCGACTAACAACCAACCACTATCAACTGACAAAAGAATACCAAATAATAAAGTATAAGCTCAAGATGTCTAAAGTTGCATTCCATACATTAGGTTGTAAACTGAACTTCTCTGAAACTTCCACCATCGGAGAGCAGTTTCTAAAACGCGGTTATAATATTGTTGATTACAACGAATCCGCAGATGTGTATGTTATCAACACGTGCACTGTTACGGAAAACGCAGATAGGGAATGCAGACAAATTGTTCGTCGCGCGTTACGCAATAATCCCGACGCTTATGTAATCGTTACCGGATGCTACGCTCAACTTCGTCCCGATGAGATTGCAAAAATTGATGGAGTCGATGCCGTTCTGGGCAGTAAAGAAAAATTCAATTTGTTTTCTTACATCAATGACTTTGAAAAGACAAACCTTTCATGTGTCCACGTATCGCCAACCGAGGAATTGAATTCGTTTAGTTCGTCTTTTTCTTCGGATGCGGATAACCGCACTCGCGCGTTTTTCAAAATTCAGGACGGCTGCGATTACAAATGTTCGTTCTGCACAATTCCGTTGGCACGCGGCAAAAGCAGAAGCGCAAATCCGGACGAGGTTTTAAGAGAGTCCAAACAATTATTGGACTCCGGTTACAAAGAAATTATTCTTACCGGTGTTAACGTTGGCGATTACGGTAAATCCCCTGCTTATAATCATAATCATGATCATGTTCATGATCAAGAGCAAGAGCATGAGCAAGATCAAGAAATTAATTTATACCGTTTATTGAAGCGGATGCTTGAAGTTGACGGCGATTACCGAATCAGAATCAGTTCTATCGAACCGAATTTGCTTACCGATGAGATTTTGGAATTAACAGCCAACAACAAACGCATGTGCAATCACTTTCATATACCGTTGCAAAGCGGAAGTTCGAAAATTCTCAAGCTTATGCAGAGAAGATATAAAACCGAAGACTACAGCAAACTTATCTTCAAAGCCGCGGAGAAAATTAAAGATTTAGGAATCGGTGTTGATGTAATAGTCGGTTTCCCCGGCGAGACCGAACAAGATTTTCTTGATACATACAACTTTCTGAAAGAACTGCCGATTTCTTATCTGCATGTTTTTACTTATTCCGAAAGAGCAAATACAAAAGCGATTGATATGCCGAATCCGGTTGATCATGCCGAGCGGAAGCGTAGAAACAATATGCTCAGAATTCTCAGCGAGAAAAAACGAAACGAGTTTTACAAAAAAATGGTCGGTCGGGAACTAACGGTACTGTTTGAGCATGAAAACCATGACGGCTACATGAAAGGCTTCTCCTCAAATTATGTAAGAATTAAGCACTCGTTTAATCCTGAATTAATTAATAAATTTGTCAAAGTTAAAATTGCGGAGGTTGATGAAGGCATTTGTACGGCAGAGAATCTCTCAACTAATGAAACAGCAAATATTTTGGCAGGATGATCATGAAAAAAATAATTTCTCTCGTTGTACTTGTTTCATCAATTGCATTAGCGCAGCCGCAACCAACCGGAAGTATCGTTGAATTAAAAACCATTCAATTGCAAAACCAACAGTTCCTAACATCAAGTATCGAGTATCAAGCTTGCCTCGATTTGACTCGAGTCAACGAGGCAAAGCGGGTATCGAGTATCAAGAATCCAGTATCCAGCATCGAGTATCCAGTATCCATAGTTCAAGACTTAAGTTCGGAGAAGAAGAGTCCCGCACTGGCTGTTTTGTATTCGCTTTTACTTCCCGGAATGGGGGAACTGTACGCAAATAGATACGACAGCGGAAAATATTTTACAATTGCCGATGGAGTTTTGTGGGGAGTTTTTGCCGGATTCAATATTTACGGCAACTGGCAAGAGAAAAATTACAAATCATTTGCGGAATCTAGAGGCGGCGTTGTTAACAGCGGTAAAGATGCAGATTATTACGCCAACATAGGAAACTATCTTAGCATTGATGAATACAACGCAGCAATGGATCTTCAAGGTAGTTTTAACAAAGTGTACGATGCAGCGACCCACTATTGGAAATGGGACAGCAACGATCAGCGGCGCGAATACCGCGGCATGTGGTCTTCGAGCGAACAGGCTTTCAATAACGAAAGATTTGCTGTTGGCGCTTTAATTCTGAATCGGGTGATCAGCGCGATTAATGCCGTTCGATTGGTAAATTCCTACAACAAAAATTTGAACCAGCAAGTCAGCTGGAATCTTTACTTCGACGTTGATAACAAACCTACGTTACCTTCTGCTATATCTCTTAATTTTATTTCCAATTTTTAGTTTAAAATAGAAAAGCCGCAACAACAATTGCGGCTTTTCTGTTTTAAAACGCCAATCTTATTTATTTCAAATTTGGATTTGCGTTTCTTTCATCGCTGGTAATAGGCAAATATTGCCAAGTACCTGCAGCAAGATGCCATTTACCGGTTCTGTTCTCATCAATAAGTCTGTCGCCCTGGAAACACAATTCCTTGTCGCGTTCCGTCAGCACACCATTTAAGTCAATAATGACTAATGGACCAACAGAGTGTGAGGCTCTTACTTCATTTACCAAAGCAAGTGCATTACCGCTGCCGAATCCGCGGAGCGCTAATTCCGCAAGCATTAGGTTATTCTCTTGCCATGTCATTACCGGAAAGTTCGAGAATTTGTCGGGATACTTTGTCTGGAAGTAATAAGTTTTGCCGCTCGTTCCCTTTAGAGTTGAAAGTTTGATTCTGTTTGCCTCTTTCGGATCTGCGGTGATATAGTCGTTCATTCTGTTGTCGACTACAATTTGAACACGCCCTTTGCCGGCGAATCCCCAATAGTAAATGTTGCTTACGTCGTTATACAGTGCAAGAAAATCGGCATCGCCTTTAGCCATTCCTATAGCGGCATAAGTAGCAGCATTTGCAAAGTCGCCTTTTACCAAATACGCTTTTGCAATGAATGAATTTACTATTCTGGTGTCGGCGTCCTTAGCTGAACTTGTAATTGCGCTCTTAAAATTCGCAATTGCTTGGTCAAGCATTTGAGATTGTGGAATAAATGGTCCCGCATCGATAACACCGCCCGGTTGAGTTTGAGCCAAACCGTAATAAACCGCCATGTAAAAGCGCGCAATTCCGCCGTAGAAATAACCGGTAAAAAGAGCGGCGTTCTTGTTGGCTGCATTGCTGATCGATATTGAATTAGTCCGGCGAATCAGATCATCGGCAAAGAATCTTAACTCTCCCAGAACTCTCCACATACCTCGATTGGAATTGTTATCCAACAGAATTTGTCCCTTGTCAATTTCCTCGAATGTAGGGAAGCTTGCCTGAGGGTTGTCGCTTGTGTAAAACATCTGATCGGAAAGCAGATCTGCCAAACAGCTAATTTGACTTGCAACGGTAGAGAATCTCTGTTTAACGCCGGTCATTAAGAACGGAAGTTGAGTTTCGTTATTAAGCAGTTCGTCCTGCGCTTGTGTAATCAATGGATCAACATTTTGAATATAATCATTGCACGCAAACGACAACACTGCAACGATTGGTATTAACAGTAAGTATTTTCTATTCTTTTTCATTTTCATTTCTCCTCTCTTATAATCCGATTCTAAACCAGAAGTTGACCGTACGAGGAGTTTGGAGAGTTAGGAAGTCAAGACCTCTGCTTAATGAACGTGAACCGTTGGAATTATATTCAACATCTGCGCCGGAATACTTGGTGAACCTAGCCAGGTTTCTTACCGAAATACCCGCAGAAAAATATTTTATGTAAGTCATCAATTCAAATTCGTTAAGAATATCGGTGAAGTCGTAACTTAAACTCACCTCACGGATAGTCAAATAATCTGCATCTTCGATATAATTACCGCTGTAAACATAATCCAGCTTAGCGTACTTTTCGGCTACGGCATTGTATTCAGGCGTGCCTGGTGTCAGAGGAGTAACATTCGGGGCAACATCAGGAGCTGCAGCGGGCAGACCTAACTGGGCTCTATACAAATTATATGTCGGGTTATTTCCGAAACGCGAAGAAAATAATTTGGTGTCGTTAAAGATTTTGAAACTAAGGGCAAACTCTGCAAACGCATACAAATTAAAATTCTTCAAGAATCTGAAATTAAGGGTGAATGAACCTGTTGTGTTTGGAATCGGGCTGCCGAGATCAACACGGTCAGTAGAAGCAATTGATCCAATGTACTTTCCGGTTGCATCATATTTTGGACCGGTTGAAATTAAAGTATAGAACTCGTGTTTCGGTAATCCTTCTTTTATTACATTGTTATTGAACGGGTCATAGATCGGCTGAGCTCCGCCCAGACTTTGAACTTGATTGTTCTGATAGTTCCAAACGAGGCTAAGATCCAATCCGTACTCTGCGGTTCTTATTGGCGAGTATTGAATCAAAGACTCGAATCCCCATGCTTTTGTAGAGCCGATATTGAAAGGAACCGACGAAGCAGTTTTTCCAGTTGATGGTGCAAGGTTCATTCCTACAATAGAATTAACCGCGTTCTGCCAATAATAAGTGAACTCGACGGAAATATTGTGCATAACTTCTGCATCAACGCCCACTTCAAATTCCTTTACACTTTCAGGCTGAATAGAAGCATTTCCAATGTTTGCAAGAACAGCTCCTGCACCGTAACCGCCTGTTGCTGCAGTCCACAGCAACGGTATAGGATCGGTCGTTGTAGGCAGCACACCGCTTTCACCGTAAGCAACTCTGAGTTTCAGAAGGTTAAGTTCTTCCGGTAGAATTCCAAACTTATCAACACGAACTGCTGCACTGGCTTTTGGATAAGTTATAACCGGGGCTTCCTTACCGATTGAACTTGCATAGTCTCGTCTAATACCGAGAGTTAAGAAATACTGTTCCAAATAGTTGAACGAATGTTCGGTGAAAATACCGCCCTGTTTTTCATCCAGGAAGTTTTCGCCGTAACCTGAAATAACGCCGGCAGCACCCATCGATGTAATTAGGTCGGACGAAAACTGTTCGCCGGTAACATTTGAAGTACGAAGAATCCTGTTGAAAAATTGACCTCCGGCAGTAGACCTGACGTTTATAATATCAAACAAAGTGAAACTGTAGTTTGCATTGAAATCGTAAGTGAACTGTCTGTTGT
Source organism: Bacteroidota bacterium (assembly GCA_021820065.1). Taxonomy (GTDB): domain Bacteria; phylum Bacteroidota; class Ignavibacteria; order Ignavibacteriales; family Melioribacteraceae; genus Fen-1258. Next base: position 3,382 of record JAKAEE010000022.1, on the reverse strand, counting down.
TTCTATTGTAGATGGCTCTCTGCCCTTGTTTGATCAAGCCGCCGAAATTAACGCCGAACGGGAACAATCTTGTTTCAGTGTAGTCGCTGTTATCAATACCGATTCCACCGTTAACTTCAAAATTTTCGATCGGTCGGTAGTTAACGTTTGCAGAACCGACAAACTGATTTATCTGATGCTTATCGGAAAATGTGCGCAAGTCTTGTTCTCCTACCCATCCGAATGATTTTGGTCTTAATATTGTGTTGCCGAGAAAACCGAAAATGATATTATCGTTGTTTGGTCTGTACAATGTGTTGTTAACGTAATTGCTGTTCAATCTGATTGAAACTTTGCTTGTTGGAACTGAAGTTACGTTGACTCTTAGAGATGTTCTGTTCTCGGAATTTGAAGGCATTATACCGACTTCATTCCTATTTTCGAAAGAGGCATAATATTTAAGAAATGTTCCGCCTCCCGTTGCGCTGAAAAAATGTTCGCGAAGGGGACCGGTTTGAAATTGCCTGTTGGCATCATCTGCTGAAATAAAGTCGGATGTTTTGTACTTGTAGATTTGTTGATTGAAACCATAATTGAATTTGTAATCAATCGACAAACCTTGCGACAGACCCGAGATCAATTTGCCGCTTTTTGTCGTAATCAATACAACGCCGTTTGAACCGTTGGTACCGTACATTGCCGCAGCAGCCGGACCTTTTAAGAATTCTATTTTGTCAATGTCGTTTGGATTAAGGTTGGATAACATGCTGATACCTTGCCCGCCGGTACCGTAGAAATTCAGTTCCGCATTGTCGATTCTTGTTCCGTCAATATAAATAGTCGGCTGCTCGTCGCCGTTCAAACCGCCGCCGCCGCGTACAAAGAATCGCCATCCGGATCCTATGTTGCCAGAAGAAGTTGTCAACTGCACTCCGGCAACCTTACCTGATACTAACTGCGATAAACCGCCGTAAGTATTGATTGTTGAAAGTTCGGAAGCAGCTACTCTTCCTACAGAAACTTCCGCAACGGATTTTGCAGTCTTAGATGCAATACCGGTTACTACAATTTCCTCGTTCTGAAAGATATCTTCGGAGAGTGCAAAGTTACGGGTGATATCCTTTCCATCGAGAACTACTGCAGCAGTTTTTTTCCTGTAGTTTACAAAAGACGCAGTCAATTCTGCTTCTTGTCCTTTTGCTAAACTACCGGGAACATCGAAAGAATAATTACCATCTAAATCTGTGGAGGCGCCAAGATTAGATGGTTTGAGTAAAACGTTAGCCCCGATCAATGGTTCACCGGTTTTTGCGTCGGTGACCTTCCCTTTGATCTTAAAATTACTTTGTCCCAGTAATAAACCGGGTATAAGTAATAAGAAGAAAAGTGATAGTAGATTTTTTCTCATAATTTCTCCTCGAAGAATTATGATTGATTAGTGAGTTAATTAATTGAGCACACAGCTTAAATCTTGGAAATAATTTGATACCTTTCTTCCAAGAAGTTGAAACACTTTTATATATTTGCCACAATAATTAATCGAAAGTGAGTGACTTATTGATCCCTCATAAGCCGGTTAGAAACTAATTCTTTTCAAATTTAAAAACAACAGTTTTATGAAATAGATAATTAGAATTTGCACTGCATAAATATGCGATAAGTTTTTTACACTTGAGCACGATAATGAACAACTACAAACTTCAAATTCAGTATGATGGAACCAACTATGCCGGCTGGCAGACGCAGACGAATGCAATTTCGGTTCAGCAGAAGATTGTTGATGCGATAGAAGTGATAATCAAAGAGAAAGTTAATCTGATAGGTTCCGGCAGGACTGATGCGGGCGTACATGCGCTAGGACAGGTTGCAAACTTCAGAACGGAAAAAGAAATTGACACATATAAATTTTCTTATTCGCTGAATTCAATTTTGCCAAACGACATAGCGGTAAAATCTGTTGAGAAAGCTGACGAATCTTTCCATGCCCGGTTCGATGCGGAAAGCAGAAGTTACATTTACTTGATCGCAAAAGGGAAGTCGCCGTTTTATAATTCTTATTCCTATCATTATCCGCAAATTGCCAAAATTGATTTTAAGAAACTGAATGAACTGAGTAACGTACTCATAGGCGCGTATGACTTCACTTCTTTTTCAAAAAAAAATACCGAGATTGAAAACAAATTTTGTGAAGTATCCAAAATTTGGTGGCGAGAAGGAAAAGATTTATCAACTTTCTATATCACCGCCAACAGATTTCTTCATGGTATGGTAAGAACCATTGTGGGCACTTTGTTAAATGCCGTCAAAATGGAAAACGGCAAAAATTATCTGCATGATATTTTGGAAAAGAAAAATAGGGAAGAAGCGTACGAATCCGTTCCCGCCAAAGGTTTATTTTTATTTAAGGTGAGGTATTAACATGATCAATCTTTCAAACAAGGTAACGATTATCACCGGTGGTTCACGCGGAATTGGTGAAGCCTGTGTGAGAATGTTTTCGAAGGCAAACTCAAAAGTTGCGTTCACTTATAAGAAATCGAAAGCGCATTCCGATAAACTTGAAAACGATTTGGGTAAAAACGTAAAAGGTTTCCGTGTCGATATGGAATCGGAAAAAGAAATTTTCGAAATGGTTGATAGAACTGCGGCGGAGTTTGGTAGGATAGACGTTCTCGTTCACAATGCCGGAATATGGAACGACGGCGCACTTGATAAAATGACGCTTGATCATTGGAACGAGTTGATTAGAATTAATTTGACTTCAACTTTTTTGTTCTGCAAAGCGGTAACACCGTATATGAAGAAAAATAATTTTGGACGGATCATTTTAATAACCTCTACTGCTGGACAGCGCGGCGAGGCTTTTCATTCTCACTATGCTGCTTCCAAGGGCGGAATGATATCGTTTACAAAATCTCTTGCCGTTGAATTGGCACCGTTTAACATCACAGTAAATTCTGTTGCACCCGGCTGGGTTGATACCGAAATGAACGACGAAGTTTTTGAAGATGCGGAATACAGAGAAAGTATTAGAAAAGGAATACCTGTCGGAAGAATTGCGAGTGCGGAAGATATTGCCGGACCAACTTTGTTTCTCGCTTCCGATCTCGCGCGTCACATCAACGGTGAAATCTTAAACGTGAACGGCGGCAGTGTTCTGTGCGGATAAAAAATTTTAATTGGCAAGACGTTAAGTTACATCTTGTTTGAATTCTAAGTTCATTATGATATATTTGAATTAACATGCTGGTCAAATTTACTTTCAACTATCGGAAGAAAAACTCGAAAGAAAACAATGGAATTTTTAGCCGGGCTTCATCCAAGACTTGTTCATTTTCCCATCGCTCTTTTTATTCTCTATTTTTTTTTCGAGACATTCGGAATAGTTTTAAGTAAAGAATAT
>JAKAEE010000081.1 GCA_021820065.1 Bacteroidota bacterium | reverse complement strand
CTCCAAGGTTTGATACGGCGGATTCTTTATTCCGGAACAGCTCAAAAAGCAGCAGCACAGCTACAATCAAAAAAAATAAAATTTTGAAATCGATAAAAGTTTTGTACTCATTTAAAATGATGGCAACAATGGCTAAATATCCAACGAGATTATTCGTAAAGTATTTTCTGTTCTTAACCATTTTAGAAAATTCATGAAACGACACCAGACCGATAAATGCCGCGAAGACTAAGAAGAGATATTTTCCGTAGAGACTTACAATGACAACTAGCGGAATGCCTAAAACGGCAACGATCACGCGGGTTGATAACTTGCTGAATGCTTTTGCCATTTATTCCTCGTCATTCGTTTTGGTCTCTTCAATATCGCGAATGATTGCTACAGTTTCTTGAACATTTTTCTTCTGTACAAGCAATTTTACAACCGCCAAGTCACCAACACCGGGATAGCTTCTATCTTTTTGAGAAATGATTAGCGATTCAATCTCGGCGCCGGCAAGATTGGCTTTCAACATTTCGGCTTGATACGGTTCATCGCAAGTATAAACTATTACCCAGTCTTTTGGATGAACAAGATGTCCTTCAAATTCTTCGACGGGAATAAGCTTCGCGCCGCAATCCGCACAAACTTTTACTCCTTCAACATATTCGTATTCGCACCGCGGGCAAATCATCTCAGCCTCCTTTCATTTTGAGGTAAGTCTGTGGTAATTCTTCTTAACGAAAACCATGTAAGAGAAAAACAAAAGCGCAAACATTACAAACGTAATCAACTGAGGAACAAATGAAGTACCTTGAACCCCGCCGGACTTTATTAATTCATCGTTGCCTAATATTATGAAAGCCAAAACGGAAACCAGGTTGTTAAAAAAGTGGAGAGTCATCGGAACAAAAATAGAATCGCTTAAATATGCCGCGTAACCGAAGTAAACTCCCAAAGAAATAAGCGGGATTGCGCCGTAAGGGTTGAAGTGATAAAGCCCGAAGAAAAAAGCGGTGATAAAAATGCTTAAGAACGGTTTAAACTTTTGTTCAAAACTTTTCTGAACCAACCCTCTGAATAATGTTTCCTCGCAGATAGCTGGAATTACGGCAACTACAAAGATGATGAACGAGGTTTCGAACGGTGAGTGCGATGTTAACAAACTTCCGTAAGTCGTAGTTACAAGTTTATCGATTTGATCCAGAAAATCGGTAAACCTTTTAATCAAAGGAAAGGAACTTGCCAGTTTTGAAAGAATAGTATTCTGAAGCGAAAGAAAACTTTGAAGCAGCGGTGTAAGTAAAAACAATCCGATCACAAATGCGCCAACTTCTTTCAGATGGGGCAGTTTCATTCTCAAAATAAATGTCGTGTTACCATGATAGATTTTCTTTGCAAGTATCAATGCAGGAAGAAGGATGAGCATAATCTGCCCACCCATGGTTAGCAAACGGATAGCGTTAACGTCGGCTTTCTCAAAGTTAAATCCGAAGATTGCCAAAGTTAAAATTGCACCGACTACCTGATAGAGAAGAAAAATTCCGATGAGAGCAATAAATGCCGTTGCAACAGGAGACAAAGTTGAAAACGGTTCTTTCTCCTCGTGTTTTTCTTCTGGTGCGGACTGCTGGTTTTGAAATTCTTCGTTCATGCGATTCCAAATTAATCAAAAGGTGAGATATTTGCTGAAAATAATCGTAGCATTTATCAAGGTGTTTTTATTTCTAAGCGTTACTTCCGTTTTGCTTTTAATTCTCCCGCCAAACCTTGATAGCCGGAAAGCTCCGCATCGACCGAACCGACAATGATTTTCGTTTTCACCTTCACAGGAATTTTTAGCTGGTCGTTGGTAAGCCAGACTACAATGCTTCCTTCGCTTTTGAAAAGTCCGCCTTCCATTACCAACGGTTCCAGAATTATGCAGTCGAACGTGCCGGCGGAAACGGAAACTCTCTCCCTTCCACGGAACAAAACATCGAGCGGGTAAACTTTATCTTTGTAAAAATTTTCGAGATGGACTTTATCGCCTTCTTTCATTTTTGAATAATCGAAAGTGCGGGCAAGATAAAACGCTGAGACAATATCATTAACATATTTTGGGATATCGTACGATCCTTCCGATGTTTTTGCTTTGCCGCGCCGCTGATCGAAGAACGCCGAAAAGTCGCGCGAGTAGCCGCCTTCGCGAATATGCTGTTCGAAACGCCACGGGAATAGTCCGGCTACATCAATGTATGTTTCGTAATGATCTCGTACTTTATAAAACGGATCGAACGCCGAAACAGAACTGACATCGAACATCACATTGTAGGCGTCGCGTCCGGCAATCTTTACAATTTTGGGAATTGAGTATTGCGCAAATCCAGCCGTTACAAAACCGTACTTCACGTCGAAAGTTAATTTCTCTCCCACTTTGAAAGCGTTATTCTGCAATGTCCGAAATTCGGATTTGGATTGAGCGGCGGTTGTCTTGAAGAAGAACAAGATTACGAGCAAGAGCAAGATTTTGTTAGAATGTTTCCTGCTCTTATTCTTGCTCGGCTCGACTGAGCCCTCGCGTGAGATTTCGATGAGCTCAATCGAATCGATTTCAATGGACTTAGTCGAATCGCTCGGTCGAACGCTCGCCGAAGTCTTAATCATAATCTTACTCGTATTCTTTGCCGGAGTTGCAGCACAAAATCTCATTTCTTCTCCGCAGAAATTTATTGAAGAATATTTTTGACGGCATTCATCACTTCATCCACGGAAATGCTCTCCATGCAGTTTAGTTTCTCGCACTGCTCTCGCGTGCAGTTGCTGCAATTTATGGTCGGAGAAAAAATCACTTTCTTGTTCGTGTATGGACCCCAACGTCTCGGAGCGCACGAAAAAATCTTGGGATAAAACCCTACGACATGCTTGCCCAATGCCGCGGCGATGTGAATCGGTCCGGTTGAATTTGCAATCATTATATCGCTCAAGTCAATCAGTGCCATCAAGTTTTCTAAATCGAATTTGCCGGCGGTGTTAATAATTATTCCGCTAGAATTATTTACAACCAGCGATTGACAAAGTTCCTTCTCGTCGGCGTTTCCTGTGATAACCGTCTCAACATTTTCTTTGGATAACGCTTCGATAATCTTTTTCATTTTGTGAACCGGCAAATCAATTGAACTGCCGCCGCTTCCGGGATGAATAATTACAATCGGTTTTGTGAAACTGAGACCGAGGGACATCAATTCACTCTTAACCTTCTCGCTATTTTCTTTTGAAGGAACGATTCCGAACTCAACATTTTCTTCGTTTACATTTTCCGTAATGCCGAGTTGTGCCAGCAGACGGATGTTGTACTCCAATTCGTGCCGCTCGCCGTATTTTCTATGATCGTAAACTTTTTTATTGAACAGAAACGAATACCATCGGTAACCGGTTCCAATTCTGGTTTTGATTCCGGCAAGAAATAAAATAAGTGCAATCTTAAATGTGGGATACGCAACGATACATGCATCGAATTTGTTTCTTAACATCGCAACGTTAGAAGCTAACGGAATTTTTCCGTGTTCTTCTTTCAAGGTAATAGTTTCATCGATGAACTTGTTATTGTCCGCTAGCGGTTTTGTGTAGTCTCTAACTAGAAAAGAAATTTTAGTCTGCGGAGAATGTTTCTTGATTACCGAAGCAATTGGAAGAGAAAGAATTACATCGCCAATACGGTCGGTGCGTACGATTAAAACGTTTTTCGGAAAAATCATTTTTTCCCCCGAAGGGGCGGTTTTCCAGACACGAACGGATTATCCTTTATATAATAGCGCCACGGTAAATCTACAGATTTTTTGATACCGATTCTTACGGACGTTTCAACTTGGTTTTTAGCCAGAGGAGGTGCATCGCAGATAAAAATTTCTTCTCCGGTTAAATCGGCACCATTCTCCGAACGGGTGATTTGAAATGCCTCGCATATTTTTGCCGGACCGTTCGTAAGGTTGATTAACTGTTTTTCGTTAATATCTTTTTTGCCGAATCGGTTAAGCGCCATCCGGTCAATTCCTTCAACCGGTTCTAACGCGCGCAGCAGAATTGCTTTCCCTTCGTTTGCTTTCCCTGCAACAACATTGCAGCAGAAATGCATTCCGTAAGTGAAATAGACGTAAAGCAATCCGCCTTCTTCGAACATTACCTCGTTTCTTTTCGTCTTACCGCGGAATGTATGTGCGGCTTCATCAATGGAGCCGTCGTATGCTTCCACTTCTACAATTATTCCGGAAATTATTTCTCTGTCAATTCTCCGCACGAATAATTTTCCAAGTAGTTCCTTTGCAACCGCATGAACATTGCGCGTGTAAAAACTTTTTTGAAGCCTGGTTTTATGTTTCATTTAGTTAAGAGTAGATGCTAATAAAAAATAGTTTCTATTTGTGCCCGCAGCAATTTTTATATTTTTTTCCGCTTCCGCATGGACATGGCTCATTCCTTCCAACTTTTACCTGCAAAAATCTTTTATCATTTTTTTGAACCCACCTCATCACGTTACTGGGTGGACGTTTGTTCTTCAACTCATCAGCCATAAATTTCATATATGGATCAATATGATTAAAAAACATTTTATAACCGGCACAGAGATAATTCAAGCCGTATTCTCCATCCTTAGTTATAAGGAAACGGTTTTTAGGACATTCACCATTGCAGACAAACTTTACATTACATTCTCTGCAATATTTTGGCAGTTTATCTTTTTTGTCATTTCCAAAATCTGTTTGTTGCTTAGACCGCACCATACTTAAAAGCGGATTCTCAAGAATATTCCCGAGTTTATTTTCGGGAAAAACATAATGATCGCAGGAATAGAGATCGCCATTATGTTCGATTGCAAGTGCATTGCCACAGGTTTTACTAAAAAGACATAAACTTGGCTCAAGTCCAAACCAGGCTTCGAGTGCGACATCAAAAGTCTGTACAAAATATTTTCCTACATCATTGCTTACCCATTGGTTAAATATCTCAATCAGAAAATTGCCATACTGAACCGGCTCTACAGACCATTGGCTGACAACAGCTTTTTGTTGATTGGGAAGAGTGAGTGACAGTCCGTTTGAATCTCTTTCAGAAATTCTTTCAACTATCGGGATAAATTGCATATACTTGCTGCCGTACTCTTTTAGAAAGTTATAAACCTCAAGAGGATGGTAAGAATTGTTTCTTTGAACAACCGTAAGTGTATTGAATTCTACTTTGTGTTTTTTAAGAAATTCAATTCCGCGCATAACTTTATCGAAGGTGGGATTGCCTCCTTTATCAACACGATGTTTGTCGTGCAGTTCTCGTGGACCATCAATAGATAAACCGATCAGGAAAGAATTTTCGGAAAAGAATTCGCACCATTCATCATTCAAAAGAATTCCATTTGTTTGAAAGGCATTATGAATCTTTTTTCCGCCTGCATATTTTTTTTGAAGTTCTACAACTTTTCGAAAATAATTTACACCTAATAAAGTAGGTTCGCCGCCCTGCCATGCAAAAGTTTCTTCATGCAGATTGGTTGATTCAATTTTTTGCTTTATGAACAACTCGAGTAGATCATCTGCCATTATCCAATCAGTTTTGCCGCGTGCATTGCCGGAATAAAGATTTTCTTTTTCCAGGTAAAAACAATATTTGCAATTAATATTGCAAATGGGTCCTATTGGTTTCGCCATTACATGGAAAGGCGCGGTTGAATTCATACTTCAAATTTCAGATTATCAGTTTGGTCTTGCAGCCCGCCAGCCTTCATGCAGCTCCTTTGCAAGTTCTTTAATCAATTTTGCATTTTCGGGATAGCTGGCAATATTGACATTTTCTTGACGATCTTTTTTTCTATCGTAAAGTTCGGTTCCAGCAATTTCGCCGGCAACTTTTTTGTCAATATCCCAGTAACGCCATTCGACGTAATGATAATTTTTTGTAGTCATTGAATAACCCATATATCTTTTTCCGGTGGGTGAATGGTTTGGGCGTCTGTGATACTGACTAAACACCGCGTGTTTCCACGGGAGACGCGGGTTTTTCAATAAGGGGGCAAAACTTGTCCCTTGCAAATAAGAAGGCACTTTTATTCCAGCCAGATCAAGCAGCGTAGGGTACATATCAATAAGTTCGGTAAGCTTATCAACTTTAATTCCGCCTTTAACACCGGGTACTTTAATTATCATAGGCACATGAGTATCAATATCATAGTTTGTCATTTTGCCCCAGCTTCTGTGCTCTCCAAGTTTCCACCCGTGATCGCCCCACAAAATAATGATTGTGTTGTCATATAGTCCCATCTTTTTTAATGCTTTTATAAGTTTACCTATTTGTGCATCGGTATAACTTACGCTTGCATAGTAACCGCGTTTTAACAGGCGCGCAGTATCTGCCTGCATTTGGTACACAGAAGGATGCCCGACATGTTCAAAGCCCCAATATCCTCCTAACTCATATAAAGAATTAATTGCCCAGACGGGTGAATTTTTTGGAAGGTAAGGGTTTGCTGCTAATGGAATATCTACATCTTTGTATAAATCCCAATATTTTTTTGGAACCACAAATGGTAAATGCGGTCTGAAATAACCTAACCCCAAATAGAAGGGCTTGTTGTAATTTTTTATTCTCTTTAATGTTTCTATTGCAAGTTCTGTTTGTGCGCCGTCATAGAATGCAGTATCGGGATTATCGGTAACTTCAAGTGCCGGACCAACGTTCCATCCGTCTGCATACATATGAGGTCTTTTCTTAATACTTTCATTTCTCTGAATTGTTTGTTTTGCAATTGTTTCGGCGTCGTTGTAAAATGTTTCTGCGTCGCGGTCAATCATATCTTTAGTATTGTATTTAGAAGGACGAAGATCTGGTTCATCCCAAGAAATAGAATCGGGCATATAGTTGTGAAAAATTTTGCCAATAGATACGGTATGATATCCATACTTATGAAAATATTGCGGCATAGTAACTACATCAGGAATATTTTCTCTGAATTTATCACCAAGATCCCAAACACGATCAGAATCGGGTCTAAGTCCCGTCATGGCACTTGCACGGGAAGGTGCACAGACTCCAACCTGACAATAAGCTTCTGTAAATAGAATCCCTTCTTTTGCAAGCTGGTCTATGTTTGGTGTTTTGATAATTTTATTACCGTAACAGCCTAATTCAGGACGCAGGTCATCAACTATAATAAAGAGCACATTAGGTTTAACCGGTTCTTTTTTTACTCCCTCAAAAGGATTGCCTGTTAAGACAGTTGTGGCTGTTGCCAATAAACCAAGATTTAGAAAAGTCTTATTTATAAGCGGTCTGTTTTTATTATTTGTTAGCATACCTCAACCTTTATTTAAGTTTTACTTTCCGTTCATCATCATTTTAATTTCTTCGATCTTGCTTTCGTAAAGTTCCATTTTCTCGGGGCGAAGAATCATCAACTCGTTATACATCGAAATAGCTTCCGAATAATTTTTCTGTGAAAGGAAAATCTCAGCCATCGTTTCGGATACAATTTTTCCGCTGAATTCCGTAAGACTCGGCGTTGGGGAATCGGGATCAACTTTTGCGGATATTTTTGCTTTGCTTAATTTTTCAGCAAGATCGTCAAGTTTTTCTTCAAAAACTTGAGTTTGTCTGCCGGATCGTTTTTGTTCACCTAGAAATGCCGGTCTCTTTGTACCGGTTAATGAATTTCTTTCCGAAATAATTTCCGAGATTTTGTTGCTGTACCACTGTAATGATTCATGCGAGCCGAGCAGCTCGCTTCCTTTGTTTGCATGTTCTAACGCCTCGGTTTCTTTTCCTGCATAAGCTTTTGCCAAAGAAAGAATAAAATAAGCGGTAGGGTACAATGGATGAACGGTAAGTCCTTCTTCAAGAACCTTAATTGCTTCTAAAAAATTTCCCCGGTTCACTTCCATTGCGGCAACACGGGCAAATAAAGGAGAGTTGTGATTGAACTCGTAGATTAACTTGATTTTATCCGTTATAAAATCTTTTGCTGATGGATTCACTCAGACATCTGATGTTTTTTTAAATATGCTTGTCTTAACGACATGATCGAAACAGTCGCAAATCCGGCGAAGAACATTAACTGGAACGGCAGCGCGGAAATCTCCATGAAATAAACTGAGGCGCCTACTCCGATCAAACAATACACGGCAAGAAGAAATTCTATATAGGTAGAAGTTTGAACTTTTGTTTTTGCCAGATATTTATTCTTTTGACTCAATGCATCTTTCTTATTTACAACTCTGAATTTCGGCGTGCGTACAAACTCACTTTTGCGGCTCATCAAACCTTCGATGACGGCGCGCGTGTTATTCAGTGCAAAGCCCATACTTCCCGCCATAAAAAGAGGGAAGAGCGCAATCTTCTTTCTCCAATCCGTATGAACATCTTTCTGCGAGAACAAGTAGAACAAAAATGACCCGATAAAAGCTACGACAAAGACAGCCATGAAGTTGAAGAAATGCCAATACGGTCCTGCGTTCTTAATAAAAATAAGCGGAACGTTTAGAATCCCCGCTAAAAGTATAAACGGAAAAACAATATTATTGGAAAGATGAAAAGTTGACTGCAGTTTTATTCGAAGAGGAATTTTAGATTTCCAGACGAGCGGAAGAATTTTTTTCATTGTTTCGATTGCGCCTTTCGTCCACCTGAATTGTTGAGCTTTAAGCGCGTTCATTTCAGCAGGCAGTTCGGCTGGAGTTGTAAAATCACGAAGGTAAACGAACTTCCATCCTTTCAATTGTGCGCGGTAACTGAGATCAAGATCTTCCGTTAAAGTATCAGCATGCCAGTTTCCGGCGTCTTCGATGCAAGATTTTCTCCAAACGCCGCCGGTTCCGTTAAAGTTGATAAAGAATCCCGCACGGTTGCGCACGGTTTGTTCGATCACGAAATGTCCGTCGAGAGCGAGGGCTTGAATTTTTGTAAGGAGTGAATAATCTTCGTTAATATGTTCCCAGCGGGTTTGAACCATGCCGATATTCTCGTTGGAAAAATATTTCAAAGTGCTGCGGAGAAAATCTTTTTTAGGAATAAAGTCTGCGTCAAAAATTGCAACATATTTTCCTTTTGCCGATTTCAAACCTTCTTTAAGCGCGCCGGCTTTAAATCCATCACGGTTGGTTCTGTGTATATGCTGAATATCAAAACCTAATTCTTGTTTTTGTTTTACAATTTTTGCCGTGAGATCAACAGTCTCGTCGGTTGAATCATCCAGCAATTGAATTTCCAGTTTATCCTTAGGATAATCGATCTGGCAGACGGCATCAACCAATCTTTCAACAACATACATTTCATTATACATCGGCAGTTGAATGGTAACCAAATCCTCATCTTGATCTTGTTTCGGCTTCGGAGCGTTCTTAATGTATTTGTAATGGTAATACATCATAATAAATCCGTGACTTCCGAACACGAGGAGAATAGTGAGCGAGATTATGTATGTGAAAAGAATAATTTCGTCGAATAGCATTTTTTGTTAATCCTCTTATCTTTTAATTACCAGTTGGAAACAACACCTAAAAGAATGTCTTCAGTGATTTTATCTATTGCAACATCAATTGCCTGTTTTCTAACCGTTGTGATATCTCCTTCAACCGGGTAGTCTCCGTAGTTTGAAAAGTTTCTTTCGAAGACGGTTGTTCTTTTAACTAAATCTTTGAAAACGACACGCACAGTAATTGTGATTCTCCTCGTCGTAACATTTTCGCCGCCGCTTACAACAGCGGGTGCATCTGTGAGAGATGTGATCGTTCCGTCAAGCATCGAATCGGAATTTGATCTATCGCTCACCTGTAAAGTGTTATCATTAACAAATTTTTGAATCAGCTGTTTCGTTAGTTTATCACTAAGATCAAATTCTCCCGATCCGCTGCGGTCGGCTAAGATCGGAATATTAATTGTCTTTAGATGAGAAGGAACAGATGCCCCGGAAAACGAATAGCTGCACGCCGCAAAATTAGCGAGCGCAAAAAGAACAACCAAATATTTTATATATCGAAACATCTTAATCGAGTCCGTAATCTTTCAGTTTTCTGTATAAAGTCCGCTCACTAATGCCGAGAAGTTTTGCGGTTTTT
>JAKAEE010000080.1 GCA_021820065.1 Bacteroidota bacterium | reverse complement strand
AAAAAGTGATGAAGGCGGCATGGAGTCGGATATGATCGAGGCAATTAACAATGCCGCAGCAGACATTTTGTTTGTCGGTTTAGGTACGCCAAAACAAGAGGAGTTTGTAGTTAGGAATTCGCAATTCATAAACTGTCCGGTTCAGGTAGCAGTTGGAAGCGGAATAGAATATTTAGCCGGAATAAAAAGGCGCGCTCCAAAATTCATGCAAGCATTGGGATTAGAATGGTTGTTCAGGCTATTCATTGAACCTACCAGACTTTGGCGAAGATACCTTATTGGAATTCCGCATTTTATATGGTTGATATTAAAGCAAAAATTAAATGCATCTGACAAAATCCGTTAAAATGAAAAAAGTATTATACTTCTTTTTGTTTGTTTTTTTGTTCACGACAATTTTATTCCCCTCAGATAAGTCAAGAGTTCAGGTACGGAAAAATTCTTTTAGTTTCGCTTTGAACCTTACGTTTAAGTACACCGATGAGAATATTAACAAATTTACGTTGAGAAAATATGTTGACGCCTCAGACGAGATTAGTTCACTACCTTTCTTGTTGCCAACAAAAGATATTTTGATAGCTATACCGGCTAATTCCAAACCCCAATTTCGAGTTGAGAGCGACTTCAGTAAAACTTTCGATGATGTAGTGCCTATTAAGAATAATGCTTTCCGGAAAAACAAATCAGTTTCGGATAACACTCAGGCAGATGATAAACTGTTTCAAATAATCGGTTATACATGGATCCGCGATTTCTACTGCGCAGATGTGAAAATTCTTCCCGTCACATATGATGGATTGTTAAAGGAGAATTACAAAATCACTATTACCGTAGAGTTGCCTGGTTCTCCATCGTTAAAAGAGAGTTCTCCAATTGAAATAAAGTCGGCATATGATGCGAGTCTAAGCGATATGATCTATAACTCGCAAATTGCGGAGCAGTTTCGAAACACGAATGTAAAAATTTACCATGATACGACAGGCGGATGGATTGATTATAATTCATTGTATGTGAAGATCCCGATTTTCAAGGATGGAATTTACAGAGTGACTAAGAGTGGATTGGAAACCATTGGTGTTGATGTCTCTTCAATAGATTGCGGCACTTTTCAATTATTTGAGTCTGGTAAAGAAGTTCCGCTTTATGTGGAAGGAGAACGCGACGGAAAACTTGATAGCGCGGATTTCATCGAGTTTTACGGAACAAAAAACTATTCAAAAAAATCTTATCGGACTATTAATGCAGATGGTGAGCCGTATAATAATTTTATGAACATGTACACAGATACATCCTTTTACTTTTTAACATGGGGAAGTAAAAAGGGGAAAAGAATTTCAAATTCATCAACAGCGTATTCAGCGGTTTCTGATACGCTTGCTTTTCACACTGCAACAGAGCATTACGAGGTTGACAACGGATTCGGCGGACTCAATGTTGATTTGATGAAAAACCAAGATTCGCATTGGATTGAAACCGATTTATGGTATTGGGGTGGTATAAGCAGCGGCTCGCAAGTCAATTTTTCATTTAATGCAATCAATCGGATAACTAACAAGACCGCGAAATTTTATTTGAAGGTGATTGGAAATGCTTCCGGTACGGTCACCAATGCGCATAGCCTTAGTTTATTATTGAATTCTGCCGTGATTGGTTCGAAAACAATTTCGCGAAATGAAAGGGCGCTGTTAAGCGGAACGACTAATTCAAGCGACTTAATGGATGGCGCAAACACGCTTACGTTAAAGAATATTGACAATGGCAATACGCCAAATTCTGTTGTATATGATTGGTTTGATATAGAATATCCCCAGAAATTGGCAGCCAACAATAACTTTCTCCAGATGAACTTTCTTAATGATTTTACTCCGGGTATAAAAGTTATAAAAATTGAAAATTTCACTTCACCTCAAGCTTCTGTTTATAAATTGGCTCCTCAATACAAACGTATAATCAACTATAGCATCAAGAATGGGATTTTACTTTTTGAAGACACAGTTTCGGTAGGTGATAAGTATTTGGCACTTACAGATTATAACGTGAATGTGCCAGTTCTAAATAAACCTATCAAATTTTTAAACCTTCGAAATGCAAACAACAGCTATGACGACATTATCATAACCAATCCAACCTTGAGAAATTCCGTAGAGGAGTACTCTCTATTCATAAATTCAAACTATAATGTTAGAGCAAAAACATTTTACACAGCAGATATTTTTAATGAGTTCGGATACGGTTATCCTACTGCCGAATCAATTCAAGAATTCTTGAAGTACGTATATCAAAATTGGCAATCTCCTAAACCAAGTTATTTATTGCTAATTGGTTCGGCTAATTACGATTACAAAAACATTTTCAAAAAGCCGCGTCTAAACTTAGTTCCGTCGTATGGTGAACCGGTTTCCGATACATGGTACACCATTTGGGATGAATCGACTATGCCCATACAGCAAATGTGGATTGGACGAATTCCCGCATCGACAGATGATGAAGTTCGTTTTTATTTGAATAAACATCGTGAGTATTTAGGTCAAAAATATACGTCATTTAACAAGACGGCTATCTTTTTTTCTGGCGGCGATCCTAATGTGCCAGGTCAGGTTGAATCGCTGAAAGAAGTGAATGACTACGTTAAGAATAATATTACCGATGTTACGCCATATTTTATGAATGGAGTTCATTTCTACAAAACCAGAAGTCCGCGTTCTGATTTCGGTCCGTACGACACAAAGTTTGTACAAAACACAATCGGAAACGGAGCGCTTTTTATTTCTTATTTGGGACATAGCGGAACGCGAGTTTGGGATAACAGCATAACTCAAACCTCTGATTTAGAAAATGATTATAACCGTTTCCCATTGATCACTGATTTCGGATGTTCAACAGCTAAATTTGCAGAACCGGATGTTGATGCTTTTTCCAATTTGTTTGTTTTGAACTCACAAGCAATCGCTTATATCGGAAATTCTTCGTTAGGATATACATCCACTTCGTTAACGGCGCCAAAGTATTTTTACGAATCTGTTTTTTCGGATAGCATTTACAATATAGCGCGAGCGCACAGTCTAACAAAGCAAAAAATATTTGATCAATTCGGTTCTGGTGGAGTTTACAGAATTTTTGTTTTCACCAATACACTCATCGGTGATCCAATCGTAAATTTAGCCGTTCCAACAAAACCTAATTTTGTCATTTTTCAAAACGATATTGAATTGCTTTCGGCTGATATTAATGACCAGGTGGACTCTATAAAAGTAAGTTTTACGATGCATAATTTTGGAACGCAAAGCACCCAACCGATTAAAATTCTGATTGAGGATACTTATTTGGGTTCAGTTAGTTTTTTAGATACGCTGAATATGTTACCGCCGACAAACGAACTCACAACTACGGTGTCATTGCCTATTCTCGATAAGCCGGGGCAACATAATTTATTGATCAAGTTGGATGTTGCCAATAATGTAAATGAGATTTATGAAGATGATAATTCGGCAAGTTTGACTTTTGATGTGATATCGACCAAAACTCGTCCGTATGTCTACGACAGAGTGGCTTCCAGTATGTCTCAAATAATTTTTCTGAATGCTCAAAAAATCTCCGACTTGAAAACTAACCTAATTGCAGAAATCGACGAATCACCAAATTTCTTAAATCCTTTTAGATATGTAATGCCAATAGATACATTTTACACTAAACTGCAATTGTCGCAACTTTTGAACGGCAAGAGATACTGGCTTAGAGCAAAACTTGGTGACAACAATTCCAACTGGGAACAATTTATTTCATTCCTCAAAAGTGACAATCCAAAAAAAATAATCTACAACGATAGCTTGAGCGAAAGTTTGCTCGGTTTAGAACATCTTTCAGTGAAGGTTTCGACGATTTCTATTTCGGTGGATAGTTCTTTGATAAGTGTAGAATCAGCCGGAGGGAATTTTATGAAATACGGATCGATCAAACTGAATAAAGAAAATATTTTGCCCAACACGTTCAATTGGGGGATGGGAATAGCGGTCTTTGATTCGGTTCAAATGAAAATTGATACTACCGATACTTTCTGGTACGGAGATAATTTGCAGAGATCGCACGACTTAGCTACTTTGATTAATTCCATACCGGATGGAAAAATTGTAGCTATGTGTGCGATTGATGATGCCAGTTCAAACTTGACTTTAGAATTACGAAATGCAATCAAAACTTTAGGAAGTGTATTAGTTGATAAAATCGGTTTCAGAAATCCATGGTTGTTGATAGGAAGAAAGGGAGCCAGAGCCGGTGATGTAATTGAAAAGTTAGAGACTGCTTCATACCAAAATATTTTAACTGCTGAAAAGTCTTTTGTTTGGAAAAATACAAATGGCAGATTGGTGACCGACTTGATCGGTCCGGCAGCCCTTTGGAGAAATGCTCAGATTAATGCATCTCTTCCAAGCGGTTCAAAAATTGAGTATTCAGCTTTGGGCTTTAAACAAAACGGTGGAATTGATACTCTCTTGCTGACAGAAAACAATGGTACTATTTTACTTAGCAGTATATCTGCAAACAAGTATCCCACATTGAAATTTTTAGGCAATATACTCTTGTCTAAGAATGGAGAATCGCCAGTCATCTCAAATCTATCCATAGACTATTTAGGGGTACCGGAACTTGGAACGAATTATCAGACAGCCGCGATCTCATTAGATACTTTAACTCAAGGCGAAACAGAAAACTTATCATTCTATGTCTATAACGTTGGTGAGTCGCGAGCGGATAGTTTCAAAGTCCGGGTTGAAGTAATCAGACCAGATAACACACGTGAAAAAATATTAGAGCAGATGGTTGATTCGCTTGGCAGCGAGAAGCGAAAACTCTTTAACGTTAGCTACAACACTGCTTCAACTACAGGAAGCAGAAGTCTCGTCATAACAATTGATGCGGATAACAAAATCACGGAATTGTATAAGGATAATAATTTGTACACGATCCCTTTTTTTGTTAAAGCCAACAACGCACCTGCTTCAATCAAACTTTCATTTGATAGTAAAGACATTAACAATGGAGATTTTGTAGCAAGCAAACCAGAGATAAAAGTTGAGCTGAATGATTTATCTTTAATCCCGATAACCGATACGAGTCACATACAAATGTATATGAATAACAAGCGGATTTCGTTGAACAGTAGTGATGTCAATTTCTCATACTCAGACAACAATCCCAAATTTGTTGTTAGTTACAAACCCACTTTAGGCGACGGAACGTACACGCTGAGAGTTCTGGGAACGAATGCTACGGGACAATTTATTGATTCAGCGGGTGTGGTGAGAAAATTTATAGTGTCTAACCAAGCGCAACTGTTGTATGTCTATAACTATCCAAATCCGTTTTCAAACGAAACATACTTCACTTTTAAGCTTACTCAAATACCTGATCAACTTAAGATTAAGATTTTCACAATTAGCGGCAGACTGATAAAGGAATTAATTGTTCCACCATCTAGTCTCAACTACGATTTCAACAGAATTGAATGGGATGGAAGAGATGAAGACGGCGATCTTGCTGCTAACGGAGTTTACTTGTATAAAGTAATTATGAAAAGGGGGAGTGAAACCATTCAGGCAACACAAAAATTGGCTATTGTGCGATAGAACTTTTCTTATTTCCCCACATTGTTTTTCTCCCACCTAAAAACATTTTGACTTACCAACCTTCTTTTCACTTAACTAAAACTTTTCTTTAAGTTAGCATTGTAAAATTTTTGCTAACAGTGTTGAATAATATTTCTGATATAACGGCAATAATCCTCTGCGGCGGAAAAAGCCAGCGGAAGGGAATCGGTAAAGGTTTAATAAAATTAAACGGTGCAACTATTATAGAAAAAATTATCGGAATAGTCTGTTCCATATGAATTCTCCAGAAGATTATGAATACGTGATAGAAAAGTTATCGCAAGTAATAATTCAGAGCAGGATTATGAGCAAGATTATGAGCATGAATAAGAGCTATGAGCATTAATATGAAGGGAAAGAATACTGTTTATGCCGGTGTGTTAATTATTCTTGCGGTTGCAATAGTTATTTACGCAACCTTTCTGATTATAAACAAACCGGTGAAAGATAGAGAGGAGAAATTAAGAGTCGAACGAATCAAAAAAGAAACCGGGGTTGACGAATCTTCTTTCAGCGATCTCCCTTTAATTAATGGAAGGAGAGAAGGATGCCTTCTTTGCCACAATCAAATGAAAGGTTTTGAAAAGTCGCACGATCCTTTAACTATAGGATGCTATTCTTGTCATTTAGGAACGAGACTATCGCGGACAAAAGAGGGTTCGCACAAAGGCATGATTTTAATTCCAGGAAATTCTTCGAATGCCGATAAAACTTGTGGACAAACGGGCTGCCACCCACAGATGATTCCGCGTATGCAGAATAATATCATGACCACGATGAACGGTGTAGTAACGGTTGACAAATGGGTTTTTGAGGAAGCTTCGAGTAAAACTTTCCGTGCAAGTATCGACTCAATAGGAAATTCATTAACCGATAAACACCTTAGAAACCTTTGCGCATCGTGTCATTTGTCGAACGAGAAAACCGAATATGGGCCGATCACGGAATTATCGCGCGGAGGCGGATGTATCGCATGTCACTTAAATTATTCTAAAGATGCTTTCGTTGAGCTTAAAAAAGCAATCCCGCTTCACGAGGGACAAAGCGAAGAGAATTCTTCGATGACAAAAAACAGAAGATTTGGTTCATACAAATTTCTACCGACAATGCACCCCAATATTGATCTAAAAGTTACGAACGATCATTGTTTCGGATGCCATTCAAGATCCGGAAGAATTTCATTAAGCTATGAAGGTTGGCATGAAACTGAATTGAAGCCACGTGAAGTAAAGGGGAAGAGGGGATTCAGATTATTGGATGACGGAAGAGTTGTCATGAAGATCGTTCCGGATATTCATTCGGAATTCGGGATGTCGTGCGTGGATTGCCATACTTCTTATGAAATTATGGGAGATGGAAAGTATGCTCTGCATAAAGAAGATCAATCGAAATTGCAGTGTATTGATTGTCACCTTGTGAAAGAACCCGCAACAAAGAATTATAATGACTTTGAATATGAGTC
Source organism: Bacteroidota bacterium (assembly GCA_021820065.1). Classification (GTDB taxonomy): domain Bacteria; phylum Bacteroidota; class Ignavibacteria; order Ignavibacteriales; family Melioribacteraceae; genus Fen-1258. The sequence continues at coordinate 3,057 of JAKAEE010000080.1, read as the reverse complement.
GAAAAAAATTGCAGAGCTTGAAAACCTTGCTGGTGATGATAGAAATTATCTGATAGTAGAAAAGAATCAATTCCCTCTTGTAAATGTTTTTCAAAAAGATGGAAGCGTTTTCCTAGTTAAGAAAATTTCCAAAGAAACGCTTGAAGTTAAACCACCATCGAAATTTTGTACAGCAGCTTCACATCAAAACCTAACTTGCAACAGTTGTCATAATGCTTGGACTCCGCAATGTATTGGTTGTCACACGGAGTATGATGCAAAGGGCAAAATGTATGACTTGTTAGCCAATAAAGAATCAGATGGTGAATGGCACGAAAAGCTAAGCGGCGTTAATGCTGAACATGCAGTACTGGGAGTAAGAGAATTAAAAGCACCGGATGGAACCATAAAAAACGAAGTGGCGGAATTTGCGCCGGGGATGATTTTAACGATCGACAAAAAACTGCCAAGCAACAATAAACCAATTAGTAAGCGTCTTTACGCACCCGGCTTTTCGCATACAATTAGAAAGGAAGTCCGGAGCTGCAAATCTTGTCACAATAATTCTTTGGCGCTCGGTTACGGACGAGGAAAGCTTGAGTATGTAGTAGGCAATAAAGTGGGCAAGTGGAGATTTACTCCGAAATATTCTCTTTCAAAAGTTGATGGACTTCCTTCTGATGCATGGATAGGTTTCTTGAAAGAGAGAGGTTATAACTCTACAACGCGCGATAACACAAGACCGTTTTCAGTTGAAGAACAAAAAATAATTTTGACGGTCGGCGCTTGTTTGACTTGTCACGAACCGAATTCCTATGTAATGCAAAGTGCACTCCAAGATTTTTCCTCTGCCATCAAGAAAATATCTTCACAATGTATCTTACCTGTATGGAATTAAATTTTAGATATCAGCAGCAGAAATTTTTAATTGGAATTTTTTAGTCAAATCTTTTTTTTGTTGCAAATCATTTTCTCATTTCCGACGTTTGTATCCGTAATTCTCCGAGTTAATGTTTCTAACTCACAAAGGTGATACGAGCATTGACCGATAGGGTTAATTTGGAAACGAATTAGCCTGCCGATTTGCAAAGGAGAAAGGTTTGGCTATAGTTAAAGCCCCATTCCCTTTGGATGGGGCTTTTTTTTGAATAATCATAGGAGAGAATAATGTCGCAGATTCCAAAAAAATATTTGAATTTCAAAACCGATTATGAAAAAGTCGCAAATGCATACGAAACCTTGGGCGATGCTGTTCATACTTCAGGTCCGCTTGACGAGAAAACAAGGGCTTTAATTAAAGTTGCAATTTCAACAGGGGCAAGATTGGAAGGCGCTGTTCATTCGCACACTCGTAAGGCAATTAAAGCCGGTGCTACAAAAGAAGAACTTCATCATGTAGCATTGCTTTCGCTTCCAACAATCGGCTTGCCTTCAATGATGGCTGCCTTAAACTGGATTGACGATATCTTTGAGGACAAGTAATGATTATTAATCTGGTAAGACTTTTTTGGTCGTTTTTGAAAGTAGGTTCTTTTTCTTTCGGCGGAGCTTATTCGTTGCTGCCTATCATCGAAAATGAAATAGTGTCTCAGCATCATTGGCTAACAAGGGATGAGTTTGTAAAAATTCTCGGTCTCGTCGAAATTTTTCCGGGCGCTATCTCGATTAAGTTTGCGACTTATGCTGGTTTTAAAGTTGCCGGCATACCGGGCGTCATCGTTGCAAACCTTGGTAATTTATTAATGCCTGCAGTTCTAATAACAATTGTATTTGTTTTTTACAGCAAATTTGAAAGCAACTACTATTTGAAAAAAATATTCGATGGGATAAAGTTTGTAATTATAGGAATGATTATAGCGATTATGTTTAGATACTTTTTCAACATGTCGATTGGCTGGAAGAGCATTGCGATGGTTGCAGTTGGAATCGTATTGACAGCGGTTTATAAATTGAATCCGATTGCTGTAGTAGTTATTGGTGCGGTTATTTCTGTTGTTCTGCTATGATGTTGCAAGATAGTTTCGGCCGGATACACGATTATTTACGGATATCTCTAACCGATAGATGCAACCTTAACTGTATCTATTGTAATCCGCATTCTTCTCAAACTAATAAATTAAAAAGGGAAGAAGAGTTATCTTATGAAGAACTGCTAAGGTTGGTCAACATTTTTGTTGAAAGGTTTGGCTTCAAGAAAGTTCGTTTAACCGGCGGAGAGCCGCTGTTAAGAAAAGAATTAACAAATTTCTTAAGCCCGCTTTTTGATTTGAAAAAAAGATTTGGATTCCAGCTTGGGATAACTACCAATGGGATTTTGTTAAACCGCAATGTTGATATGCTGAAGCGCTATGGATTTGATCATCTAAACATTAGTCTTGATTCGCTTAACAGCAGAAGTTTTGAAAGGATAACGGGCAGCAATAAACTTAATGACCTCATCTCGGCAATTGAAAATGCTGCCCATTCCGGCTTTCAATCCTTAAAAATAAATACGGTTATTATCAGAAACGTAAATGATTACGAGATATTGGATTTTGTCCGTTTTGCTGCGGAACAAAATTTAAATGTAAGATTTATAGAGTTCATGCCATTCTCTAACAATGGATGGAACGAGTCTTCATTTATCAGCTCGAACGAAATAAAAGAAATAGTCGAAACTGTTTATAAAATCGAAAAGTTATCTTCGCCACCTAACGTTGTTGGGACCGATTACAGTATAACTGGCAGCAAAGGAAAAGTCGGTTTTATTTCTTCGATGTCGGATCATTTCTGCGCGGAGTGCAATCGTCTAAGAATTACATCAACCGGCAAACTAAAGTTATGTCTCTTCTCATCTATTGGTGAAGATTTGGATTTGAAGTTGTTGCTTCGAGACAAATCCATTCCCGATGATTGTATCTCTGAAAAAGTTGTTGCAAGTATGTCGAATAAAAAATTCAAACACCCGGAAATAATTGAACTTCGTAAACTTGAAAAGAACAATATGCTTTCGATTGGAGGATAAATGAAATTGAGCCACGTTGACAATAAAGGCAATGCAATTATGGTTGATGTCAGCAGTAAAGAACCGAACTTGCG
>JAKAEE010000021.1:48047-49567 GCA_021820065.1 Bacteroidota bacterium | reverse complement strand
GCTCTAACTTCAGCCGTTACTGTTGCAGTTGCTGCGGTTGTTGATACAGATTTTGCGCTGCCGGTCTTATCAGATACTTTAGCATCATCAGTGGAAGCACCGGCTTGCAGAAGTTTTTTAACCTGACTCTTGCTGAAGATGTACATTACTTCATCTTTACCGATTTGTTCTCCGTCCTCGCGTAAAGATTCTCTTTTCTCGTCTGCAACAACTAATTGACTGTGTTTTACCATGAAGAAAATATAGTCGCCACCTCTGTCAATAGCTTTCTGAAGGTCGCTGACTTTGATTTGAACCGAGCCAATAACTTTTCCGAAAAGCACATTGGCTTCTTGTTTACCGAAAACCTTTCCAATTTCCCCATGTTTACCTTGGGCATTAGTTAGGCTGGTTACAGAAAAAAACAATACCACTGCTGTGGCTAAGGTAAATAACCTTTTCATAAGTACCCTCAATTATATTTTGTTTTGAAATAGAGTGAATTATCCCTTCAATAATATATTGATTATTACAATTAATGTTAAGTTAATTTTTTCTCGTCCGCCGAAGCGGAACGCGAAGGCGGATTAAAACATACCGGGAATCGCTGTTCCACACGTGGGACAGCAAGAATTTTTGATTTTGTTTTTCAGCACGCTATGCCAGTCTCTTGCAACTAGGACTTCCTTACAGTTGGGGCAATACGTGGTTGATCCTTCCGTGTCATGAATATTTCCCACATAACAATATTTGATGCCCAGTTTCAGAGCGATTTTTCTGGCGTTTCTAATCGTTTCTGCCGGGGTGCGCGATTTATTTATCATCTTAAAATCCGGATGAAAAGCTGTGAAATGAAGCGGCACTTCATCTCCAAGATTCTTGAGGATCCATTCGCACATATTTTTTATTTCTTCGTCCGAATCGTTTTCATCCGGGATCAACAATGTTGTAATCTCAAACCACACATTGGTTTCTTTCTTCAGCCAGATTAAAGTATCAAGGACATAATCAAGATGCGCGAATGCAAGTTTGTGATAAAAACTTTCCGTGAACGCTTTAAGATCAACATTAGCGGCGTCTATATATTTGTAAACATCTTTGCGCGCCTCTTTATCAATGTAACCCGCAGTAACCATTACGGACTTTATTCCCACTTCGCGTGCGATCTTGGAAATGTCAACTACATATTCGCCGAAGATCACCGGATCATTATATGTAAAAGCGATGGACGGAGTGTGGTATTGTTTTGCAAGAGCTACAACTTCTTCCGGCGAAACATTTAATGAATGAACGCTATCCAACTTAGCTTTGCTGATAGACCAGTTTTGACAAAACTTGCAGCCGAGATTGCAGCCTGCTGTTCCGAAACTTAAAATTTCTGTTCCGGGCAGAAAATGATTTAAGGGTTTCTTTTCAATCGGGTCAATTGCAAATCCGGTTGGTCTGCCATAACCAACTGAATAAAGTTTGCCGTCAATGTTTTGTCTGATGAAGCAGAACCCGGCTTGTCCTTCTCCAATGGTACAATACCTTGGACAAAG
>JAKAEE010000021.1:0-47947 GCA_021820065.1 Bacteroidota bacterium | reverse complement strand
CAATCGGGTCAATTGCAAATCCGGTTGGTCTGCCATAACCAACTGAATAAAGTTTGCCGTCAATGTTTTGTCTGATGAAGCAGAACCCGGCTTGTCCTTCTCCAATGGTACAATACCTTGGACAAAGCGTGCAGAGTAATTTTCCGTTATCGGCAGGTTCCCACCACTTGGCAAGTTTGTATGTTGAATCACTCATAAAATGCAATTGCGAATTGACCCGCTTCGACTTTATGAGACAAGTCGAAGCGAGGCGAGTAATGGAGAATTGAGAAAGAAGATAATTCGCAATTCTCAATTCAAAATTCTCAATTATCAATTCCCGCCAGAGGCGGGCAAGCTAAATTCTCAATTCAAAATTCTCAATTATCCATTATATTATCGCAAATCTCATCCAGCTTCTTCTTCCTTTGTCTGTAATTGGAGCTCCGGCAGTAAAAAGAATCAGATCGTTTTCTTTGATAAACTTTTTCTCTTTTAGAAGATTGATAGTATTATGAATTGCTGCTTCTTCGTCTTTAATGTTGTCGAGGTACAAAGGTTGGATTCCCCATTCGAGATTGAGTTTGTTCAGCGTTTCAAATTTATCCGAGATTGAAAAAATGTTTGCCCTGGGACGAAACTTTGCAACGACTTTTGCTTTTCTTCCGTAATGAGTAAAGATCACAATTGCAGATGCTTTGATTTGTTCGGAAACATTTGCAACCGCACGTCCGGTCGAATCGAAAATATTGTCTGTCAAATCTTCGGGAATTTCAAAATCGGAAATGTTTTTCTGACTCGATTCCGCCTCTGTTGTCAAAAGAATTTCATTCATAATTTTTACAGCTTCAACCGGAAATTTACCCACCGAAGTTTCACCGCTGAGCATAACAACATCGGTTCCGTCTAGGACAGCGTTTGCAATATCGGATGCCTCCGCGCGTGTCGGTATCGGGTTCTGTATCATTGATTCCAGCATTTGTGTTGCAGTGATTACAAGTTTACCAACGGCGTTGCATCGTCGTATAATTTTTTTCTGGATCATCGGAACTTCCTGCGGTGCGAGCTCAACACCCAAATCTCCGCGCGCAACCATAATGCCGTCGGCAGTTTCGAGAATCTCTTCAAAATTTTTTATCGCTTCCGGTTTTTCGATTTTTGCAATTACCGGTTTGTTGAAACCTCTTTCGGCAAGCCAGTTTTTCAAATGGAGTATATCTTTAGCTTCGCGCACAAATGATAGAGCTATAAAATCAACTCTGTGTTTTAAAGCAAATTCAAGATTTGCAAAATCTCTTTCCGTTACCGAGGGAGTGCTCAATTTCATGCCGGGCAGGTTCATTCCCTTTTTTGGTTTAAGCATTCCGCCTTCAACTATTTTGCAGATTACTGATGAATTCGTTTTTCTTGCAACCTGAAGATTTATCAATCCGTCGTCAATTAAAATTGTTTCGCCGATCTGAGCATCCTTAGGAAGATGTTTGTAACTGGTAGAAATTTTTTCTTTGGTGCCGGTTATGTCTTCGTTGGTTATTTCAATTTCATCGCCGGTGTTAATTTCAATTTCGGGCTGGCTCAATTCACCTATTCTAATTTTTGGTCCCTGTAGATCGACAAGGATTGGAATAGGGAGGGACTTGCTTACGCACAATTGATTTATCCTATCGAAAACTTTTTCGAAGTATTCATCCGAGCCGTGTGAAAAGTTAAGACGGAACGCATCGCATCCGGCGTCAACCAGCGCTTCCAGCTTTTCGCATGTGTCTGTTGCCGGTCCTAATGTTGCAAGAATTTTTGTCTTGGAGGATTTTAGAGTCACGTATTTTGTCCGTTGATATGTTAATGCTTAATTCTGTTACAAAAATAGTATAAATATGAAAAAGATGTTGGCGATTAAGTTTAACATGGAGGGGGTGTTAATCACGGGCTAGCAAAATAACTTAGTAAAACTCCTAATGTTTTTGATTAAATGGTGACGAAAAGATGAAAATTTTTAGTAGTTCTACTAATACAAAATTAGAAAAACTCATTTAACTTTGATTAGGAAATCCAACTGTCAAGTGAAAAGTTGAAACTCGTTAAAGATTGAATGATAAACATTTTTTGATCTAGAAAAATCATAGGTGTGGAAGAAAGAAATTGTCATATGAAAACAATAGTCTTAATATTTCTAATACTGCCGTTCACCGTGTACCCGCAAGGTTCAATCAAATACTTGTTAGATGTTCCGGAGAAATCCACAACACAGCACTCCTCAAAGCTTCACAATTATAATCCTTTGCAAGTAGGCAATTATTGGGAGTACGAGCAAACCGATATTGATGGAAGTAAACATTACTTCCGACGTTCCGTCGTGAAAGATACAATTGTCAATTCGAAAAAATATTTTAAGAAAGTGGACTACCGAGGATATGGGGCAGTTATCAACGGTGCACAAACAACCGTGCACTATTTCAACTGGGAAAGAAATGATACTTTTAAGAAAGCAAGTTATATGCTTGATGTTGAAGATCTCAATAATAACGGCAAGACTGATGACGAATTGCTTCTTGATAGTTTAGAAATACCAAAGAATCCTTACCCTCGCGTGTTTTTAAGCTACCGTTATACATGGAAAAATGCTTATGTATACAGTAGCCCTGCATATGTTCGATTCCCTTATTCTCAAGATTCACTGTGGACGATTGTATTTGGCGATACCGTTATGACACGACATATTGAATATTCAGAGAAATTCATGGATGAGATTATAGCCGACAAATATGGGGTGATATATACATTTAATGAGGGTCCCCCTCTATATTTAACTGGTGCGGTAATAGACGGTAAACAATATGGTACTATTGTAAACGTAGAGAATGACAGAATTAAAATACCAAATGATATTATTCTATATAATAACTACCCGAATCCATTTAATCCAACAACGGTTATAGGTTATAAGTTGCCTGTTACCGGGTATGTTACACTAAGAGTATTAAACCTACTTGGAAGAGAGATTGTAACACTAGTTAATAAGGAAGAATTAGCTGGCAAACACGAAGTAAAATTTGATGGAAGCGGGCTGGCAAGCGGTATTTACTTCTATCAGCTAATTACAGGCAAAACAACAAACACAATGAAGATGATATTACAAAAGTAATAAGGTGAGAAAATGAAAGGGATTTATTTATTGTTTTTCTTCCTGTTGTGCAATGGATATTATTTGCAGGCCCAACAACTTGACCCCTACCAATTCTTTCCTGCTCATGTTGGAGACAGATGGGAATATACCCAGGCAGGGGGCAATGTTACATACACAGTTATACGAGATTCAACAGATATGAAAGACAGCAGTAGATTTATTTTCTTTTATAATCCTCCTCTGTATTATGGAGCAAATTATCGAATTGACAAAAACTATAACGTTTTTAATTTACCTCAATTCGATAATTTACACGAATATAAATTAGATGCTCAGATAAGTAAAAGCTGGATTGTTATTGTAGTCGATTCAAACAAATGGGAAGAATCCAGAGTAAGTGGTATCTATCAAAGCTTTGTCTTTGGCCAATTAACAACAATAAAGGAAATTCAACATTATCAATGTCGGAGGGGACCCGATTCTCTTATAGACACCACTTTAATAGATGTGCAAAAATTAGCTTACGGTTTTGGACTCATTTCAAAAGAGAATTATGTATTACAACCATATTTGTTACGCGGTTGCAGAATAAATGGAGTAACTTACGGAACGGTTGGTGTTGAAGAATATCCTCAAAACATTCCTTCTGAATTTGTTCTATACCAGAACTACCCTAATCCCTTCAATCCTTCCACAACAATTTCTTTTTCTATTCCAAGATATTCTCATGTTACAATTAAAGTATTTGATCTTCTTGGAAGAGAAATTCAAGATTTGGCAAACGATTATTTCAGTCCGGGTACATACAAAGTTGAATTCAACGAACGCAATTTATCAAGCGGTATCTACTTCTATCAGCTAATTACAAGCAAAACAACAAGAACACTGAAAATGATTTTACAAAAGTGACCATAGAGAAAAATAGAAATGAGTAATAAAATAGGAGAAAACACATATGAATGTTTAGTACGGCTGTAGAGCCAATTCCCGAAACTTAAAAGGTATTTCCACTTTTGAACAAAAAGTGAGAGCAGAAAAAAATAAAAGGTGATGTTATGAAAAAAAGTAAAACAACAATTGCAACACTTGTTATGATGTTGTTTACAAGTTCTCTTTCATACTTGCAAGCTCAAGAACTTGACCCCTACCAGTTTTTTCCAGCTCATGTTGGAGATCATTGGGAATACACACGGGCTGGTCCTGCCCAAATTTATACAGTTGTTCGTGATTCTATTGATTCCAAAGATAGCAGCAAATATTTATTCTATGATCCTCCGGTATGGCGCGGTGCGAATTATAGGATCGATAAAAACTTTAATGTCTTTAACGCACCAGCCTATGATAACCGTCATTTTTATAAACTTGACGCAAATATAGGAGATTCATGGATAGTAAGAGCTGGAGATCGCCAAGCAGCGAAAGTACTGGATATTTCGCAAATGTATGTATTCGGCAAGTTAACAACTGTAAAAACCATTGGGTTCTATACATTGGCACCTGGAGATACAGTTATTAATGAGAACTCAAGGTTAGATTACTGGGAAAAACTTGCTTACGGATTTGGACTAATTTCAAGCGAAGACGGTGCAACACAGCCATATTTGTTACGCGGTTGCAGAATAAATGGAGTAACTTACGGAACGGTTGGTGTTGAAGTAGAGCCTCAAAACATTCCTTTTGAGTTTGTTCTATACCAGAACTACCCTAATCCATTTAATCCAACAACGGTTATAGGTTATAAGTTGCCTGTTACCGGGTATGTTACACTAAGAGTATTAAACCTACTTGGAAGAGAGATTGTAACACTAGTTAATAAGGAAGAATTAGCAGGCAAACACGAAGTAAAATTTGATGGAAGCGGGCTGGCAAGCGGTATTTACTTCTATCAGCTAATTACAGGCAAAACAACAAAAACAATGAAAATGATTTTACAAAAGTAGCACACACAATTTCAATAAATGTTATCAAACAAAAGAACGGGGTGACAAATGAAAGCTCTAAAATATTTTGGAATAATTTTTCTACTTATTTCACTTCATCTAAATGCACAAGAATATAATTGCATAAGCGCATCGGTAGCTCAAGTGGCGGCACAATCAAGAGGCAGATGGCTTCCTTCCGAAGGAAATTTAAATGTGTTAATTGTTTTTGCAGAGTTTCCCGATGATAATTATGATATAAACAACATAAGATGGGTAAAAGGAAGTGCACCGCAAAATATGATCGGATGGGTTGACTAAACCTGGTCTGCAACACCAACGCAAGGATCATTAACCCATTATTTTAACGAGATGTCAGGCAATAGGTTACACTTTACAGGCAAAGTTGTACATGCAAAAGCTCCCCATACAAGGGATTGGTATATGACACATTACACTACAAACAGAAGAGGCTATATTCAAAAAGAAATAATCGATTCACTTGATACAACATGGGACTTTGCTGAATTTGATAATTGGGACTATGTTGCCGATTATACCTACAATAATGTACCGGATACATACGTTGATATGATTATTTTTGTTTGGAGAAATATCTCACAAGATTTAGCTAACCCTAAACAAGGATTAATTGATTTTAATTTTACCAGTAATTTTGGGGATCTCGGTGGCGTTGGGGATATAAATGTTGATAATAACCAAAGAAAAATAGCGACATGGTTTGGAGGAAGTAATTCAATACCTGGCGGTTCCGGTGTAAGTGTGAGAAACTATTTAATAGAAGACCCTTTCAGAAATTCAATCCATGAATTTGCCCATTACTTGATTGGAAATAATGACTTCCATAATGGTTTTGGTTTTTGGGGAATGCTTTCTGCCTGGGGGATTAGATCATACGTAGCCAACGCATATGAAAGATACCGCTTAGGTTGGGTAGCAGATTCTATAAATTACACAATAAACAATACAACGCAGACACTTACAGGAAGGACGTTAAGTGATTTTGTAACTGGCAGGAACTCATTTAGGCTTGTTATTAATTCTTCATCACAAGAGTATCTTTACATTGAAAACCATCAGAAAACTTCTTACTGGGAAAACAACGCACCCTTCTGGGGAACGCTTGCAGGCAGCGTTGAACCAGGTATATATGTAATTAGAAAAGTCGGCACACCAGATCAATACGCGCCTCCGGTTAATTGGATACAGCTTATTCCTGCCGATGGTCGTTACGACTGGCAAGTAAATCAATCAGTAACCAACCCCTGGGGTTCCGGGCAATTACCTGTTTTTAAGCAATTAGTGCCGGATAAAAATAATGGTTACAGTGATGATCAATTTATACCGTTTAATTATGGTGGATTAACTAGTCCTCAACCAATTCATTTCACTGAACAACTTGGATATCCTGTTCAAGATGTACGTTTCTTGGGCGATGGAAAGGATGCATTCCGAATGGATTATAATCAGGTATTCTCACCATGGAGTAACCCAAACAATCAACGTGTAGCAAATCAAACTACTCCATTTGGTTTTGAAATAACAAATCTTAGTAACGGTGTGTTTACGTTAAACATTTATGTTAATACTTCGGTGGACGCTTCTCCTGCTAAGCCGCAAAATTTACATTTTACTGGTGCAGATCCAAACCACCCATCGCTTGCTTGGGACTTGAATTCCGAATCTGATATTTCTAGTTATAACGTATATCGCAGCTATGATAACTCGGTGTATTGGGATTTGGCAGGCACAACTTCCCATCCGACTAATACTTTTATCGATTACGCTGTTGATTATACAAAACCTATATGGGCAAAATCTGTAAGATACTATGTAAAGGCAATCGATAATACAAATAAATTATCTGTGCCAAGTGAGCAGGTTGAAACAACTGGAACAATGGGTCCCCTGCCTGCAATGAATACGGATAATTTTGCTATCACCAAGTCAAGTGAGAATGGTATTAATAATTTTGGGTTGTTCTTTAACTACCCTAATCCGTTCAATCCGTCGACAACAATAAACTATCAACTGCCAGAGAATGGTTTTGTTACAATTAAAGTATTTGATGTGTTGGGTAAAGAGATAGCAACGCTGGTCAATGAGAATAAATCTGCCGGTTATTACAAAGTAGATTTTGATGCAAGCAGATTGACGAGCGGTGTTTACATTTATACAATAAGCGTAAATAATCCTTCGTCAAACTCAGGACATGGTTTTACTCAATCTAGGAAGATGCTTTTGATGAAATAGAATCTTGCCGTAACTGTTTTTTCAAAGCCGCGGTTGGCTCAACAGATCGCGGCTTTCTATTTTGTCCATATTTTAAAGATGGTTTTACCAGCTACGTTCGACGGCGAGAGGCACCACTTACTTTATTTCCCCTTTTTCTTTCTTTGAGCTTTTATAACGTCGTGATTTTCTTCTTTGCCGTTGGAATTCTTTTTCTTCTTTTCGGAAGGACGCAACCTTTTTCTCATTGCGGCAAGTTCTTTTTCAACTTCGCCAAAAACTGTGTTGTTTTCAAACTTTCCGTTTTTCAATTTTTTTCCGGAGCGTGTACCGGTCAGAATTTCAATCGCTTCGTCAACTTTGGATATGGAGTGAATGTGAAATTTCTTTTCTGAAACAGCCGCAACAACTTCTTCTTTGAGCATCAGGTCTTTAACATTCTGAACAGGAATTATCACGCCGTTGGTTCCATTTAAGCCGCGTTGTTTGCAAACATCAAAAAAACCTTCAATTTTTTCATTCACTCCGCCGATAGGTTGTATTTCACCTTTCTGATTTACCGATCCGGTAATTGCGAGCGATTGTTTGATTGGAATTTTAGAAATGGCTGAAAGCAACGCGCAAATTTCAGAGATCGATGCGCTGTCGCCGTCAATCATTCCGTAACCTTGTTCAAAAACCAAACTGGCAGTAAACGAAAGTGGAATTCTTGAACCGAAATTTTCCCGGAAGTAACCGCCGATGATAAGAACACCTTTGTTGTGCGTACTGCCGCTCAAGCCGGATTCTCTTTCAACATTGATAATATTACCGCTGCCAAGCGCAACGCTGGCGGTTATTCTCGATGGTTTGCCGAACGAATATTGGCCGCTTTCATAAACGGCTAAACCGTTTACAGTGCCTATGCGCGAACCTTCTGTGTCGATTAAAATTGTTCCGTCGCTTATCATTTGAGAAAGTTTGGATTCATACAGACCGTGGCGGTCTTTTGCGGAATCGTAAGCTTGAACGACGTGAACGTCTCTCACCATTTTTTCACCGCCGTCCAGCGCCCAAAAATTTGCTTCCCGCGTGAGATCGGCAATGTAAGCAAAACGAGTTGTCAATTTATTTTTTTCACCTGCGTAACGCGCGCCGTACTCTATAATTTTTGAGATGGCGGATTTATCGAACTCGAGAAGCTTTTCTTCTTCAATCAATTTCTTAACGATCATCGCGTATTCAGTAAGCGCTTGATCGGTGCGCTGCATTTCATAATCAAAATCAGCTTTGATCTTGAAAATTTTATTGAAGTCGTCTTCGTACGCCGATAGGAGCGAATAGATATAATTGTTGCCGACCATTATCACTTTGGTTTCGATCTCGATTGGTTCCGGTTTTAAAATGCTGGGATATAACTGATAGAGATTTGTGAGGTCTTGAATTTCCAATTTGCCGTAGAGTAGAACACGTTTTAAAGTTTTCCAAACTCCGGTTTCAGTAAAAGCATCCATTGCATTGATGACAAGATAACCGCCGTTGGCGCGCAGCAGCGTACCGGCTTTTATTTTTGTGAAGTCGGCAAACCAGCCGCCTCTTCCATCGCTGTATTTTTCAATTGTTCCGAACAGATTGCTGTAAGCAGGAGATGTTTCGATAATAACCGGGCACCGTTTGGTGTTTGTGTTATCGAGAATTATGTTCACTTCGTATTCTTTCAGATAATCGATAACGATTCCGCCATTTGATTCTTCGCGTGCCGGTTTTTGTCCCTTAAACACATCGAGATTCTGTAAAATGTTTTCGTGAATATCTTTGAAGTACTCACGTATTTTTGGATCCTTGTACTTTTTCTTTAGGTCGTCAATTGTAATCGAAACAATTGTGTTGGCGTATTCGCCTTCTAATTTTGAAATTTGTTCCTGGAAGTCCTGAGTTAATCTTAAACTCTCTTTGAAAACTTTCTGAAGTTCTTCCTGGTAGCTCAAATATTTTGTTTGAAAGTCTTTCGCCTGTTCTTCCGTTATTTTCTTATCGTGGATATATTCATCGAGCTGCTGTATGAACACCGGCTGATTTTCTATCACTGCAAAAATTTCCGGACGCGGCATTTCGCCAATCTTGATTTGTCCCAGCGTCATATTGTCTTTGCGAAGTTTGTCCTCAAAGTTGTTCATCATTGTCTGCTGGACTTTTCCAAATTCCGAAAGAAGCTGTTTCCGTTTGGTAACAAACGGCTCAGTGGATAGAACTTGGGGAATCTTTTCCTGAAGAAATTTTATTGCCCGCGATAAATCTTTTTTGAATTTGGCGGCTTGTCCGGCTGGAAATTGAAGCAATGTCGGTCTGTCTTCATCCTTGAAATTGTTTACGTAAGCATAATCGCTTAGATGAGAACAATCCGGTGTGATCGATTCCAGCATCTGCTGAATCGCCGTAAACTTGCCGGTTCCGGAAAGTCCGGTTACAAAAACGTTGTAACCTTGACTTTTCAAATCAACACCGAGCCGAAGCGCTTTTAATGCGCGCTCCTGCCCGACAATTCCTTCGATCGGTTTTAGATTTGTCGTTGATTCAAATTCAAAAACCTCCGGGTTGCATGTCCATCTTAAATCTTCCGGTTGAAGTTCAGCAGCTTTTTTTGCTTTGAGAAGTGCCATAGCAAATTTCCCGACATTTGTGATTGGAAATCTGATAGCAAAATAATAAAAATTGGTCTTTTCGGATATTGTATTAATTAGAGCTCTTATTGCAATATAAAATATTGGCTGTATGACTTTTTTTACCTTGATTCTCAGCAATATCAACTTTAAGTTGAATGCAGAACTCGAAGTCTCCTAAACTTGCTCTTGGGCTAAATGAAAAGCGGGGAATTATTCTCAATGAACTCGCAGAATGTTTCATCGGTAATTGAAATGAAAGGATTGTTCAACGAAAAATTCTTTATCAATTATTTTATAAATAATGGGGGTAACCCGTGAAAAAGCTCATTGTTTTATTATTCATCCTTTCATTTAATCTTTTGTTTGCTCAAGACAATATTAGTCAAACGCCGTTTTCTAAATTGAATTATGGTATTTACGGTGGAATTAATTTTGGAAATAATTCGGAAACGGGAGGCAGTTTTCTTTTTGAGTTTAATGCCAATCTAATCTCTAATCTTAATTTGAATTTGTCTTTAGGCTATTCGAAGTCATACAAAACGGAGGCATATACTGTAAAGTCTTACCGCACAGGAAGCATTAACAATGTGCAATACTTTTGGGCAGAACAATATGAGGTTAACAAGAAAGGTTACGATGTGTTTCCCGTCTCGGTTGGGTTTCAATTCGTGTTTAATGAACAATCTTTTATCCCGTACATTTTAGGAAGCTTAAATTACAAACTGGTCGATGCAAGAATTTATAGTTCTCCCGGCACAACCTGGACTTATAATTCGTTTGAAGAATTACCGAATGAGTTTAGGACAAAACACGTTGAACAATTTCCCAATCATTCATACGGTGTCAACTTGGGTGTTGGAGTTGTCTATCCAATCTTTTCGAAGTTAAGTATTGATTTAAGATATTTCTATGAAATTGATAGTGAAATAATAAATACGCATCATATTGTGGTAGGCATTTCTCTTTGATTAGTATCTTGAGGTGAAAACAACTCTCGGGTTTGCAATGCGGTAAATTCGAGAGTTGTCTTAAAAGATGCCGACATAATTGAATCAAATCAGTTAATTTTGTGTTAGTAATTGTAAATGCCCCTCTCCGTATCCGCGGAGGAGGGTTTCGTGTATTTTAAAAAGACCACCCCCTCCTTCTCTTCGTCAAGCTCAGAGTGACGGAGGGGTGGTGATGACATAAAATGAAAACAGATTTTGATATGACTACTGAACTCCTCTCAACGCTTCGTGGCTTGAAGGAAAAACTTTTAACTTCAGACCGGCAGAAAAAAGTTTTTGTTTCACCATTTGCCGGCTCGTCAAAGAGTCTTTTTGTTAAATCGATTTCCGATGAGCAGAAACAAATTTTGCTGCTTTGCCCCAGCGTTCAATCAATAAACGAAACAAAAGTTGAACTGAGCATACTGGGATTAGCAGAACAAGTAATAGCCGCCGACGATCTGAACATCGAATCGCTGCAAGAAAAATTAACCGACCTGAATAACCGTGAACGGTTCATTCTCATTTCATCGTACGACATTTTGAAACTCAAACTTCCTTCAAAAGATTCGGTTGAGAAAAACACCACCAAGATTGCAATCGGCGGCAGTATTACATACGACGATCTGGTTGAGTATTTTCACTCGATTGATTACAACAGGGAAAAATTTGTTGAGGACCCCGGAGATTTTTCTGTGCGCGGCTCTATAATTGATTTCTGGTCGTACAGTGAAAAGCAGCCGTGCCGTTTGGAATTTGATGGGGACTTTTTGGAATCGATTCGACATTTTGATCCCGACAGCCAAAGGTCGCTCGATAAAATAAATTCTTCAACCGTTGCGTCATCAATAAATATTTCAGAAAGCAGTTCGGATATTTTTGATTATCTCGACAATCCACTTGTACTAGCTTCTGAATACGATCTGCAGAATCTTTCAGTAGAAAAGAATCACGAAACGCCTGATCAATTTGAAAATGACATTGATGAGGAGTTGAAAGGGGAGTTGTATGATGCAGATCAAGAGCAAGAAAGGAAAGAAGAAAAGATTGAAAGAAGGAAAGAAAGAAAGAACGAAAAAGAAAATGACGGCGCTAATCAAATTGAAAAAATTTTTGAGAAAAATGCGCGGTGGTTAATTGAAGACGCACTTGGTCAGCCTGCCTCGCCTTCTCGCCTCGCAGGATACGAGTCGAAGCGGGCGGCAACGCAAGGCGGGTATGACGAAAGAATTCAGCTTAATCTCCTTGATCCGCCGTTAATCAATTCCAATTTCGAATTGCTTTCGTCGATACTAAAAGATTATTCGCAGAAAAACTTTCAAGTTTTGATAGCGGTTGAGAACGAACTGCAGAGTGATCGCCTGCGCGAACTACTTTCGGATTTCAAAACGGAAATTGCAGAGCTGATTGAATCCGGTAAAATCAAATTTATGGTTCTGGCGATAAAGAGCGGATTCATTTCTAGAAACGACAAATTAATTCTTCTTACAGATTATCAAATATTCAACAAGCCGTATCGAACGAAACTGGTTGCCAAAGCACGGTTCAAGAAATCACGTGTTAAAGATTTTGCAACGATCAAACGCGGCGATTACGTTGTTCACGAAAACTTCGGCATCGGGCAGTATGTCGGATTGGAAACAATCAAGATTGGCGACGTTGAACAAGAATCGATCAAGATTTTGTACGCCGAGGGCGGCGTTGTTTATGTTAATCTGAATTATCTCTCGCTTGTAAAAAAGTTTTCTTCTAAAGACAATGCGCAGCCGAGACTTTCCGTACTTGGAAGCGGCGAATGGAAATCGACAAAGAAAAAAGTTAAATCGAGAATCAAAGAAGCGGCGCGGGAGCTTATTACACTTTATGCTCGGAGGAAATCTGCTCAAGGTTTTTCCTTTGGGCCCGATTCAATTTGGCAGAAGGAACTTGAAGCGTCATTCTTTTACGAAGACACTCCCGATCAAGTTAAAGTATCGGACGAAGTTAAACGCGACATGGAAAGCGAGAACCCGATGGATCGTTTAGTTTGCGGCGATGTCGGATTCGGCAAAACCGAAATTGCAGTGCGCGCGGCGTTCAAAGCCATCAACGACAGCAAACAAGCGGCGTTGCTTGTGCCAACAACAATTCTTGCCGAGCAGCATTACAATACTTTCAAAGATCGTCTCTCGCAATTTCCGGTAAAAGTTGAAGTGCTTTCACGTTTTAAAACGAAATCCGAACAGAAAGAAATTACGGAACGGCTAACTAATGGCGACGTTGATTTGGTTATTGGAACTCACCGGCTGCTTTCTAAAGATATTCAATTTAAAGATCTCGGTCTGCTGATTATTGATGAGGAACACCGCTTCGGTGTGATGGCTAAGGAAAAGTTACGATCGCTGAAGGCGAATGTTGACACGCTCACGTTAACTGCAACGCCGATTCCGCGCACGCTGAATCTTTCTCTTCTCGGCGCTCGGGACCTTTCAATAATTGCAACTCCCCCGCCGAACCGTCAACCGATCTATACCAAGGTTGATACTTTCGATATTCATAAGGTGCGGGAATGGATTTTGAGCGAGATCAAACGTAACGGACAGATTTATTTCGTTCACGATAGAATTCAATCGATAGAAAAAATTGCAGCGTACATTCAAAAATATATTCCGGAAATGAAAATTGGCGTTGCGCACGGACAGATGAAACCGGCTGAACTTGAAAAAGTGATTCACAGTTTTCTGAACAAGAATTATCACATGCTTATCTCTACAAAGATAATCGAGTCGGGTCTCGATATTCCGAATGTTAATACAATTATTATAAATCGCGCAGACCGTTTTGGATTAGCCGAGCTTCATCAGTTGCGCGGACGCGTCGGGCGTTCGGATAGGCAAGCGTACGCCTTCTTTCTCGTTCCATCAATAAATACGATTACGAAAAAAGCGGTTAAACGTCTTCAGGCAATTGAAGAATACACTGAACTTGGTGAAGGATTCAGTTTATCGATGCGTGACTTGGAAATCCGCGGCGCCGGAAACCTGTTGGGTACCGAACAAAGCGGCTTCATTGATTCGGTTGGGTTTGAAATGTATCTTAAGCTTTTGGACGAAGCCGTTGAGGAATTAAAACAGAGCGAGTTCAAAGACGTATTCAAAGATTTGCCGAAACAGCAGGAACGTTCTGAGCCGACGATCGATACTTTTTTTGAAATTGGAATACCGCAATCTTATATGCCGGATCAAGCCGACCGATTGAGTTTCTACACGGCGCTTTTCTCCATGCTGAAAATCGAAGAGCTTGATGAGATTAAAGAAGAAATGCTGGACCGGTTTGGAAAAATCCCGCCGATTGTAGGAAGATTAATTCAGGCGGCGGTTTTGAGATATTACGCTTCACTTTCATTGCTGGAAAGAATTATTGTACAACCGAAAAAAATTATAATTATTTTGCCAAAAGGTGAAAGGGAAAACTTTTATCAAACCAAATTTGTTCTTCTATTGACATATGTTAACGACAATTATGCAAAAGAAATTAACTTTGTACAGGTAAAAGAAACACTGAAATTGGAAATGACCAACAAATACAGCTCGCCGGAGGCAGCCATGAATTTTCTGGTGAAACTATGTCAAGAATTTATAAGGGTGCTCTCATAAAATATTTGTCATTATTCAAAGGAGAAACTTATGGGACGCATACTTAAATATGGGTTCTTGTTTTTCGTAATTGCTTTTATCGGTATTCAATTTATTGAAGTTGATAAAACCAATCCGGAAGTAACGGCAGACATCCAAGCTCCGCCGGAAGTTAAAAGAATTCTGCGCAGCTCTTGTTATGATTGCCACTCCAACGAAACACGGTGGCCGTTCTACAGCAGCATTGCGCCTATTTCTTGGTTTATTGCGGATGACGTTAATGAGGGGAGAGAAAAGCTGAATTTTTCCAACTGGGAAAAACTTTACAGTGAAAAGCAGGATGAACTGAAAAGAAAAATTTGGAAAGAAATAAATGAAGATGAAATGCCGATGAGCACTTATATTTATATGCATCCAGATGCCAAACTTGGACTGCCGCAAAAAGATATAATTAAGAAATGGGCAACCGGCAATGATTTTTTCAATCTGGATTTTCAAAAGAGATTGAAATAAATCTTCTGCATTCTCGGCATTTTTAGGAAAGAAATGGCTCAATTAAGAATTGGAACCTGCAGTTGGAAATATGATTCCTGGCGAGGATTAGTTTACTCGCAAGATCAGAAGATTAACTATTTGAAAGAGTATTCTCAGGCTTATGACACTGTTGAAATAGATCAATGGTTTCGGTCGCTGCGGGATTTGAACAAGATTATTCTTCCTCGCAAAGATGTTGTAATAAATTATAAGGAATCGGTCACACCGGGTTTTAAGTTTACTGTGAAGCTTCCAGACAGCATCACATTGACCCATATTCACCGTGCTGAAAATCAGTACATCCCCAATAATCATTTTCTTTCGCACGATTTACTGGAAGAGTTTGTTGCTTCAATTAAGCAGCTGCATAAGAATCTTGGACCGTTGATGTTTCAGTTCGAATACTTGAACAAAGAAAAAATCAAATCCCAGTTCGAGTTTCAAGGTTTGATGAGAGAGTTTGCTGCGAAACTTCGAAACGAATTTCAATTTGCGATTGAAATCCGTAACCCGGACTACTTGAACGAAACATACTTCCAGTTTTTGAGAGATAATAAATTTGGACACGTTTTTCTTCATGGCTATAATATGCCCCCTGTGTTTGATGTTTATAAAAAGTTTAAAGACTATATAAAGGGCTACACGGTGATTCGTCTGCACGGGCCTGATCGGCAGGGAATCGAAACGCGTGCTAAAGGCGAGTGGAATAAAATAATTGATCCGAAAGATGCGGAGCTGAAAAAAATTGTTTACATGGTTAGGGAATTGCTGGAACGCAAAATTGATATTTATCTCAACGTGAACAATTATTACGAAGGTTCGGCGCCGTTAACCATTCAAAAAATTAAGAAGCTGCTAAACGAAGTTGATTATGAATTGAAATGAACGATTCATTTGTTTTCACACAATTTACTTACCATTAGGGCATAAGTCCGGTTGGTAAATTCATACTGACCCGTCTATGAAAATTTGACTTTTCTGATGTCGAACCTTATATTTTGAGCCATTAATATTGATTAACCTAATAAATTAAGAGTTGCTATGTTAGACGATTTAGACATCACTATACTAAGAAAACTCCAGGAAAATGGGAGGACTAAACGGAATGAACTTGCAGAGGCAATCGGTCTTTCAATTCCGTCGTTGAGCGAAAGATTACGAAAGCTTGAAGAGAACGGTATCATCGAAGGTTATTACGCAAAACTGAATAGACACGCCTTCGGTTTCGATATCATGGCTTTAGTAACGGTCAATATGGATTCATCCAAGAACTTTGAAAAATTTATCGAGCACGTAAAAAAAACTCCCGAAATATTGGAATGCTATTCAATACTCGGTGAAGGATCTCACGTTCTTAAAACAATAGTGAAAGGCACGAAGGACCTTGAACAATTGCTGAGTAAGATCCAGTCGTGGCCGGGTGTTCAAAGAACAGTTACAAGTTTTATTTTATCTGCAATTAAAGAAACAACAAGTTTGAACATACAAACAAAAAAGGAGTAACAATGGCAAAATCCTCTTCGCCAGTAGATAATGTTCTGGCATATGTTAAGGCAAACAAAATTCGTTTTATAGACTTCAAGTTCATGGATTTTCCAGGGCAGTGGCAGCACTTCACAGTGCCCGTAAGCCAGTTTGACGCGAGTTCATTTGAGAACGGATTTGGTTTTGACGGATCTTCCATCCGCGGTTGGAAAGCGATCAACGAAAGCGACATGCTTATTATTCCCGATCCCGAAACAATGTTTCTCGATCCGTTCATTTCTGCACCAACAATTTCTTTGATCTGCGATGTTTATGAACCGGCAACAAAAGAAAAATACAGCAGATGCCCGCGTAACATCGCACAAAAAGCCGAAGCTTATTTGAAATCAACAGGTATTGCTGATACCGCATACTTCGGTCCTGAAGCCGAGTTCTTTGTGTTCGATGATGTACGTTTCGATTCCGGTCCTAATTTTGCTTTCTATTCCGTTGATTCGAATGAGGGAAAATGGAACAGCGGTCGCGAAGAAAATCCGAACCTGGGTTACAAACCTCGTTATAAGGAAGGATACTTCCCGGTTCCTCCGACAGATCAGTTAGTTGATTTGCGAAACGATATGGTTTTAAATCTTGAAGCGATGGACATAGAAGTTGAAGCGCAACATCATGAAGTAGCAAGCGGCGGACAGTGTGAAATTGATATGAAGTTCAAACCTCTATTGAGAGCTGCCGATCAATTGCTGATGTTCAAATACGTTGTTAAGAATACTGCTAAGAAAGCGGGCAAGACAGTTACATATATGCCGAAACCTTTATTTGGCGATAATGGAAGCGGCATGCACGTGCATGTAAGTTTATGGTCGAAAGGGAAACCGCTGTTTGCCGGCGGCGGCTATGCTGGCTTGAGCGAGACCGCTCTCTATTTCATCGGCGGAATTTTGAAACACGCGCCGGCTCTGCTTGCTATCACAAATCCAACAACAAATTCTTACAAGAGACTTGTGCCGGGATTTGAGGCGCCGGTTAATCTTGCATACTCATCAAACAATAGAAGCGCCTCTGTAAGAATCCCATTCGGCAATTCACCAAAAGCAAAGAGAATTGAATTTCGTTGCCCTGATCCCTCTAGCAATCCGTACTTAGCATTCTCCGCAATATTATTGGCTGGAATCGATGGAGTAAAAAACAGAATCGATCCGGGTGAACCGCTCGATAAAGATATTTATGATATGTCGCCGGAGGAATTGAAAGATGTTCCGTCAACACCGGAATCACTTGGTCATGCTCTCAAAGCACTTGAGAACGATCATGAGTTCTTGTTGAAAGGTAACGTATTCACTGAAGATGTTATCAACACATGGATCAATTATAAGATCACAAAAGAAATCAAACCGGCAGCATTGCGCCCAACGCCGTTTGAATTCGAAATGTATTATGATGTATAATTAATCTTAGAATAGAAAATCAAAAAAAAGAGCGGTATTAAGCCGCTCTTTTTGTTGGTAGAAATTATTTGATAAGAACCATCTTTTTGTAATCGACAAATTTGTTGCCGGACTCCGTTGACTCGGCAATCATTTTAACAAGATAAATTCCGCTGGCTTGACCGCTTCCGTCAAAGCGCAATTCATACTGGCCTTCCGATTGCAATTCGTTTTTAAGAACAGATACAAGTTTGCCCAACATCGTATAGACTGAAATTTTTACTTTGCTTTCACGCGGCAGATCGTACCGAATTACAGTACTGGGATTAAAAGGATTGGGATAGTTTTGAAGAAGCAAATAATCCGAAGGAATGGTTTCGTAACCTTCAACCGCCGTTGCAAGCGTTTTAAGTGAATCTACATTACTGTATTCCGATTCGGTAGTTGAGCTGTAAGCTGCAACTCTGTATGAATACTGCGTCTCTGTCGCAACTGTATTATCCGCGTAGGCTGTTGCGTTAGCTCCTACGGTTCCCATTTGAGTCCATGAGCCTGACGGCGAAGTTTTCCTTTCGATTCTAAAACCGGTTTCATTTGCAGCGTTGTCCTTCCACGTTAAGTTAATCGTCCCTTTTGGATTTTCATTCAACGCAAGATTCGTCGGATCACCAACCGGATTTTGTTTTGTTAATGTTACGGTACCGTGAATAGGACTACTTCCCGCAGGCGCCCAATTGAAAGTGAAAGTTCCGTTGATTGTGAGATTGGTAAAAGTTCCTGTTGCTGAAATATTGCTTGCATTCGTGTTTGGACAATTAATTGCCGAACCAGAATAAGCGCCCGTAAAAAATCCCGTCCCGGAAATATCTCCCCAAATTGGTGAATTGAAATTTGCAGTGAATCCAGTCGAGGTTAATGTATTATTAGTTGAGAACGGCGCTCTTGGAGTGCCTAAAATATTTCCACCTACAGTCCAGTCGCCGTGTGCGGTCTGATGAACAACATCTACCGTAATATTTACGGTGATGCTTCCGGAACTTTGATAGTAAGAATTAACCCACTGACCGGTCCATGTTCCTTTAAGCGAAGAAATATTGCGAACTTGAGCATGCGTAATAACTGCTGCCGTAACAAAAATTAGCAAAGTAAACAACGAAAGACTTCGGTTCATAATTACACCTCCTACATATTACTGTGGAATTCTTGTAATTAATTTCCAGACAGCATTAATCTTTTCTTACAAGATCATTTAATTAAAATCATTTTCTTTATTTGAACAAAACTTTGTCCTGAGCCGCGCGAAGGATCTACTGCTTGAATCTTGTAGAAATAAATACCGCTTGACCATTGTTCATTGCTCGTCGATAGTTGAACGCTATATCGTCCGGCATTTTGATATTCGCTCACAAGTGTTTTCACCTCATGTCCCAGTAAATCATAAATTTTCAGATTTACAAAACTGTGAACATGCAGTTCATAACCAATAGTCGTTGATGGATTAAACGGGTTAGGATAATTTTGATCAAGCTTAAACTCCGTCGGGATTTTTTCATCCTTGACAGCCGTTACTACAGATACGGTTTGCGTGTTGGAGTAACCGGACTGAGCATAATCATTGTAAACGTAAACCCGATATGTATAAGTTGAACCGGCTTGAACATTTGCATCGCTATAACTATTGGCGTTTACACTATCAACAGTTTGAAATTGATTTGCACTATTGATATCGCCGAGTTTACGCTGAATATAAGTTCCTTTCGAGTTCGCCGAATTGTTTTGCCATTTCAAGTTAACTTTTGATTGCGACGAAGTTGCAGCGAGGTTTGTCGGATCGTTCAGCTTATCGGTAAAATATCTGATAGCAGAAAAGCCGCTTTTGATATTCGAACCGATTGCTCTAACGCGCCAATAAATTTTTGAACCTTCAAGATTGGTATTTGCAAAACTGTAAGTTGTGTCGGTCAAAGTCGAATTATCAACCAAGACATTTGTTAAAAAGAAAGGATCGGTTGAAACTTGCAGTTCATAATTTGCAGCGCCAGTTACTTTGTTCCAGAGTATGGTAACCGGGCCTGATAAATTTTTATCACCGTCATTTGGAGAAACTGCTGCCGGTTTTGCGAGAGTATTTGTAGAGTAGGTTTCATCTTGATTAATAGCACCTGGCGTTGGAACGCCGTAGTTCAAACTAAACTGCGAGTACGCCGTGCCGTTTCCGGTTAACTGAACCGAATACGCAGTAGGAATCGTTCCAATATTTGTGCTCGTCAATCCGGTTGCATCGCCGTCTGCAGCTACAAACGATCCGCCGTAGCTTATAAATTGATTTTGAATAACAGCTCCTGTATGGCTGATTACAACACCCGCCGGAGAGCCAAGCAGATTGTTACTCGGAAAGTTCATGTAATAAATTGTTAAACCGTTGCTTGTAGAGCCAACGGTAAACTGATCCAATGTATATGTTGCATACGAAGTTCCAGTTTTGCCGTCATATAGCGTGACCGTATAATTGTTCAAATCGGTAACTGTACTTTTTAAAGCGACTTCAATAAACTGCGGGACCACTTTACCGGAAGACGTTTTTCTTGGAGGCGAGTCGGTAAAAAGTTCGTTTAGCCATGCCGCGGTTTCTCTTCCTTCTTGAATAACAGGGCTCTCGGCAACAACATCTTTAATAAAATATTCATTGTGTTCTCCAAATCTCATCCATCCATTTGGATCAACCGTAATTTGCTGAATTTCTTCGACAAGTCCACCAGCAGTATCTTGATTTCTATCATGTTTAAAGGCGACCTTCTTCGTGCCATCTGCGAACTCATTTATACCAGTAACATTCACGCTATGTCCGTACCATTTTTTTGAAGTTGTATCGTACCATGTAAAATTCATTTCAACGTCTTCGCCGTTTTTCATCATCTTCAAAAGAAAATCCCACGTTGGTTTCGGTTTTGCAACTTTTGGATTAAAACTTCTTCCGATTGATTTTCCGCTTGTGCTGCCGACACCAATGGGATTGGTTACTTCAAACGACTGATATTTCACTTCCATCGGCAATTTAAACTGTTCAATGAAATCTAACTTTCCGGCAATCATCTTATCGGTGTAAGTTCCTTCGCCGCTTTTTCTTTTCATCAGTCCGCTTAATGTCTGTTCCGTTTTTTTCAAATCCATATCTGCGGGGAGATTTATATCGCTGTATTTAGATTGCGCCCATTTCATACTGTTTGCAGTTGCAGTTGGAACACACGCATTTAAATCCCCAGCGTAGGTACCGCTTATTCCATTCGTTGAATTATCTAAATCAAGATTCGGTGCATTGGGTCTATATTGATAATTAGATAAAAGGTCACCGACAGACTGACCAGGTCTAAGAACAGGCGTAATAGGAACAGTGGTAACAGCTATTCCCTCGGAGCCTTTGGCGTTGTTGACGGTTGCATTAACAGTAACAGTTTTTGTATCCTTCCATGTTGAGGGATCGAAAGGATAAAAACCCGGAGACGTTAAAATGTGGATATAAACCGTCAGCGTAAACGGAATTATGTAAGGAGGTGCACATATTTTTGAAAAATCGAACGTGGTTGAAAAAGTAACCGGTACTGCAATTTCGGAACTGGAAGGCAACAACATGTTTTGAACGATAATTCCGAATTGCTGAGTTGAATTGTTTGTTGCGCCAATGTTTAAATATGTTTGTTGCGCTCCTGGCGTAAATGTAATTGTAAACAATCCATCCGGCACAGGAGGGGAATAGTAAGTGTAATTTATTTTGTTGATCTCAACGGTAAAGTTTGATTGCGCATAAAAATTATTGCCAATCAAAAACATCACTACAAGAAGAAACACTTTGTATAAATACCCACTCATGCACTCTCCTTTTTTTTACGAGGTTCTTAATTATACTATCAAAAATCTTGATCTTGAAAAAAGGAAGAGGAATAGAAAACCACGGCTAGGTTAACTTAAATATTTATAACTTATAGGGGAGCCACCGTCTCATTATAACATAACTCTTAGTTTCTTGATTAGCAACTATAATTTTTTGGAAGGTTGGAACACGGACAACACGAACGTATGTTAGCAAGGTGGAATTTCAATCTTAGAAAAAAACTATCAAAGCAAAGAAATTGACTGGAAATTACGTCCTCGGTAGAATAATTTCTTGCGTTCTAAATGCACGGGGGAATTGACTTTTGAGTCCTTCGTTTGTGGCGATGCCTGTACCAAGAATGTTTTCTGCGTACATAATTATTTTTTGACCGGTTGTATCAAATTTATTTTTTATCGTTCCGCCCCGGAAATAGATTGCAAGCTCTTCCCGGTTTTCTAAACGTGTAATATTTTGTGACGCAGATTCGCCGAAGACTTGTCCCGCTAATGAATTCAAACTAACGGTTCCTCTCTTGTCGATTGTGCCGAGTCTCGCTCCAATCCGGTTAAAAAATTCGTGCTGATTGCAATTCCAATCCTTGTTAACAAAATGAACATCGTTGCTTCTTAGAAAGTATTTGTATTCGTCAAATTTGTTGCGGGGGATTCCAAAATGATTTGATAAATTCTCTAAATAAGTTTTTATCTTCCCGCTTGATGGGCTAATGAGATCAAACTTATTTTCTTTGTATAGAAATTTTTCTTCCGATGCGATGCTGTCTGTCTTTCTCAGCTTGCAGACAAAGAAACCTTCGCTTTCAACTTCCCACGGCACTATACGGCGAGTTTTTTCTAGTTGCTTGTCGAATTCATGATCCCCAATTTCTGAAAAACCCGGATGACTTTGGATTGGCAGCTTAATCTCCTCCAACTCAACTGGATATTTCTTCAAAACTTTATCTATAATGAACTCATTCTCTTCTAATGTTAACGTGCATGTAGAGTACACTATTTCTCCACCGACTTTACACATTTTAATTGCGGCGACTAATAGTCTTAGCTGCAGATCTGAAATTGTTTCGGCTTTGCGCACGTCCCACCAGTTGCTTACTTCACCTTTTTTTTGAACGATTCCGAGCGCGCTGCACGGTGCATCAACTAAAATCTTGTCAAAATAATTTTCGAATCGCTTGCTTAACAATTCACCTTTACCGTGCATAACTCCGACATTTACAAGATTCATTTTATCAACATTGAAGACGAGACTTTTCAGACGGTCCATGGCAACTTCATTTGCAACTAAAGTTCCTTTGTTGTTCATCAACTCTGCAAGTTGAGTAGTTTTAGACCCCGGCGCTGCGCACAAATCCAGAACGCGATCGTTCTCATTAGGGTTTAATACCAATGCGGGAATCATCGACGACAAACTTTGTATATAATATTTGCCAAGAATAAATTCGAGTGTCTTTCCGGCAAATTCGCTGCCGGAAACAATCCGGTATGCGTTCTTAACGGAATCTATCGGCGCCAAATCGATTCCATAATTTCTTAAAGAATTGATAAGTGCCGTTGAATCGGCGGTGGAAGAAATTCTTAGGTAAGGTTTATATTCGCCGTTGTAATATGCAACATAGTTCTTTACGTACTCGTCTCCGAAATGTGCTTGGAGATAATTAGTAATGTTACTGCTAAGTTCAATCAACTTACTGCCGCATGAGGTTTAACGAATTGAATATCTGAATTGAAGTTCGTTTGAATCCCTTGGAGTTCGGGAAAAACTGTTTGAATTCTTTTTCCATCTCTTTGAGTATTGCGTCGAGATATTTTTCATAATCTCTAACAGCTTCATAAACACGCAATTCTTCGCGTGGAATTTTTAACATAGCTGGACGGGATCGGTTTGCATAGAGCACATACTTCGCCTTGAAGTGATCGTCAGTGGTTACAATTATGTTGCCCGATTCGTCCGTGATTTGATAACTTCCGAAAAAAGGTGGATTCAGAAAAAGAACTTTACCGGGAAGCGGAACTTCTTCAAAGTTATAGCTTCCAACAAAATCTTCCGGGAAAGATTTTAATTCGCTCCGGATTTTCTCAATCCATTTCTGCCCAAATTCTTTTTCAGTCATCGCTCTTTTATTCAAACGATTTAAAATTCAAATCAACTTTTTCCACTTTGTCAATCCAATTGGCAACAAAAACGCTTGTATCGCAAGACATAGTTCTGTCAACTTTAAGATTTTGTATGTGATACTTTGCGGCTGCATAGATCAACTTTCGTGGATAGTTACTGGATTTTCATTACTTTTTTATTTTTCCGGATCAGCATATATACTCCAAGCAAAATAAAAGGAATGCTTAACAACTGCCCCATGTTAAGTATCATTCCATGTTCAAAGTAAGTTTGGTCTTCCTTTAAGAATTCAACTAAAAACCTGAAAGAGAAAACCAAGATCAGAAACAAACCGAAGAGATAGCCGGGTTTGAATTTACCATTTGTCTTGAAATATATTCTGTAAAGGAGGAAAAAAATCAAAAGGTATGCAATAGATTCGTAAAGCTGCGCGGGGTGACGTGGAACGTTATCTACCGATTCAAAAATGAATCCCCACGATGCATGAGTTGGTTTACCAATTATCTCGGAGTTGAAGAGGTTACCCATCCTAATAAAAAATCCTGAGAGTGCAACTGTAATTACAACCCGGTCTATTACCCAGAGAAATGTTGTGTCTTTTCTTTTGTGCACATACAAATAAAGCGCCGTAAGAATTCCAATTGCCGCTCCATGACTTGCTAAGCCGCCTTTCCAGATTTCCAAAATTTCTATCGGATGACTCAAATAGTAAACCGGATTATAAAAAAGGCAGTGTCCTAATCTTGCGCCCAGAACTGTTCCTAAAATCATGTACCAAACAAGGTCGTTTAGGTCCTGCTCGGCTCGGTTTTCTTTCTTGAAAATTACCAACATGATTTGATATCCGATGACAAAGGAAAGCGCGAAAAGGAGTCCGTACCATCTGATGGTGATAGGACCTATCGAAAAAATGTCGGGACTAACATTCCAATGAATCAAAGAAGAACCTCATATTTGTTAAGTATTTTGAATAATGTGGTAAAATGCTAATCCAATTGATACATCTTTCCTGTTCAAATTTAGTTAATAGGTTGTTAAGAAACCAAAGAAACTAGGTTCTTTAAAATTAACGTAAAAACGCTTGAACTTCATTATGGACTATAGTTTAGTGAAATAGATTCGATAATGAGCCAAAAGAGGGGCGTATCTTTATTGATTTAGTTTCACTAAAATAAATTATATTTGTTTTGTCTTATGGTACATCTGACAGTTCAAAAACAACTACTTTCTTAAATTCTGGGCGGGACCTTTTGAAGACCGTTAAAAATATTCTAGCCATCATTTGGCCGGTTGATTTTCAAAATTTAATAAAGGCAATCTCCAACCCGGAGAACCCAATTTATATTTCTATACTAGTTGTTCTTCTTCTCTTCGGAATAATATTCGCCTTATTCAAATATTTGATTAATCCGACCGCGGAAAAGTTTAGAGAAGAAAAAGCAAATCTGGAACTTCAATCTGCAAAACTTATGGCGCTGTTTGCTGAATTGGATCCCGATCCGGTTATCAGGGCAGATAAGGAAGGCAACATAATAGAGACCAACATTGCTGCGCAGATGGTTTTTGAATCGGGAAATCTGAAAGTCAGAAATATTTTTCAATTGCTGCCGGAAATTAATTCCAATTCCAAAACTTTAATCAGTCTGAAGCAATCTAAAGTATTCACAAAGAAAATAAATAACCGGTTCTATTCAATTTTGGTAAGGACGGAACCTAGTTTGGGAATTGTACAAATTTATTTTAGAGATATAACTGAACTAAAGGATTATGAAGCAAAGTTGGTAGAATCGGAAAAAAAATTGCGAGAGCTCTCGGATCACTTGCAGGATTTGCTGGAGGATGAAAGGAAAAGAATTGCTCAAGGGCTTCATGACGGCATCGGGCAAAGTCTTTCTCTACTTCGAATTAATTTTCTGAAACTTTACGAACAACAAAAAAATATAACCAATATAGAAAAGTACCATTCATTCATAGACACACTTGATTCAACCATTTTAGAATTGAAAGAAATTTCCTATAGTCTTAAGCCCAAGATGCTGGAAGAAATGGGAATCGGTATAGCGTTGAAAGATCTTGCCAATAAAATTTCAGCCGAGAGCGGAATTGTTGGTCAATCCAATATAGTTGGAGATGAAATAAGATTAAGCAATAAATTGGAAATTTGTTTGTACAGAATAGCGCAAGAGGCAACCAATAATATTATTAAACATTCCAGAGCAACAAATTTTTCAATCGAGATTTTGGTTTCGACCAAAAAAGTTAGATTGATGATAACAGACAACGGAATTGGTTTTAATTACGAACGAATTACAGCTTTACCCGGCAATACAAAAGGTATGGGACTGGTGAATATGAAAGAGCGAGTGAAAAATTTCAACGGGCAATTCAAAGTTGAGTCTTCACCTGAAAAGGGAACAATGATTGTTACGGAAATTCCTCTTAAAAAGGAAAATGTATGGCAGAATCAAGACCAGTACGCATAATTATTGCCGACGACCATAAGTTGTTCAGAAGCGGCATTCTTTCTCTCCTTGATGAAGCGAGGGGCATACATATTATCGGCGAGGCGGAAAACGGTCAAGAGTTAATTGAGCTTTATGAAAGACTGAAACCGGATTTAATTCTTGTAGATATTTCAATGCCGGTCTTAAGCGGTATTCAGGCATTTAAAACAATTAGAAGAAAAGATAAAGATGTAAAAGCATTGTTCTTAACAATGTATGAAGGCGATGAGTACGTTTATTTCACCAGAAGAATCGGCGCCAAAGGGCTGCTCGGCAAGAACACTATGAAAGGTGAGTTAATCTATGCCATCAAAACAATTGCCGGTGGAGATTATTACTTCGGCAAAAATTACGATGACGAAAAGCTAAAGGAAATAGAAAAGAAGTACAGACAGATGATTGCAACTGATGTCGTTGACGGCAACATTCAACTCAGCCTGAAAGAAAGAAAAGTCCTTGAGTTAATTAGCAAAGGGATGACTAGCCAGGAAATTGCCGCCAAATTGAAATACAGCAGGAAGACAATTGAATACCATCGTTCTCGCCTTATGCAAAGACTAAATATCAAGTCGTTTCCTGAATTGATTACGTACGCAGTTAAATTTTCTATGGTCAATAAACTTTTTGATGAGGAATAGTGTTTTCGTTCCCTTTTATAGTTGCGTTTGTATCTTCTGTGTTTTGGATTTTTCCAGCGATCCGGAATTACAAAACGAAATTATTTCTTTACTTCTTAGTGCTTGCTGTTTCTGATCCGGTGGGGATCATCGTTGTATCTTTGTTCAAAGGTCTTTCTACCGCATTCTATGTGTTCTTTGCATTACTTCTGGTTGCTTCACTTAAAGTTTTTTTCTCGTCTCAAAAGCTTTATCTAACCATTCTTACAATATTCTTTTTAATGACGGTGGCAGTCGCTTTTTCACCTGTAAACATAAGATACATTGCAAGTATGATTGAGCACATAGTTGTTGCATTTATTTTTATTGGTATCCTCCTGTCCTATGTTGCAATGACCTCAAAGGTTAAAGGCTATCATATAATTTTGGTACTATACGAAATATCGATTATTCTAAAAATTCTTTTTATAATCCTCAACGTAGAGCTAGGGCTTGGCTACTTTTATACTACAACAATTTTTCAAATGTTAATAGCTGTGTATTTCTCTGTTTACAAAGAAACCGACAACAAATTATTGATTGATTTAAAAAACGTGTGAGAGTTTTTGATGCGGGGAGCGACTTACTCTTTCCAGATAAAATCGAAAAGTAAATATGAAGCTGTTGTCATAATCACGTCGTAACATAGTAGCACGTAGATTTCTATTTGAGAAGCAGCTATTGTGTTGCCCTCCATTGCAAACTTTGTCAACTCTAAAAGCGTAAGAATAAGCGGAAGAAGAATGGGGAATGAAAGTACCGGGTATAATGTACCCTTTGAACTTGCTTTTGAAATAATTGCCGCAATAATAGTAGATGAAACTGCGATACCGATATTTCCGAAAATGAAAGCGATAACGAACAGTAAAATGTTTTTAACTACGAAGGCAGGAAAAAGCATGGAGAACAGAATTGTAATCACGAAGTTCATTAGAAAGACGAGCAGAAGATTAAAAATCAATTTGCCGGAATAAATTGTTGACGGCGAAGCGATAAGATGGAGCGTCATAGTGGTACCGCGTTCTTCCTCCGAAACAAACGCGCGTGAAAGACCAGACATTGCTGAGAAGAAAATAACGACCCACAACAAGCCGCCGGTTAAATCCGCAGAAAGTTTTTCGTTTCCGATAGAAAACATGATTACGCTTATCGTGACAAGGATAAACATTGCAAGCGCATTGATTGCGTACCTTGTTCTTATTTCCGACTGCCAATCTTTTCTAAACAGCGAGTACGATTTCATGTGTAACAGTTATCTCTTAAATTTTTCCAGTTCAATTATTTCTTTGCACGGCGCCAAATCAGCTCTTTCATTCGATGCAACAATTACCAAATTATTTTTTGCCTCAAGCGATATCAATTCATATACTTTGTTCTTGCCGGCATCATCGAGGTTGGAAGTGGGCTCATCAAAAATTAACAACATTGGGTTATGCAGAAGTGCAAAAATAAATTTCAATCTTTGTTTCATTCCTGATGAGTATCCGCGCACAAGATCGTTCCGGCGTTCAAACAAATTCACTTCGTTTAACAAATGCTCTGCTTTGTCGCGCTGGAATTTTATTCCGCGAATGTTTGAGAAATGGATCAAGTTTTCTTCTGCGGTAAATTCATCGTACAGATAAAGGTAAGGTGACACAAATCCCAAGTAGTTATGAAGCTGCTCGGCTTCAATTACTTTTTCACCCGCTTTATGAATGACATTACCTCTTGTGGGTGAGATTAGATCAGCAATTATTTTTACCAAAGTTGATTTGCCTGAGCCGTTCGGACCCGAGATGCCGTAAATATTCCCCGCTGTAAATTTAAAATTGATGTTGTCAAAGATCAGGCGTCTTCCGAAATACTTTACAAGATTTTTTAATTCTACCGAGTAATCAGTCATTGTATATAACGAATTTCCCTTTTTTAATTTTATCCCCCGATTTTGTAATGTAAATATAAACGCCGGTGCCCAATTTTTTGCCATCGGAATCAATTCCGTCCCAAGGAACAACAACTTTATCAGCGGCAACAATACGTTTTTGCCCCGAATAAACCAACTTCATGTTGATATCGTAAACATAAAGTTCTGCGGTTCCGTCGGAAGAAATAAAAACCGGAAAGAAAAGAGTTTGCTGCGAACTATATCTGAATGGCTGCGGGAACGCATAATCAATATTGTCGCTTATTATCTGCCCCTCGGCAATCGGAATGTTATTGAAAATATTTGACTGTGAAAAAACAAAACTGTTAACAGCATCCAACTTTGTATAATAACCGTCCAAAACTTTTCTTGCATCGCTAAACGGTTGAGAAGAAAGAGTAAAAGTAAAAGCGTTATTTTTTGCAGGCACCGAAAGTCCACCGGATATATCGCAATTGCTGATCAACGCAACCAATGTGTCAGCAGGGGCGCTAGTTGAATTAGATAAAACTAAAAAATTATTTGATACCGCTTCCGATGTTACGGTTAGCGTTGTTGTCGGACGATTAAACTGCGTATTCATTAGCGGATTAATCAACGGATAACTGGAAGCCTCTTTAAAATATTTTCCTGGTACTGAACGATGACCTGTCAAATATGTCCACAGCCCAAAAGTATTGAATTCAATTTTAAAATTAGAACCGGCATCTTGAATGGAGCCGGCAACAGCTTGCAGTGCTCGTTCTGCGGGCATTAACTCCCATGCACGTTTTATTATTCCGAAACCGAAACGGTCTTTCAGAAAAATATTCCAAATTGCTAAATCGTAACCGTCGTTTGATGAAAAAGCTTTGTTCGGACTGCTGAAATAATATCCAAGATAATTGTAGTAATCGTTAATGGAATCATAAACAAATTCTTCCATCGAAGTAGAAGTGAGTTCGTAATAAAATTGATCGGTCATACGGAAGATATAATTTCCAACTTGAATTGCATGATGAAACTCGTGAGCGACCGTCACACGTGCAGCATCGATTCTGTGCGTGTAATAGCCTGCACCAAAATCGTTATCAATAACCGTGAATGCGGTATATGTTGAATCAGTAATCTGCCGATCAGTTTCTGTGTAGCCGTACAAACCGCCAGCAAGATTTTGAATATAAATATCGTACTTGTCATCACCGCCGGCATTGCCGTCTTTTGGCGGCGGGGGAAAACCCATAATGTTAACTTCAAAATTGTAGCTTGAATCTGCCGCTTTGGAAAGTTCATTAATATCGTACATGGGTCTATTATCAGCACTATCATGCTTTGCTGCGTCATAGTGCTTTCTCAGATCATAATGAATTCTAAATTTGCCGGAAGGTGATACGATACTAGTATCAGTTACAAATCTCTGTAGAACAGAACTTATAAACTTCTGCTGTTCCGGTTTGAAATTATTAAAGTTCAGCTTCACGTTATTTATTGTTCCAAATCCGCATTTGATTGGCGCACCGACCGATGTGACGACTTGACCTTTAACGTAATGCGGTAAACCTTCTATCCGGAGGAAATCATTAAACAACGAATCCAAGTTCTGCGAAAATAAACTTAGAGCGGGAATCAAAAAAAATATTAGCGAGAGTTTCTTCATCAAAATTTCTGAAACGTTATTGTGTTTTGGTAGTTATCAGAGTAAATAAGAAACGTACGTTTAGCGCTTAAACTTTCCAAAGAATAATTATTAATCTTATTTAATTCCGTCAGATCGTTTTCTTTTTTCGATTTTGAGCGGACATCTAATGAAACACTTCGCAATTTACCACGTTTATCTGCGTAAGAAAAAAATATTTTATCCTCTGCCGAATCAAGATAATACTTTAGCAACGGATTCTCAGCGGTTTGATGCTGAAGCGGAAATTTCGACACCTGATTCCCGTAAATAAAATATAGATCACTGCTTTTTTGTGATGAAATAATTGCCGCCGCCGGTTTATACTGGTTGAGAGTCTCATTGAAACAAACTAAATCGTATTTCGGATTTTCACCAATAGAAGTTTTTCTGTTTATGAAATTATTTTTTTCAATTATCTTTTTATCAAAAACCACCCTCATCAAGTCGATTTCATTTGTAAAATTTACCCAATAATAAATTTCTCTGAATGTACCTAAAGTTAGTTCAGCGTTGTCGGAGTTATCGGAAATAACATCCGAGTTGAGTAAGACATACCTGAAATCACGGAACACAAAACTTTGCAGCACAAGTTGACGATTCTTTTTTATCAGCACATAAATGGTTGGGTTCTCCAATGATTTATCTGATGCCACTTTCAGATCAACAATAGGTCCATCGGCATAGAAAAATTTTTTTGTGTAGCGGAAACCGTCAAAGTTTATTTCTACAGCTTCAATAGTTCTGTCACCTTTCTTATAAAGGAAAAAAGTTTTCTGTCTATTCCGGGTATCTTCAATTTCCATTCCGTCAAACGCCATTGTTACCGGTATTGAATAAAACGTTCTGAACAAATTTCTGCGCTCATTGATCAGCAAATTGAGCGACGGCTCGCTTTCATTTATGTAACAGATATCTTTGAACTTATCGTTCAGATAATCGAACGTAGTCACCAATCCAGGTTTCAATCCGAGAGCGATTGAAAAGTTGTCATCATTTAACATAACTGAATTTATTAGGTACAGCTTTCCTTCGGTGCTGAGTACAGCCAGTTTCTTGCCGCCTCTATCAACATAAGCAACAAGATCAATCAAGCCCGGTTTTTTCATATAAAGCAGCGGGGGATAAAAAACGTTGGTGCCTTTCGCAAAGGAGATGTAAAGTTCTCCGCTCTGCTTGTTAAGAAAAGCCACATCGTTGAATCCGTCGCCGTTGAAATCTTGAATTACGTATCGATCCGGTTTAACATGCGTCTCTAAAACAAATTTTTTCTGAAATGACGAAACCGAATCTCCCAATAAAACTTCGAGATGATTATCACGAACAAAAATTAGATCGGTAAATCCATCGGAATTAAAATCTGCAGATTTAAACTCGCTCAAGTCGCCGGTCATCCCTATCGAACGCGATTCTTCAAAACCACCGTAGTGATTGTTATAATATAAAATGAAAGAATTTGTCTGCACATCGAAAGCCGCAATGTCGAAAAACTTATCGTAATCAAGATCAATGAAAGTGGAATAAACGAACGACTTTCCTTTAGCGAGTGAGGTCTCCTTGAGAAGGTTTTTATTTTCTCTAATTATATGTAATCCATCAAGTGATCCGCCGGAAACAAGCCCAACTCGCTTACCGTTTCCGTCAACATCACCCACGTCAATCTTAGTAGGATATCCATCAAACTTTATTTTACTTTTCCATTCAATTGATCCGCTCTTTGAGAAAGAGGCAATGCCAACCTGCCGTGTCTTGCGGGAAAGGATGAAATAACTTCTCGACGTGTTTTCGTTAGCCATTGCATGCAATTCGGAAATTGCATAAGGAGAATATCTTTCGTTTGCCTTTCCAAAGTTTGATTTGTTATCTGCTGTGAGAGATAAATACTTGTTCTCGGTCGATGAGTAGATTATTAGATCGCGGAAACCATCTATTGTATAGTCCACACCAAACACGTTTGTAAAATTCGGCTTGATGGAAAATTCTCTATATCTGCAAAAACCGTTAATTGGAGTTTGTGCCGATAGGTTTGAGAGAAAAAGGAAAGCAAAAAGTATAACTTTAACTAGAACGTTTTCTGGTACCGAGACGATTTTCTCTTCTCTTAAGAGCTTCTTCAAATCTTCTCTTTTCTTCATCTGTTTCCGGAACAATTTCGAATGTTTCAACAGGCTTCCCGTTTTCGTCAACGCTTACAAAAGTTAAATAAGCAGAATTAGTATGAACCTTAGTCCCTTCGGTGAGCAATTCAGCATAAACCTCCACTCCAACTTCCATGGAAGTTTTGAATGCACGATTTACAGATGCAGTCAAAGTTACAACATTTCCCAATTTTATTGGATGATGGAAATCTATTCGGTCAACCGAAGCTGTAACACAAACGCGCTGTGAATGTTTTGCCGCCGAAACAGCCGCGCAGATATCAATCCAATGCATCAGCTCACCTCCGAGCAGATTGCCCAGCTGATTTGTATGATGGGGCAGAACAAGCTCGGTCATCGTTACAACCGATCCGTTTACATTTTTTTTTCGGCTCATCGAATTCATTTCTTATCCGATAATGCTACTTCTATACCTTGCAGTTCTTTTGCGTTCGTGTCGTTGGGGTAACGGTTTAAGAATAAACTTATGTCTGCGAGCGCATCGTTGTTTAACTTTTTCTTCACTTCAATTTTGATCTTGTTGTATAATGCCTTCGGTGCATACTGTGTATCATGGTATGTATCCACTACCATGGCATAATATTTCATTGCGGCGTATTCATACTGCATCTTTTCATAAATGACTGCGCTCTGATATTCTTTCTCTGCTAATTTTTCGTTCATCTCTTCAATTTTTCTGTCGGCTTCCTCAACCTTCTTGTTTGAAGGGAAGAAATCTATGAATGCCTGGAATTCTTCTATCGCTTTTTTTGTGTATGCTTGATCAAGCTGGTATGGCGGTGAAAGCTTATAATAACATTCTGCCAGCATAAATTGCGCATCTGATACAAACGGACTTGCAGAAATATTTTTTATCAATTTGCTGAATTCGTATGCGGCAAGCAAATACTGTTTTCTCTGGAAGTAAGTCATTGCCAAGTAGTACTGAGCATCGTCGTTAAAAGCGCTGCCAGAAAACTGAAGAACAAAGTTCTGAAATTCTTGAAGAGCCGGTTCGTAATCTCCTTCGTTATACAACCTCATCGCATAATTGAAATGTTCCTCTGGTGTGAACTTAGTTGTATCCATAGAGCTTGAACACCCGACTATTAGCGCAGCCAGCAATACATATAAAAGATTTTTTGTTTTGATCGGCAAAATTATACCTCGTTTTGAAAAGATGTTGTAAAAATAAACAAACATGATTGCAGAAGGCAAGCCGGAGAAACCGAATTACCGGAAAGTGTTCTACTTGCTTCTAACCGTAAATAACAAAACAACAGTAACGATTAGAGTTCCAACAACTATTATCGGTTCCCATAAATTTGATAAAAGCGGGAGTGAAGGAACCGGTGCCTGAGTGAATGGAAGAGCTTGGTTTTCAATTGAATTCAATTCGTCAAGATTAACGGTGTCGGTTACGCTTTCAGAAAACCGATGTGGTTTGATTATTCCGTTGCCGGTTTCAACCGAAAATGAGCCCGTGAGACTGATTTCTCGCAGCAATAACGTACCGCCGAATATTCCATCCGAAAAGGAATCTTTATACTCGACCTTCGCGGAAACCAAGGTATAGTCAATAGATTTGTGCGCTTCATCTTTTTGACCGATCAGAACATATTTTTTTGAATTGAAAGCTTCTTGAATTCTCGGTTTCAAAACATCAAGCGCCTGCGGGTCGGTAACACTCAAAAAAATGTTTTGCTTGCCGCCAATTACAGAATCAGCTTTTGCAACGGATCGGTCAATCAGACTATAAATAACTTCTAAATTGCTTTTAGTTTGTGCTGCAGAGTAGCCGGCGAAGATGCAAATCGATAACAAAAGAATCGAGAATTTTTTCTTCAATGAAAACCAGAGATTTTAATAAGTGAACTAATTCAAATTATAGATAAGTAAAAGGAATATCAACAATGGAATAGATGGTAAATAGATGCCGGATCTAGTCCGGCATGACATAAAAGTACTTAGACGCCAAAACCATTGTGGAGAATAATTATCTTCTTCCCGCGGCAATTTCTTGGAGCCGTGCAATTCTATCTTCAATTGGCGGATGAGTTGAGAACAACTTCATCATTGCTTTTGCGCGGAGCGGATTAACAATAAACATGTGAGCAGAAGATGTACCCGCATTAGTCATAGGAACAATTTCTGTTGCCCGCGAAAGTTTATTTAACGCCGAGGCAAGCGCAAGCGGTTTGCCGGAAATTTTTGCGCCGCCTTCATCTGCCATGTATTCACGTGATCTGGAAATTGCAAGCTGAATTAACATTGCGGCAATTGGTGCAATAATCATCAAGGCTAAATCTGCAAAAACATTATCGCGGTCTCTTTCGCTTCTTCCACCGCCGAACATTGCCGCCCATCCCGCCATTCTTGCGATAAATGTAATTGTACCGACTAAAGTTGCAGCGATAGTTCCTACAAGAATATCTCTATGTTGAACATGAGTAAGTTCGTGGGAAATAACCCCTTCAAGTTCATCGGCGTTCAGAATGTTCATGATGCCGGTCGTCACTGCAACAGCGCTGTGCTCGGGATTTCTGCCGGTCGCAAATGCATTTGCAGAAGGATTATCCATAACATAAACTCTCGGCATCGGTAAACCCGCTTGCATAGATAACTTCTCTACTATATTATAAAGCTGCGGATATTCTTCCCGTGTGACTTCATGCGCTCTGTACATTGCCAAAACAATTTTATCCGAAAACCAGTATGATCCGAAATTCATTGCGAGCGAAATTACAAATGCAATCATCATTCCACTTTCACCGCCGATCAAACTTCCTACAAGAATAAACAAAACCATCATTGCAGTCATAAGTATTACAGTCTTAAAACCGTTCATCGGTAACTCTCCTTTTTTGATGTACAAATTTATAATGAATGTTAGGACACATCAAGTAATTAACATTCCGTCTTTATAACATAAATACTCGGTTCTTTGTTCCGGCGGCTCTCCAATTGTTAATGCCTTGCCTTTAAAAGCAATAATCTGTAAAATCGCATCAAAATTCTTAGGGAATATGAAAAAGATTTTTGTTTTCGCAGCATTGGTTTTGTTTACAACTTCTTCATTCGCACAAAACACTTATGATTTTTTGCGGCTTGATACAAGTCCGCGCGCCGCAGCGCTTGCCGGCAGCTTTGTTGCCAACGGCGATGATCCGAATGTAATGTTTTACAATCCCGCCGGAATAAATTTGTTAAGCGGAACTCCCGTATCATTTTCATACTTAAAACATTTGATGGATATTAATTCAGCCAGTGTCGCTGTTTCAAAAAACTATGAAGGCATCGGTAGATTTTCTGCCGGAGTTCAATACATTAATTATGGAACGTTTACAAGAGCGACAGCCGATGGAAGCAACATCGGCACATTCGGCGCGGGTGAAACGGCTTTTGTTGTCGGTTACGGAAACCAGCTCGATCAGAATTTTTATTACGGCGCAAATGTTAAGTTCATTTACTCAAGCATTGCAGATCAATCTTCAACCGCATTAGCATTAGATCTTGGACTGCATTATGCAATTCCAGATCAAAGATGGAATTTCGGTTTTTCGGTTTTGAACTTCGGCGCACAACTCTCTTCTTACTTCAGCACAAAAGAAACTTTGCCGCTTGATGTCCGGCTCGGCTTTTCAAAAGAATTGGAAAAACTGCCGTTCAGATTTTTCTGGTCTTTCAACCGCTTGAACGAAAGCAAAAGTAATTTCTTCAGCAGATTCGGGCAGATCACAGTTGGCGGTGAATTCCGTTTGGGAAAAAGTTTAAGATTGCGTTTCGGTTATGATAACGAAAAGAGAAAAGATCTAAAGATTGGAAGTATTGCGGGATTAGCCGGATTTAGTTTGGGACTTGGATTTATCGTTAAGGATTACAACGTGGATTATTCTTTTTCATCGCTCGGTTCCATCGGAGCGCTACACAGATTTGGAATATCGACAAGCCTTTAAGAGCAATTGCGAATTTAGAATTGAGAATTATTTCTCTTTTAATTTTTTTAAGATTGATACTAATAAACGAATTATTTCATCGCAATCATTAAATAAGCTTGCGAATTCTTTCTCGCTGATTACAGAAGACTTTTCAAATACCTTCAACCAATATTCAGTTTCTCTTGCTTCTTTTAAAGCAATTGAAAATTTGTTTACAAAATCTTTTCTGGATGCTGCTTCTTGAGACTCAGCTACATTAGCACCAATTGAAGTGCCGCTACGCATTAATTGTCTTAGCAAGTCTCGTAACTCGTAAGATTCTTTAATACGATTCAAATAAAATTTAACAATTCTTGCAGCAAACCGAAAACTATTTTCTAAAATCGGATTACCATATTCAACATGTTTTTCAAATACTTTCATAAAACTCTCAATCGCAATTCCTCGCCTCGCGAGGCGCGAGCCGAAGCGGGTCCATTCTCAATTCTCCATTCTCCATTCTCAATTCTCAATTATCTTTTATACGGTGTTTTTAGAAATTGCGCTGCCTGCTGATGCGAATTATTTCGCTCTTTCAGTTGAAGCACTCTATTATAATATTGAATTGCCTTCTCTCGTTTGCCAAGTTGATCGTACAACATTCCTAAAAACAAAACAGCGTTAATCTGAAATCCCGATTCTTCTTTTTTATCCAGAACGAGAGAAAGTTTTTCCGATTTTTCAAAATAGACTGCGGCTGAATCCGGTTTATTCTTGATCATAAAATCATTCCCAACGTAGTAAGTCGCCTCGCGTTTGAATCTGTCGTTGTAACCGGGCATCCCTTGATTGCACTTATAATAAATCTCGCGGAAAATTTTTGACGCTTCACTGTAGTTGTTTTGTTTTACGTAAACCAGTCCGTAGTAACGTTGAAACATCGGGTTGTTGGGAAAATCGTAAAGAAGTATGTGCACCCATTTCAAAGTCTCGGTCATGTTTTCCTCAAACTGGAAATTCAGTGTGAGCAGAAAATAACGAGCTTCGATGCGTGCGTATCTTCCGTTCCATGCTACGTTCTCAAGCTCTTTGAGACCTTTGACTTTATCGCCTTTCGGGAAAAAAATCATGAAAGGTTTAACTGCTGGATATTTCTGAGGAATTACTTCCGCATAATAATGATAGATTCCAAACCCCAGTTGGATATCAACATTTTGGGGATTTGCTTGATACGCTTTGAATACAAGTCCGAGGCCTTCTTTTCCATCGAGAGCTGCTTTGAACCAGCTTTCGCGTATGGCGCGAAGTCTTCCGCGGAATCCCAAAGCCCCGCCTTTGAAAAACATTGCATCAACGTTCTCATCATTTTTATCTAAAATATTATCACACATTTTAATTGTTTCATCAAGCTGATCATAAAATTTTTGATCCATACTTTCGTCATCGAGATTAAGCAGTATCCGCCACCAGGTTATCATTGCTTTGAAAAATTTTCCGGAGGGATGTGTTGAATATTCTTTTTCGACAACATCAAAAGTTTTTTCAGCTTTGTCGAATTCGATTCCATATATCTGGTTAATGCCTGCCTTTACCAGCGAATCATGACGAGCCCAATTGTAATTTTGGGCAGCCAAAGAAACCGTTAACAATAAGTACATCAATGCAGTCCACTTTAATTTCACACCATACCTCTGTTTTGTAAGAAGATTAATTCAAAGCACAATTGGTTAAAAACTCGAAGAAATATAGCAATTAGATATTTCTTATACCGCTCCAATATTTCTTCCTCATGAGGCGAGAGTTGGAAACAACATCGTGGATTTGACTAGCATGAAAAAGGTAAAATATCCGATTGAAATTATTTTTTGAAAGAATGGATACGTATACACAATCTGTCTTTTTCATATTGAACAGGTACGAAAATTTAGCTAAGTTCTAAACGGTTAGAATTTCTTTTCAGCAGTTTTTACTTAGTCCATAATGCTCGTAATAAATTTCTTTTCCAGCCAAGAAAAAAGCACTGTGGGCTTGAATTCCGGTCTCGCATTTTTTCCTTCCGCCACAAGCCGATTGTAAAAATATTTCGTTCTCTTCCGACTCCAGC
The DNA here is from genome assembly GCA_021820065.1 of Bacteroidota bacterium. Classification (GTDB taxonomy): domain Bacteria; phylum Bacteroidota; class Ignavibacteria; order Ignavibacteriales; family Melioribacteraceae; genus Fen-1258. Next base: position 9,101 of record JAKAEE010000021.1, on the reverse strand, counting down.
TGAACATTTGCCGGTATAGTTCTGCCAATTTTGTGAACAAATTTTAAACCGGCAGGGAAATGATAGGAGTCGAATGAAAAAATTCTTTTCGTGAGGGTGCGATGTACTTTGTTATTGTGAAAGAAATCTCTACTGGCAAAATCGTTGATAAGGTGGAACTTTCCACATCCGGTAATCAGATTGATAATCTGCTTACTCAAGCCTCTATAGCTAGAAAGCAATTTGCTAATCTGTATCTGCCGGAGAGATATGCAATCACATTTGAAGAAGCGGATAACTGGGAACAGTTGCAAACTAAATTCAATGAAACTTCGGGAAACGGGAAGGTATTCACAATGATAGGTTCCCATTCTGCGTTTCTCATGATTAACATTTTAACAATGATTATCGGAACAGTTTTGCTGTTCATTTTTCTAATTATCCGTCTGCTGTACAATCCATTTCTTTTCATAATAGGTATCATAATTTTATTTGCGTATTGCTTTTTCGATTCCAAAAGATGGCTCCGACATGGAATTCAGATGGTGAAAATAGATGAAGGCGGTATTACTATTTTTCAAGGAAGTAAGATGCAGTCGACGAGAATTGAAAAAAAGAATATTACAGAGATTAATGTTTTCAAAAAGCTGAATAGAAAAATTGTGAACATACTTTTGTGCGGTTATGTGGATTCTTCTATCCCGGGTGTTGCGTTTTTTTCTGGACCAAAAGTTAAAATCACCAATGATGCTTTCAACAACAACGAGTTCAACGTTTTTATTCAAAAGGCGGAAGAACTAGCAAGACGCTGATAATTAATTGATTTAGGAGACACAAAATGCTACGAGTTAAATATTTGGTTATCATGTTTTTCTTTTCGACTGCAATCTCAGCGCAAGGCAATGATAATCTTTTTAATAGCGGAAAAGAAAAATACGGTAATGGTGATTTTCAAGGAGCGATAGTAGATTTTACAAAATTGATCTCGCTAGAGCCGGAAAACCATTTGGCATATTATAACCGTGGACTAGCTAAAGTAAAACTCAATCAAACAGAGTCTGCGCTGGAAGATTTCAACAAAGCAATTGAATTAAGAACCGATTACACGGTAGCCTATTCTTCCAGATTAAAAATTTATCTGCGCACAAAAAAATATGAGGCTGCGTTGGCAGATCTTAACACGATAATAAAGTTGCAGCCAAATCTGGTTGAGGCGTACATGACGCGAGGAATTCTTTTATCCGCACTTAGTAAATATTCCGAAGCTGTGGATGATTTCAGCAAGATTATCGAGATAAATCCATTGGTTGCTGAAGCTTATGCTTACAGGGGTAAAGCTTACGAAAAATTGGGAGAGAAGGAAAAAGCAAAATTCGATTTTGATACTGCAGAGACACTAAAGAAAAAATAATTCAACTATCGGAGGGTGAATATGAAAACTTCCACATTTCTTTTGTTGCTGCTTTTATTCTCAACTAAAAGTATAGCGCAATTCGATTGCGGTTCGTTTGAGAACTGTCTTAATGTTGGCATTGCCGCTTATCAGGAAGAAAATTATGAGGGAGCGATTGGATATTTAACAAATGCAATAAATAATTGGAAACGCGAGAATGGAATCAAGGAAATTATGTCTGCATACATGTATCGTGGAAACTCCTACCTTGAAATGGATTCAATAAAATTAGCAATCCGGGATTATTCCGAAATACTCCTGAAATTTGGTAAACACCCTCCAGCGTTCCGAATGCGAGCAATGGCTCATGAGAAAAGGGGCGAATATCAGCGCGCCTTAAATGATTTTTCTTTTGCAATACAGATTGAAAACAATCCTGATGATTATGCCAAAAGAGGATTGCTCCTTGGAAAAATTGAAAAGTTTGACGAGGCAATAAAAGATTTATCCAAGGCTATAGAACTTAATCCGAAATGGGTTGATTATTATTTGAAACGTGCACAAATCTATTTTCTGATGGAGAAGTATGACGAGGCATTGAAAGATGCATCAACAGCACAAGACCTTAATTCCATAATACCAGATCCTTACACATTAAGCGCAACTATCTATTTGAAGATGAGAAAATTTGTTGAAGCGTTTGAACAAATCAATTCAGCGATCAATTTCGCACCGGAAGAGGCACCGCTCTACGCAACGCGTGGTTTAATTTATTACCGGCTTAAAAAAAATGATGAGGCAATAGCTGACTTGAAGAAAGCTGCCGATATGGGCTTTGACGAAGCCAAAACTTATCTTAAATCTCTTTTCAATATTGAATATTAAAATCAACCGGAGAACAAAATGAAAAAAATCTGTACAGCCATCTTCATCATAATGTTAAATCCCATATTTTTCTTCTCTCACGCTCAAGGAAACGTTAATTCGCAACGGCTTCTTCCCGTTCAGGTCAACGGCGTTTGGGGGTTCATTAATCTTGCGGGAAAAATTGTAATCACTCCGCAGTTCGATTCAGCAGAAGAATTCTCGGAAGGATTAGCAGCGGTTCAAGTTGGAGATGCATGGGGCTATGCAGATTCAACTGGATTAATAATCATCAATCCAGAATATGATTACGCCGGAAAATTTTCGGATGGCTTAGCGGTAGTTCAAGCCGACGGGAATTTTGGATACATCAACAAGTCCGGCGATTTGGTAATTCCGCCCCAGTTTGTTTCCGCCGAAGATTTTGAAAATGAAATTGCAAGCGTTATGATGAAAATGGAAAACCAACCGGCGCCAAAACATTCTTACATAGATAAAACCGGAAAACCTATAACAGAATTTGATGTTGTAAATCTTATTTCAGACGGGTTGATACTTGTTAGAAACGAATATAAAAAAGGATTTATTGATGCATCCGGCAAAATCATAATTCCATTGATCTATGACGATGCAAAACATTTTAAAGAAGGATTTGCCGCTGTAAAAGAAAATGACAAATGGGGTTTCATAGAAAAATCCGGGAAGTATATTCTTCCGCCAAAATTTGATCTGATGAAAGATGAATTTTCGGAAGGAACGATTGGAGTGCAAGTTGATCGCAAATGGGGATTCATCAGTAACACCGGGGAATTACAAATCAATCCGATTTACGATGATGTCGGTTCTTTTTCAGAAGGATTAGCGATCATTGCCCAAAACGGTAAGCAAGGTTATATAGACAAAACTGGAAAAATTATAATCGAACCGGTATTTAAAAAAGCATTCAATTTTGAAAACGGAATAGCAAGAATAGTTGAGAATATTGAATCGAAAGACGCCTGGAAGTTAATTGATAAAACCAGCAAGCAAATTGGCAGCACATTGTTCGTAAAAGATATAAATCATTTTGAAGATGGGGTTGCTTGTGTTAGAACTCTGGATAATAAATACAACTACATTGACCGGCAAGGAAATTTTCTAAGCGAAATAAAATATGATCGTGCTGAACCATGGTTTCATAATGGTGTGGCACAAGTTTTCATTGGCAAGAAGATGGGCTACATAGACAAAACCGGCAGATACATTTGGAGGCCGAGTGAATAATTGAGAGCGGCAAATTGAGAATTAATAAAAGGAGAAATTAAAATGACAACAATCATTAAAAGAACAGGACAAAACTTTTCTACTGCATTTCTTTCTTGGCATGACGGCGTTGACGCAATGTTAAAACCAACTCCCGATAGTCCGATGCCGAATGTGCTTGTTCATGCTGCAAGAATGGTAAACACTCCATTTGGAATTTGTAGTGCTGGTATATTAACTGGAATTTATTTTATCTAAACTCTGTGGAGACAAAATGAAGAATCTAAAACAATTCTGTTCTACACTTCATGTTATTATGATCGTGTTAATCTTTCTTGAAGTATCATCGTTACTTAATGCCCAAGAGCGATACTACAACATCGGTATATGCAAGCGATGCAATGATGCACAAGAAAATGGTGGTTACGGTAGGTGCGTCGGTTGCGGAAAAAATACATATCTAACAAAAATTAGAGCTAAGATTTGCTGGGATTGTTGGGCTAAAAGTGGTGGCTTGTGGGCAAGGGGCTGCTGGTTGTGCAACGAGAATACACTCGGAGGTGGATATGCAAGATTATGTAGTGAATGTGCAAAAAAAGATGAATGTATTGAGTGCGGGAAAAAATTAGGAAGTGGTGACATATATGCTGAAACGGATAACAGAAAAATAGTTGCGAAATACACAGTACAAATAACAATACCGGGTAAAAAAGAAGAATTCATGAATTATTTTAATAAAGGCGCCGAGGCTTTAAATAATAAGAATTATGAAGAGGCGCTGGATCATTTCAAGAAATGCAACGAAATAATTCCCCATGGTATGGATTGTAACATCGGAGTAGCTCTTAGAGAACTAAAAAGGGAAGAGGAAGCATTAACTTATTTTGATAGTGCAATAAAGGAGGAACCAAATTGGGGTGATCCTTACGGAGAAAAAGGTATTACGCTTGCATACTTAGGGAAATGGAATGACGCCGGTCCACTATTTAAAAAATCAATTGACTTAAATTACGACTCTCCAACAGTATACTGGATGTATGGAAAATATATTCAAGAAATCTTAAAAAAGCCTTCCGATGCAATTCCATTTTACGAAAAAGTGATTGAAAAAAATCCCACAAAAAGTTATAAACTATTTATTGACATCGGCAGCATTAATTATGATTTAGAAAAATGGGACGAAGCCGAGAAAGCGTATAAAGCTTATCTGCAATTTGTAAATGACGATTATTATTCCCTTTCGATGATTGGCGAGATAAACAATAAGAAACAGGAATACGAAGAAGCGCTGACGTACCTTTTAAGATGTTATGAAATAAAACCTGCACACAAAGAACTCAATTACCAAATTGGGCTTAGTTACGAAAACTTGAAACAATTTGATAAGGCGGAAGAACATTTTAAGAAAGCGCTTTCCATTGACCCGGACCTCGCTTATGTCTTGAAAGAGCTTGGAGAAATGTATTTTTCTCAAAATAAATTTGAAGATGCACTGAATTATTTTACTCAATGCGAAAATAAAACGCCCAACGACGTTAGGGTTATTTTTATGAAGGGGCATTGTTATGGGTATTTAAACCAGCTAGACAAAGCAGAGAGCAATTTTAAAAAGGCATTATCTGTAAATCCGGAGCTTGTGGATGTTCAGCTTGCACTTGCAGATGTATATCGTTTTCAGAATAAATTAACAGAGGCAATTCCGATCTATCAAAAATTAATTTCTTCAAATGCGGTTGATTACACTGTGAACTTTTACTTAAGCGCCTGTCAGTTTTATAACAAGAAATATCTAGACGCTCTTGAAAGCAGTAAAAGATATATCAAAGAAGATAATACAAATAATCCGCAACCATATTTAATAATTGCCTTATCAGAGGTGAAATTAGGACATTATAGTGAAGCATTATTGGCTTGTGAGAAAGCTCTCGAACTTAATCTAAATGGTTTATACGAGGTGTATTATAATGTGGCGTGCGCCTATTCCCTAATGAATGACAAAGATAAAGCGTTGGAGAATTTGAAAAAAGCACTAATGACAGGCAAAGTCATTATCTCTAATATGGAAGCGGACGAAGATTTAACAAACATAAAACAAACTGAAGAGTACAAAAAGTTAATAGCGCAATACAACCATAAATAGCAAAACTTCGCTGACAATAAAGTTGAATTAGAACCAATTGAATAAACGTTCCTTTTGTTTTAAATAAGGGAAATTATGTCTGATAGGCGTTCAATACTACTTATTTATCAAAGAGGCTGGCTATGAGAACAACAATTTTCATTTTAGTCATAGGATTGATTCTATTTCTGCCTGTTAGTTATCACTGCCAAGAGTCCAACAAGAATCTGCCCGAAGGTTGGATATATAAGGAATTAAAATTTCCTGAAGGATCGGTTTTAATTCCAGTGCCAAAAGTACCGAAGGATGATGAGTGGTCAAGGATTACTATGGACGAATTCAAACCGAACGACAAAATGATAACATTTGTTCTCGACGAGGGATTTAGCGTTCACATAAAAGCCCAGTTCAGCGAAATGGCCGATCCGAATTTTACTGACGAAATGATAAGCCTCATTGAAAAAATATGTGTGAACGGTGTCATTGATGAATTTCTTCCTGATCCGGTTGAGACACTTGGTGACAGACTGTACTACGTCGGATATAACATTTCTAAAGAAGGTAAAAAATCTTTCCAGTGTACTTCTTTTATTCTATTAGGTACAATGCTATACAGCATAGATATCTATTCTTCTCAAGCAACCGAAAAAACACTCAATACCAGCAGACTAATAGCAACATATTCTTACAGTCCGGATGAGACGCCTAATTCTTATTACAACCCGGTAAGATCAGTAGAACTTAATTTCAGTAATCCGGGCTCTGGATTGAGTGAAACTTATCCATGGCAATTGAATGATGGCGAACTTACTTTCTCCGGCGGCAAATCGGGTGAAGATTACTATAACGAACTTCGAATTATCTACCAAGACTGCGCGGTTTCCGTTAAGGCAAAATTTAATGAGGATATTATAGATAAGCCGATTGGACTAATCTTCGGTAACGACAAAGGCAAATGTTATTACTTCTTGATTTCAAAAGATGGGGCTTATTCGCTAATTAAATATACGAGCAAGCTTGAACCAGTATCGCCGGCTGCAAAGGTAGATTTAGATGAAGATGATTTTAATGAATTGAAAGTCAAATGCCTCGGTAAAAGAATAAAGTGCTATATCAATGATAAGTTAGTCGTTAATGTTATCGAAGATTCATACAACGGCGGGCGAGTCGGTTTGTACGTAGTTGCCGGCACGGATTGTTCGTTCGACGATTTCAAAGTTGATATAAACGTAAAGGACAATGATGAGTAAGATGATGCGATTAACCGGGTGGTTGTAGAAGAACGCTTCGATAGCGATGAAACGGATTTAGGTTTAAGCGAACTTTGGAAATTGAAAAATGTTTTGCTGACTTGTTTTAACGGAGAGAAAGATTCAATACACAGAACGAGAATCAGCGATGAATATGAAGACTGTATAATATCGGTAAAAGCTCGGTGGGACGGGCGCGCAAAAAATACAGGTTTCGGAATTCAATTTGGACGCAGCGACGAAGGTTATTTCATGTTTAGAATTTCACCTGACGGATATTATCAATTAATTTATTCCAATGGTTCGGAATTTACTGATCTGATTCCTTGGAAAAACACTGACGTTGTAAAAAAAGGGTTCAATGATTTAAAAGTTATGTGCTCGGGAAAAAACATTCGTGCGTACATAAACAATAATTTGGTTGTGAATGTTGAAATTAAAGACTACAATGGCGGCGGTGTTGGACTTGTTTGCGCAGGTAATCTAGACGCGTCGTTCGATGATTTTATTGTAGAGATACCAAACTAAAGCTCAACAATTACTATGACAAATCATTTCCTCTTCGGTCTGTACATATCGGTTGCATGACCATAGAAAAGTTCTGCAGCAAACATCATCGTTTCCGATAAAGTTGGATGAGGATGAATCGTCAACTCAAGATCTTTAACAACTGCGCCCATTTCAATTGCCAACGTTCCTTCGGCAATCATATCGCCGGCTCCAACTCCAACGATTCCAACGCCAAGGATTCTTTCTGTCTCAGGTTCAATGACGAGTTTAGTCATTCCGTCATTTCGATCGAGTGTTGTTGCGCGACCGCTGGCGGCCCATGGAAACTTTGCAACTTCAACTTTGATTCCTTTTTCGCGCGCTTCGGTCTCGCTTAAACCCGTCCATGCAAGTTCTGGATCGGTAAATACAACTGCAGGAATTGCGTTCGGTTCGAATGTAGCTTTATGACCAAGTATTACTTCGACTGCAACTTTACCTTCTGCAGCAGCTTTGTGAGCAAGCATCGGATTGCCGACTATGTCTCCAATTGCGTAGATGTTCGCATCATCTGTCTTTAGTGTTTTATCTACAACAACAAATCCGCGCTCGTTTACTTTCACTTTTGTGTTTTCCAATCCGAGACCGGCTGTTACCGGTTTTCTTCCAACGGAAATTAAAACTTTATCAAATGTTTGAACGGACTCCGCAACGTCTTTACCTTCAAGCTTAACCTGAATTCCGTTTGAAGTTTCTTTTCCCGAAGGGACGTCCGAAGGACTCCTTACGGAGGATTCCCGCAGCTCTACAACTTTTGTTTCGACGAAAACATTTTCCATGGTTGCTTTAACGCGTTTTTCAAGCACAGCTACTAAATCTCTATCCGCACCGGGTAAAATTCCGGGAAGCATTTCGACAACAGTGACTTTACTGCCCAGTGCAGCATAAACGGTACTGAGCTCTAATCCAATGTATCCGCCGCCGATTACAAGCAGCCGTTTCGGAACGTCATTCAATTCAAGCGCAGCAGTCGAATCCATTACGCGCGGCGAATCAATCGATAGCCCCGGCACTTTAGCCGGAACCGAACCTGTGGCGAGAATAGCTTTTTCAAAAACAACTTCTTCGGTAGTTCCATCAACTTTGGCAACAGAAAGCGTATTCGAATTTACAAAAGTTGCTTTGCCGTTGATGTAATTTACTTTTCTCGACTTGCAAAGCTGACCGAGTCCGCCGGTCATTTTATTCACAACTCCGTTTTTAAAATCGCGGAGTTTGTTTATGTCTATTTTGGGTTCACCAAATTCAACGCCCCATTTCTTTGCTTCGTCTGCTTCGTGAATAAGTTTCGCGACGTGAAGCAATGCTTTAGAAGGAATACATCCGCGGTACAAACAAACGCCGCCGGGATTTTTTTCGAGGTCAATCAATGTGACTTGCATACCAAGATCAGCCGCGAGGAATGCTGCAGCATATCCGCCGGGTCCACCGCCAACAACTGCTAATTGAGTCTTAACCATAAAATTTTTTCTCCGTAAATGTCCAGCCTATATTCTCTCTTCGATTCGTAAAGATTTCGAAGAGGAACACAAGTATGAATATAAAATTCTCTTTGAAATTATTGAATTCTGGTATTGTATTTTTCTAGTTCCTCTTTCGATAACTCGCTGGGTTCGACTAAACGATAATGTTTCTCAGATACAATTTTGATTTGATCCTCTGCCTTTTCGAATTCGAAAAGAACTATAGCTCCGTTCTTCTTAAA
>JAKAEE010000020.1 GCA_021820065.1 Bacteroidota bacterium | reverse complement strand
TCGATTGACAGATCGCACATATCCAATAGTTCTTGAGACACACCGGTAATTTCATTTCCTATTAGAAGTGCCATTGGAAATATTTCTTTTGTTAGATTGTAATGAGGGACACTGTTTTCAGTTAGTTCGAGCGCGCAGATTTTTACGCCCTTCTTTTTTAATTCCGAAATTACATCTTTGGGATTCTTGGCGTATTCCCAGTGTACGCTGTCTTGAGAGCCGAGTGCAGTTTTTAGAACTTCTTTCTTTGGCGGGTGGGGTGTGTAGCCGCAAAGAAAAAGTTTTTCGATCATAGCGCCGTCGGATGTTCTGAAAATTGAACCAACATTGTAGCTGCTGCGGATGCTGTTCAACACAACATACACTGGCAGTTTCTTCACAGTATGAATCGTTTCAATTGTGCTTCTGTTTCGGGAAATTTCGTCGTGAGAAAGTTTTTTCATCGATCAAACATTTTTATATGTTAAGCGTAAACCTACAATTCCAACAACAATTAAAAAGATGAATGCGATTCTCAGAAGCTCTTTTGGTTCGTTGAAGAAAAGAATTCCGTAGATGGCAGTTCCAACTGCGCCAATGCCGGTCCACACGGCGTAAGCCGTTCCAATAGGCAGTTCTTTTGCGCCAAGCGCAAGAAAAACGTAGCTCAAGATCATCGTGATGACTGTAAATACAGAGGATTTAAGTTGAGTGAAACCTTGACTGTACTTTAATCCAACTGCCCAGCTTATTTCGAAAATTGAAGCGACAAAAATATAAAACCAAGCCATTATTGAAATCCCTTTTCAGCGATGGCGAGATAGTTATCCAGGGGTTCGTTGTTGATGTAGAATTTGACTTGTAAATCTTTGAATTGTTTCGCGGTATCGTAAAGCTGATGACGAATTCTGTCAACGTCACATTTTATCTGAATTCTGAAATCGCCGGTTATATAAACATCAGCAACGTTATCCGCAACGGAAACATTAAACAGCAGCAAACCAGGTCCTTGAATATAGTTGCGCAGTTGAAGCGTATCCCGCTGGGCAAACAGTTCGTTCATTGCTGCTTCAATTTCCGATTTTTCAACTATAACTGTTTTTGATACCGGTGTCACTATGTCATCGCAAATGGTTTTTTCGCCTTCAAAGCTGGTGCCGGCATTTGCAATCAAATAGATATTAAAAGTTGTTTCCTTAGTTTCAGCTCCGTTTTTCTTATTGCATCTATGCCAAACAAAATACCCTAATCCGCCAATTACTGCAATTAAGATTACAACATTAAAAAATCTTTTCATATTGGTTTTCCTTTTTTGAAACCGGATTTAAGTTGTTCGTTTTTATTTTATAAAGATACACACTTGAAAATATTTACATCACTAATCATTATCTTTTTCATCAATATGCAAACTATGAAGCAAACGGTGAACAGCCGGAGCGAGTATGATGCCGACAGTAACGAGAAATACTATACCGGAAAATAGAGCGTATAGCGATGCAAATATTTTTCCCGCGTCTGTTCGAAGCTCGTTCACTGGACCCATCCCGCCCAATATCATTGAAGCATTCAGCAGTGAATCGATCCAGCCGATGTTTTCCAAGAAATGATAACCGCAAACGCCGATCATCAGCGAAACAAAAATAATTAGAAGACCGATTGCAAAATGTTTCAGAACTCGTTTTAGAAAAAGCGGGCGGGGTAAAAGAGGTTCGTTCCGATGTTCAAACCAAGATTTTTTGTTTCGCAAATTCTCTTTCATAAATTTTAGTATATCCGAAGGAATTTTTACAGCTCAATATATTAAAACAAAATAATCTTGCAAGGGTTTACAAATATTTATCGCGCCGGTAAATGTATTCTACGACCCATTTTTCGTCAACTTTTTTTAGGTCTAAATGATTTTTCTTCGGGGTAGTATCGGCAGAACAAGTTTTAGTGAAGTAGCATTTCGCCGTTTTTTGAGACTTATCAACTACGCAGCTGTCAATTTCGAACGTACATGTTCCTTCGTCAACATAATCTTCATCTGTCATCATCTTTTTTAACATAAACGAAATCTGATCTTCGCAATCCTGCAATCCGTAAAGTTTGCAAGCATTAAACCAGTCCCCCTTGAAATAAAGATCCAGAAATTTTTCAGCAACAACTTCGGGTTTTGAATAATCGATCTGCGCCGTTATAATACTTAAGCCCATGAAAAAAAATGAAACGAGAAATAAATATCGAACTTTCATTTTCTGCCTCTTGCTTATTTATATTATTTGAGTGATTCTCAAATGATAATCCGGTAAACGATAAGTTGAGAGGAGAATATTTTTGTCGATTAGGCATATAAATCTAACACCGTTATCATGCTTTCAAATAAATATAAGCAAACATTCGTTTAACTTCACCGAATAAAATGATCTGCACTGCATTGGCAACGCTGACTTTGTATAAGCGTAAGCCGCGTATCATTTTGAATTATTCTTAATAAGGACAATTCGAATCAAAGGAATTGTCAAGAAAAGCATTCCTGAAAAGATGAAAGGGATTTTCAGACCGAGAAATGATACCGAATAACCGACAACAATTCCGCCGATAAGATTTCCCAAAATCGAAGCGCTGAACCCTATTCCAAATACACCGGCTTTTCTGTTTTCGTGAACATTGTTGCTGATTAGAGTGTTGATGGAGGGCAAAATCAATCCAATTACAAAACCGCAGATAGCCAGAATAACCGCAATTGTAAAAAGAGAATTGAAAACCGGAACCAGCAAAAAACAAATTGCGGTGATTACGGACATGGAAACTATAAGATTTGTCACATCAATTTTTTTTGTGATCTTACCTAACCATGCAGAAGAAATTGCCGCCGTTGCGCCAAAGATTGTAAAGAAAGTTCCGGCGATTGCAGATGAATTATGTGATGAGCGCGCCAGCGAATCAATGAACAACGCGAATGTTGGTCTGAGTAATGTAACTCCTACGGAATAAATAAATAGAAAAAGGACTGACGAGATTAAAAAATTGTTCAGTCGAATATATTTTAGATTTTTGATCCAGGTGAAGTATTCATGAGTTTCCTTTACAAATTCTTTCTCTTCGACAAAGAAAAGGATAACAAAACAGCCAATGGTTACCAAGAAAGCGACGATGAAAAAAACAGATTGGTAACCGACGAAGTATGCAAGCAGTCCTCCGAAAACCGGACCGACAACATTGCCTGCTGCGCTCGATGACTGCAAGATTCCCAATGCATAAGAAGTTTTTTCTTTTGGTGTGTTTGCCGCAACCAATGAAACGGACGCCGGATAAAATCCGCCGAATGCTTCTTGCAGCGACGCGAAGACCAATAACATCGGCAGCGAATTTGCCATCCCCATAAGAAAATGTGCGGCAGCAAAACCGAATGCAGCAAATAAAGCGATTCTCTTTCTTCCGTATTTATCGCCGTAACTGCCCCAGAGCGGCGTAACAAAAAAAGAAATTATAAATGGTGATGAATAAATCCAGCCGGACCAGATTGCAGTATCGCCGAACGAAGTCTTTCCCAGCTCTTTAATAAATAACGGCAAGTAAGGCAATAAACTTCGTGTAGCCGCGCGGTAAAGAAATTGGCTTATGCTTAGTCCAATCAAGTTTTTCTGCCAGAGTTCAAGTTCTTTAAACATAATTCTTCTTTGATTTCCGTGCGGTAAAATATTAATTTTTTGTTGGATGAAATAGAATTAAAGTCGCTGCGACTTAATATAGATAGCTGTACAAATATTGTTTTAATGTTTTAGTGAAACGATAAGAGTGTTCATGATCAAATTCATCCTGAATGATCAACTCGTTGAGACGAGTGTACTGCCTACAACAGTCCTGTTGGATTTTATCCGCAAAGAAAAAAAACTAACTGCAACTAAGGAAGGCTGCCGCGAAGGCGACTGTGGTGCATGTACTGTTTTGGTCGGCGAGGTAACCGGAAATCGAGTTAAATATAAGTCTGTCAATTCTTGCTTGATGCCGATCAGCGATGCAAACGCCAAACATATTGTGACAGTTGAGGGAGTGAGCAATTCCGTCTTAACGCCGATTCAAGAAGCGATGGTTGACGAAGGCGGAACACAGTGTGGTTTTTGCACTCCCGGTTTTATTGTTTCGATGACTGGATATTTTTTGAATCATGATAAATTTGAGATTGACAAAGCTGTTGATTCTATTGGTGGAAATATCTGCCGGTGCACCGGGTATGCCGGAATAAAACGCGCACTTGAAAAAGCTAACGTCACATTTTCCGGTAACGGCTCACAAGCCAAAACACATCTTGAAAAACTGATCACAAATAAATTTGTTCCCCAGTATTTCCGAGATATTCCGAAAAGATTAAAACAAATCCCGGCAATACCGACCAAAGTAAAATCGAAAGTTGTTATCGCCGGCGGAACGGATTTGTATGTTCAAAAATGGGAGGAGCTAGTCCGTTCAAATGTCGATTTTATTTCTGCCGATGAAAAGCTGAAGGGAATTGTTAAGACTAAGAATAGAATAAGAATCGGCGGCGCTGCCACAATAGAAGAAATCAAAAATTCGAGTCTGCTGCAAAGAATATTTCCGCATTGGGATGAGTATTTTAATCTTTTTGGTTCTATGCCAATCCGAAACCGCGCAACCGTTGGTGGCAACATCGTTAACGCATCACCGATAGCCGACACGGTAAACATTCTTTTGGCGCTCGATGCTGTGGTGCATTTAAGAAACGGCAAAAAAAATCGGGAAGTTGCTCTAAAGAATTTTTACAAGGGTTACAAAACTCTCGACAAGAAACCGGATGAGATTATTGAAGCGGTAAGTTTCAATGTGCCGTCTAAAAATTTCTTTTTTAATTTTGAAAAGATTTCCAAACGCACTTTTTTAGACATAGCCAGTGTGAATTCTTCCATTTATCTTGAACTGACGAAGGGAAAAATTTCCGTTGTACACATTTCCGCCGGTGGTGTAGCGCCCGTTCCGTTGTATCTCGCAAAGACTTGTAAATTCTTGAAGACAAAATCCGTTAATACAGAAACGGTTCTTACCGCTGCATCAATTTCCCAAACGGAAATTTCGCCGATCAGCGATGCCCGCGGTTCCGCAGAATACAAGCGTTTGCTGCTGCGTCAATTGATTTACGCGCATTTTGTAAAATTATTTCCGGAACAGATTGAACTACCTGTCCCAAATACAAACGAGAGAGATTGATTTGAGCAATACCGATTCCATACGGCATGTTCGCGGCGAGTCACTGTTCATTGACGACGTTACCCTACCCGAAGGAGTGTTGTACGGATACGTATATTATTCTCCGATCGCGCATGGAAAAATTCAAAAGCTGGATTTTTCAAGTGCGCTCAAGTCAGAAGGCGTGAAAGGAGTTTTTTCAGCAAAAGATATTCCCGGTGAAAATCAAATAGGCGGTATAGTGCCGGACGAAAATCTTTTTGCCGAAGACACAGTCCATTTTATCGGTCATCCCATTGCCTTAGTTGTTGCGGATTCGCTGATACATGCGCACGATGCAGTTAAAAAAATAAAAAGTGAATTCAAAAAACTCCCGGCAATCTTTGATCCTAGACAAGCTGCGAAGAAAAACGAACTGATCGTTCCGCCGAGAACTTTTGAAATCGGGAATATTGAGAACGCATGGAGCAGTTGCGATTACATTGTTGAAGATAGCATAGAAAGCGGCGGACAAGAGCATTTGTATCTTGAGACTCAAGGCTCTGTTGCAATCCCAATTGAAGGCGGCGGAATAAAAATTATTTCTGCAACTCAAGGCCCGACGGCAGTTCAGCGAACTGCTGCGCGTGTGCTTGCACTGCCGATGCATAAAGTTGAAGTTGACGTTGCACGTCTTGGCGGCGGTTTTGGCGGGAAGGAAGATCAAGCCACACCTTGGGCGGTGATGGCTGCGCTTGCGGCGTACAAATTAAATGTTGCCGTTAAGTTGGTCCTTCCGCGTCAAGAAGATATTAGAATGACAGGCAAGCGGCATCCTTACTCATCGGATTTCAAAATTGGTTTGAATAAAGAAGGAAAAATTTTAGCTTACCAGGCAACTTTCTATCAGAACGCCGGCGCTGCTGCAGATCTTTCGCCGGCTATTTTAGATCGAACACTTTTCCATTGCACAAACTCGTATTTCATTCCAAACGTTAGAGCAACCGCATTGAGCTGCCGAACGAATCTACCGCCGTTTACTGCGTTTAGAGGTTTCGGCGGACCGCAAGGAATGTTTGTAATCGAATCCGCGATCTACAAAGCAGCGCAAATTATGGGTATTGATCCTTCCGTAATTCAGAAAAAGAATTTGTTGATTGAAGGAGACGATTTCCCATACGGACAAAAAGTTATACAGCCGCATGCAGAGAAATGTTTTTATGAGATCGAAACCAGATTCAACAAAAATGAAATTTATCGAAATGTAAAAGAATTTAATTCCGAGAATAAATTGGTAAAGAAAGGTGTGGCGGTTATGCCGGTATGTTTCGGAATTTCTTTCACAACCACTTTTTTGAACCAAGCATCCGCGCTAGTTCATATTTACACTGATGGAAGCGTAAACATAAGCACTGCCGCGGTTGAAATGGGGCAAGGTGTAAACGCCAAACTGCGAATCATAGCGGCAAAGTCGCTTTCAATCAGCGAGAAGAGAATCAAGATAGATTCGACAAACACTTCAAGAATTTCCAACACATCGCCTACAGCAGCCAGTAAAGGAGCCGATCTAAACGGTTTTGCAATAATTGATGCGTGCAAAATTTTGACTGAGCGTCTGCGAAAGGTTGCAGCTGAAGAATTGAAAACAGATTCACATTCACAAATTGAAATCCAGGATGAAACAATATATAAGGACGGCGAGAAAACGGATTTGACATTCGATCAATTGATCCTTACTGCATACAGAAACAGAATCAGCTTAACGGCACAAGCGCATCATTCAACACCGGATATTTATTTTGATACTAAAACGAACAAAGGAAAACCTTTCGCGTATCATGTTTACGGCACCGCAATTGTTGAAGTGACACTTGACTGCTTACGCGGCACATATCAATTCGATTCGGTAAAAGTTGTACATGATTTCGGCGGATCGATTGACAAAGTGGTGGATCTCGGACAAACGGAAGGTGGAATCGCTCAAGGAATCGGCTGGATGACAATGGAGGAATTGATTTGGAACGGCGAAGGGAAATTGTTGACCGATGCTCTTTCAACTTATAAAGTTCCGGACGTTCATTTTGTGCCGAAAGAAATTAAGGTGCACTTTCTTGAGAATGTTCCGAATCCATTCGGTCCGTTAAATTCAAAAGCAGTTGGCGAACCGCCGTTCATGTACGGTATCGGCGCTTATTTTGCGTTGTTGAATGCGATGCGTGCTTTCAAACCGGATTTGGAAATTAAGTTTTCAGCACCGCTCACACCGGAAAAAGTTTTGCTGAGTTTATATAGTTAATTGTAGAGGATGTGATCTAAAAAGTAATATTTTTTGAACAATGGAACACTGATAGCGCAGATTTTAACCGATCTACGCAGATTTTGAAATTGATAATTACTTTTTTAGATCACAACCTCAAAATTATATGTGGGAACGGTCACAGACCGTTCCCTACGATAAAAAAATTATGATTGAAAAGAAAACTCTTCCAAGTCGAAAACGAAATAGAATGAAAGGTTACGATTACTCGATACCAGCTTATTATTTTGTTACGATTTGTACGCAACATAAAAATCAATTGTTCGGAAATATCATTGGCGGCTCTGTTAAACTGAATCATTTTGGAAAAGTTGTTGAACAATGTTGGAACGATTTGCCAAATCACTATTCAAACTGTGAACCGGATTATTTTATAATTATGCCGGACCATGTTCACGGAATACTAATTATTGATAATCGTAGGGAAGGGTCTGTGACCCTTCCTAATGCAAGGCATTACGGACTTTCCGAAATCATTCGCGGGTTTAAATCGTTTTCATCGAAAAGAATAAATACACTTTTGAATAATGAGAGCAAGTTCCACTGGCAACGGTCGTTTTATGATAGAATAATCCGGAATGAAAAAGAATTGTTTCAAATAAGAAGATACATACAACAGAACCCGCTGAGGTGGGAAATTGAAAAGGAACTACCGGATAACTTAGAAATATAATTTGATCTGTAGGGAAGAGTCTATGACTCTTCCGAGAACATTAAAATTGATTATTAGCATTCGGAACGGTCGCAGACCGTTCCCTACGAATTCAAAAATTAATAACAATAAAAATGGGACAATTATGGTAAACTGGTCATGGGATGTTGAGAACGAGGACTATCTAAACAAAACGATAGAACGATGTAAGAAACAGAAAATTGTACTTCCAAAATTTAGTCAACTAAAAAATCCGGAGACCATCTCGCAATCGATCCAGAAGAAATTGGAGAAAGTTGGACTTGAAGATGTAAACCCGCTCAACTTGTTTAGAATAAATTGGCAGAATGATTACAAGTCTGGCAGAATTGGCGAGATTAATTTTTTAGAAATTCCCAAAGAGATCACCGGTGTAAAAGCAAGAATTGTCGGACTGGTTGGAAAATTTTTCCCGACCGGTGCGCATAAAGTCGGTGCCACTTACGGATGTCTGGCGCCGTATCTCGTAACGGGAAGATTCAACCCGGAATATCATAAAGCTGTTTGGCCTTCGACTGGAAATTTCTGTAGAGGCGGTGCATTCAATTCAGCGTTGCTGTCGGTTCATGCAGTAGCGATTCTGCCGGAAGAAATGAGCAAAGAAAGATTTGATTGGCTGAAAGAAATTGGCGCTGAGATTTACGCAACACCCGGCTGCGAAAGCAACGTAAAAGAAATTTATGATAAATGTCACGAGCTGGTTAAAAAGAGCGATGAATATTTGATCTTCAACCAGTTCGAGCAGTTTGGAAATTCTGTCTGGCATTACGAAATAACCGGGTCAACTATCGAAGCACTTTTCAATCAGATCAAAAAAGCCGATGAGCGAGTAAGCGGCTACGTAAGTGCGACCGGTTCTGCCGGAACAATTGCTGCGGGTGATTACCTGCGTGAAGTTTATCCTCACGTAAAAGTCGTTGCAACCGAAGCATTGCAATGTCCAACTTTGCTAATGAACGGTTACGGCGCTCACAGAATTGAAGGAATCGGCGACAAACACATTCCGTGGATTCACAATGTAAAAAACACAGACGCCGTTTGTGCGATTGACGATGAACACCCGCTGCGCGTTTTAAGATTGTTCAATGAAAAAGCTGGAAAGAAATGGCTATCGAGAAGCGGTGTCAGCAAAAATACAATTTCAAAATTATCATGGCTTGGAATTTCTTCAATTGGCAATCTTCTCAGCTCCATCAAACTTGCAAAATATTACGAGATGAATGAGAACGATGTAATCTTCACAGTCTTCACCGATTCAAAAGAAATGTATAACTCGCGACTGAAGGAGATGAACAAAACATGGGGAAAATATTCCGAACAGAAAGCGGAAGTAGATTGGACTTCGGTTGTTAAGAAACAAGGAATAGATTATTTCCAAGAGTTGAGCTACTACGACAAAAAGAGAATTCATAACCTGAAATATTTTACGTGGGTTGAACAGCAGGGCAAGACGGTTGAAGAATTAAATGCCCAGTGGTACGATAAAAATTATTGGAAGGAAAGATTAACCATTGCGCCTAAGTGGGACGAGCTGATTGAAGATTTTAATCACAAAGTCGGATTGAAAATTAATTAGCATGGTTCGACTGCGGCGAGGAGTTGAAGATATGAAAAGGTCTATGACAATCGAGAATGCCTGGATTTGCACAATAGTGGGAAGTGATATTCTGCCGTTATTCGGAGACTTGAGTATTTCAGATGGCTGCATTTCAAAAATTCGGCCCAAGAATTTCCAGACATTTCTGAAAAATCCGAATCGTGTGAACAAGAATTCATACAACGCATTCGGCAAAGTTGTAACGATACCGATGGTAAATTTTCACGACCATATCTACTCGCGTCTTGCAAAAGGATTACCGCTTAAAGGCAAGTTCGATAATTTTCACAATGTTCTAAAAAATCTTTGGTGGAAACTTGACCGTGCGCTTGATACCGATATGATTAAAGCTTCCGCACAGATGGCTGCTTTGGAATCGATCCGAAACGGCGTGACATATATTTTCGATCATCATTCATCTCAAGATCAGATCGATGGAAGTTTAAGAATCATTCAAAATGTTTTGTATGAATTTGGAATCCGCGGCGTTCTTTGTTTTGAATGCACGGATAGAAACGGTCTCGATAAAGCAATGGAGGGATTGGAAGAGAACAAAAACTTTCACACTTCGCAGCTGGACGGAGATTACCGCGCAATGCTTGGTCTTCACGCTTCGTTTACACTGTCCGACGATGTTTTAGCTGAAGCGCACAAGATTCAGAAAAAGTTCGATCTCGGAATTCATATTCATGCTGCTGAAGATGAAATTGACAATAAACTTAGCATTGAATACACCGGCAAATCACCGATCAAACGGCTGGCAAAATATAAGCTGCTTAATTCAAAAAGCATTTTGGTACACGGCGTGCATTTGAAGGAAAAAGATTTTGTAATGATCAGCAATCATGAAAGTGCGCTTGCGTTCTGTCCGGATTCCAATTTAAATAATTCGGTCGGACTGCCGCAGTTCGGACGAATTCCGAAAAGCATTCCGTTTCTTTTGGGAACAGACGGAATGCACTCTAATGTTGCTCGTTCACTAAAACAAATTTATTTACTGTCACGCCACCAAGGAAACAGTTTTGATGTTTCTACCGCATTGGTAAAAAAGATTTATTTTGATCAGCTTGCGTTCGCTAAAAAATATTTTTTGGATTACCCAACACTGAACGAAGGCGACAGAGCGGATCTGATCATTTGGAATTACACACCTCCAACACCAATGACCGAAGAAAATTTTTGGGGGCATTATATTTACGGTATGTTGGAATATCCGGTTGAAACTGTCATGCAAAACGGTGAATACCTGATGAAAGATTTTCAATTGCTGGACAAAGACGAGAGTAAAATTAAGAATGAGATTTATGTTCAAGGTGAAAGACTAGTTAACAAATTGAAGTGACTAAGGTGAATTAGAGAAAAGGATGAACAAAGAATTTTCAGTTGTTGGTAAACCGGTTATACGGGAAGACGGCATTGATAAGATAACGGGGCGCGCGAAATTTGCCGATGATTATAAATTTCCCGGAATGCTTCATGCCGTGATGCTGAGAATTCCATCTGCTCATGCCAAAATAAATTCAATCGATTTCTCCGCAGTTGAAAGTGATGAATCGCTTGTTTCGATTATCACCGCAGATGATGTTCACGGCGCAAAAAAAGTTGGCATGATTAAAAACGATCAGCCGATTTTCTGCAATGAGAAAGTTGTAACGCCCGGTGATGTGCTTGCGATGCTCGTTGGGGAATCCGAAGCCAAGTTGCATGAGCTTGTGAAAAAAATTAAAGTTGATTTCACTCCGCTCCCACTTTTAATCGATCCCCGAAAATCTTTGGAACCGGATGCAGTTCTAATTCATCCGGAGGAGGGGAGTAATCTCATCTTTCATCATCCTCTCAGAAAAGGAAACATTGAAAAAGGTTTTGCAGAGAGCGATTTTGTTCTGGAACAAACTTATTCAACACAGTTGATCGAACATTCTTATCTTGAACCGGAAGCAGTCGTGGCAATTCCTCTTGAAACTTCACTTGGTGTTAAAGTAATCGGAAGTATCCAGAATCCATTTACCGCAAGAAGATTTGTTGCTGAAGTTCTGGATTTCCCTTTGAGCAAAGTCAGAATTCAGCAAGCTCATCTTGGCGGATCGTTTGGCGGCAAGGACGATATAATGTGCATCCTTTCGGCTCGTGCAGCTATTGCGGCAATGAAAATTAATCGTCCAGTTAAAATTCGTTATACCCGCGAAGAGTCGATTTTAGAATCGTACAAACGTCATCCGTACGTTTTGAATTACAAAGTTGGTTACAATAAATCCGGTAAGATTCAAGCGATGAAGATTGATATTCTTGCCGATGGCGGCGCTTATGCTTCGATGAGTCCTTTCGTTACCTGGCGTACGGTTGTTCAGGCAACCGGACCTTATGAAATCGAAAACGTTCACACGGATGTGCGCGCGGTTTACACAAACAATCCTTACACAGGCGCGATGCGCGGTTTCGGTTCGCCGCAGCCGATCTTTGCGCAAGAATCATTGATGGATGAAATTGCAGTGCGATTAAGTATGACGCCGGATGAAATTAGAAAAGTTAACGGATACAAATCCGGCTCGATTACTGCAACGGGTCAGAAACTTCAGAATCATGAAGTAAATCTTTTGACCGTTCTTGAAACCGCTGAAGAAAACACCGACTTCAGAAAAAAATGGGTGGAAAACAAAAAGGATAAATCACAACTCATCGAATATGATTTTTCCTCGCCGATCATAAATGAAACACAATTTATTTCACCGGATCGTTTGATTAAAAAAGGAATCGGATTAGCGGTCAGCTTCCGTGGTTGTTCACTCGGCGCTGAAGGAACGGATGCTGCGAGCGCTTACATCTCGATCCAAAATGACGGCAGTGTTTATCTTGATTGCGGGCTTGCAGAAAACGGGCAAGGATTACGAACGACATACTCGATTATTGCAGCAGAAGTTTTCGGAATTTCGATTGATCAAATAATTTATCTTGAGCTTGATACCGGAATTACCCCGGACAGCGGGCCGACTGTTGCGTCTCGTGCAACATTAATGGGTGGCGGTGCGGTTAAAGCAACTGCAGAAATTTTGCGCAAACGTCTGGAAGAATTAATGCGAAACGAATGGAATTTAAAATCCGATGATGAAATTGTTTTTCAAAATAACCAAGTACTAATCACCAATCACCAATCACCAATCACGTTCAAAGATATATGCAAACTAGCTTATCAACGCGGCGTCAGTCTTGCAACAATTGGTTGGTACAAAAGTCCGTCTGTTGGTTGGGATGAACATGTCGGTCAAGGCGATGCGTACTTCACTTACGTGTACGGCTGTCAAGTTGCAGAAGTGAGAGTAAATATCGCAACTGGTGAAATTTATGTTGATAAAGTTACCGCTGTGCACGATGCCGGCAAAGTGATTAATATGCTCGGCGCCATGGGACAAGTTTACGGCGGCGTTACGCAAGGCGCGGGATACGGAATCTTTGAGGAGGTTACAACCGATAAAGGTTTTATCCGCGAATTAAATTTTGATCAGTACACAATTCCAACAAGCAAGGATATCGGCGAGATCGATCCAATCTTTGTTGAGGGAAAAGATATTTACGGACCATGGGGCGCTAAATCCCTTGGCGAACCAACTTTGGAATTAACTGCTTCGGCTATTTCGAATGCGGTTTATAATGCGGTTGGAAAAAGATTTTTCAAACTTCCGCTGAATCTGGAAGAAGTTTTATTGAGCAAAAAATTACGACCGGAAGATTTGAAGCGAGGCAGTAAGTGATTCCATCTCTAGAAATATTAATTCCGAAAAGTTTGAATGAAGCGTTAAGCATTCTTGCTGAACAGAATAACGGCAGCAAAATAATCGCCGGCGGAACCGATGTGGTGCCCGGGTTGCAGCAAGGTTCAAACCGTTTTGCAAATTCTGATTTGTTGATTGACATAAATAGAATTCCGGAGATTAAAAGTATAACCCGGACGAGAGAAAAAATTTCGATCGGTGGTGCCGAAACATTTTCCAATATACTTCAAAATCAAATTGTGCAGGAAGAACTGCCTTTGTTGTGGAAAGCATGCAGTACAATCGGAAGTGTGCAGATTAGAAACCGTGCAACAATTGCAGGCAATTTTGTCAACAACGCACCATGTGCGGATACCGTTCCGGCACTTTTGGTTTATAATGCAACGGTTGAAATTGAATCGCTGAATTCAAAAAAAGAAATTTCAATCGGTGAATTTCTTACCGGTCCATATAAAACAAAACTTAATAAAGACGAAATCGTTACCCGCATTAATGTTTCTATTCCTTCCAAAGAGTACGAAGGAGAATTTTATAAACTTGGACGAAGGCGTGCCGTTGCGGTTAGCCGGATAACGTTGGCAGTTTTGACGAAAACTCAAAACCACATGATAGACGAGATTAGAATTGCATCCGGCGCTGTTACACCAATTGGAATCCGGTTTTTTGATCTTGAAAAATTTGCAAAAGGGAAAAAGATAGAGGACCAGTTTCTTAAAGAGCTTTCTAAAATGTTAGGTGAACAAATTATTCAAGTTACCGGATTACGCTGGTCAAGCGAATACAAATTACCGGTAGTACAACAAATGTTTTATCAACTATTAAAAGGAATAGAACGCGGATCTTTATGATCTCTTATGATTGGTTATGATCTTAATAATTCACCTTAAGCAAAATTGTCATTCTGAACGGAGTGAAGAATCTCGACACCTCGATTTCAAACTGTTTTGAGATATTTCGCTCCGCTCAATATGACAATTACAATGCTTCGCGTAAGGTAACTTAATAGATCATAACTATCATAATAATCTGCGTTCCATTAACGGTTTAAGATGGAAGTGAGATTCAAATTAAACGGAAAAGAAGAAGAAGTTACAACTGAGCCATACCTCCGGCTGATAGATTTACTTAGGGATTATTTTAATCTAACCGGAACGAAGGAAGGATGCGGAGTTGGCGAGTGCGGTGCGTGTACTGTTTTGATAAACGGTCGCGCGGTCAATTCATGTTTAGTCCTTGCCGGACAAATTGAAGGCAGCGAAATTCTAACGATCGAAGGATTGGCTAATGGAGAGATTTTAGATCCGTTACAGAAAAATTTTCTTCTTCATGGTGCAATACAATGCGGATTCTGTACGCCCGGTATGGTGCTTTCAGCGTCAGCATTGCTTGACAAGAATCCCGATCCAACTGAAGAAGAAATTAAGGATGCTATTGCCGGTAACTTATGCAGATGCACCGGTTACAAACAAATTATTAATGCGGTGAAAGAAACCGCTAAAGAGATCAATTCCGCTTCAAAACCGTTTTAAGAATGTTAGTTGTCATTGAAAATTGGTAACTTAAATAAAAATAAAATTCTATCTAGTCTTCCAAATCCAGCTGATGTTGAATAGTGAAATTGTTTGAGTCCTCCTCTTAGACTTGCAACATGATATCTCTTAATCTGTATATAAAATATAAAATGTGTAACTCAAATAATTCTTTGCGTTTTAGCACCTCAGTCTAAATACTTCAGTATTAAACGGTTGGCAAGTTAGCTGTTTCTTCCTTTCACTCTAGGCGCGATGACGCTAAGGATAGGAGGTAACAAAATGAAAAGATTGGGATTGTTGTTTCTCGTCGCTTTTACCGTTTCAACTTTTGATTTGATAGCGCAAACATGGGCACCTGCCGAAACATCACACTTTGGAGTAGATGGATTTGAGACTGCAAATTTCTTTCAGCTAACACCGCAGCAATTAGATGCTGAATACCAATGGGAAGCTTCCGGGATAAGGAACATGAATATGGCTTGGAATAGAACTCTTAGCCCTGCAGGCGGACAATTTAGATGGAACGACATCGAAGCCGTTCAGGGAACTTACGATTGGTCTAAGCCCGATGCATTTGTCAAAAGAGTTCAAGCACAAGGATTGCAACTGCTTGTACTTGTTCACCCGTTTGCTCACTGGGATCAGCCGACCAAAAGAGATATGGATTACGACAAGCCAAACAATATGACTGCGTTCAAAAGGTTTATTGCAAAACTGGTGGAGCGTTATGACGCAGATGGTGTTAATGATATGCCTGGACTTGTGTACCCAATAAAATACTTTGAAATCGGCAACGAGCCTGAAGGGCAAACATTTGGAGATTCTCCTGGTACATACAACGATTTTATGAATACAGTAAAAGCTGCATACGATACCGCAAAAGTAGTTTATCCAAATGTTAAGATTGTTGTTGGAGGAGCAACGCCTATTTACGAACCGCGTGGATTTTTAAATGTAGTTGATACGTTCTGGAAGGGCGCGTTAAATCGTTCCAACGTTTCAAATTATTTTGATGTTTTTAATTTTCATTTTTTTGTGGGACAATATACGCAGGACATTTCTGTTTTCATTGATTACTGGAAGCAGCTTCTAACAACATATGGATTGACGGGAAAAGAAATCTGGATTACTGAAACCGGCAATTATAGCGGAACATGTACAGGGTCCGATAACCAGCAGTGGCCAAATCAATCTTCATCTTATCAAGCCGGCTGGTGGTTAAAGCAT
Organism: Bacteroidota bacterium; assembly: GCA_021820065.1. GTDB lineage: Bacteria > Bacteroidota > Ignavibacteria > Ignavibacteriales > Melioribacteraceae > Fen-1258. Next base: position 33,742 of record JAKAEE010000020.1, on the reverse strand, counting down.
GCATCGTATGCGCTTGCAAACGGAGTCTCAAAATTATTTTGGGTGTTTTACTATTCGGATCAGACCGATTGGAGAAGTCATGTAGCATTTATTGATATAGATAAAACCACCAAAAAGGCTGCTTACTTTTCACATAAACTAATGGCGGAGAAAATTGATGCTTTCACAAGTGTTATTCAAAACAGCTACTCGGAAACTTCTCAATATCAAACCTCAGGCAATTTTAAGTTTTCTGTTGCTGGTAAACCGGTTTATCTTTTATGGAATGATGCAAACGGTAATGTTACTCTGACCGGTCTTACTACCGGTACCGTGAGAACTACAAAAGGAGTTCCCAAACTCAATGGTGATGGAAGTGTCGCTCTTGATAATTCCGGTAACCCAACATTTGATACCGCATCCGTTGCTGTTACGAATGGGCAGGCAACAATTTCTCTTACTTCGGTTCCGGTCTATGTTGAAGAAGTTGCAACCGTGCAGAATAAGCCGGATAAGCCAACGCTGGTTTACCCGTCTAATGGTCAAAATAATTTACCTGCTCAATTAAATCTAAAATGGCACAAAACAAATTATGCGGATAGTTATAGATGTGAATTAGCAAGTGACGCTGCATTTAACCAAGTATTGGCTAGTGATTCTGCTTTGACTGATACAGTTAGACAAATAACATTGGTTAATCATGGCAAGAAGTATTATTGGCGAATAAGAGCAAAGAATAACGCCGGCACAAGTCAATTTTCTGACGTTTGGAATTTCATCACGATTATTCCTCAACCGAATCAACTTGCTGCTGTGCTATCGAATCCTAAAGAAGTAAAACTCACATGGAGCGATAACTCAAACGGTGAATTTGGTTTTATAATCGAAAGAAAAAAGAATAATGACAATTATGCTGTGATTGATTCGGCACTGAGTAATGAAACGTCGTATGTTGATAAGAATGTTACGCAGGGGTTTACGTATGTTTACAAAATCAAAGCCTACACCGATGCTGCAGAATCAGCATACAGCAATGAAGCAAGTGTTACTGTAACAGATGTTCGAGAAATCGAGCTGCCAAGAGAATTTTCGCTCGGTCAGAATTATCCCAATCCGTTTAATCCAACAACAACTATTTCATACACAATTCCATCAGTAGAGACGGCACATGTCTCTTCTCAACAATATGTTGTTTTAAAAGTTTATGATCTTCTTGGAAGAGAAGTTGCAACTCTCGTGAATGAAGAAAAAGCTCCGGGTAATTATGAAGTAACATTTGATGGAGAGACTCGCCGTGGTGAGTCTTTACCAAGTGGTGTTTATTTCTACAGGTTTTCGGTAGGATTTTTTTCCGACATAAAGAAAATGGTAGTGATTAAATAAAAAAAACTGATGCTGGATACTAGATTCTGGATACTAGTTATTATCAAGCATCCAGAATCGAACATCCAGCCTCGAGTATCAAGTTAAAATCTGTAGCTCAATCTGTAAGAAGGAACGGGTAATCCTTGCAAATTATTTTTATCCACTGAAATAAGGTGCTGATTTCTTTCAATTCAAAATAAGAAGACTTAATTACGTCTCCATTGTCATCGAATGTAATCGAACCGCGTTCGTATTTCCAGCGAATGAACACTGTCGTTTGATTTTTGGATTGAGAAATAAAAAATCCGTTGTTGCGACTGTTGCCGAAATCTTCTTCATCAATAAAAAGTGTCGGTTTCTCCTTGTACGGTTTACTTTGATATGGACAGAATGTTTCGCAGTTGCCGCATTCGTTACATAAAGCATCCAAATGCAAAATTTGATATTTGTCCTTGAACATTCCATCTGGTGATACGATTGCGACATTTGCGCGGTTGGGACAAACCTCTACGCATTTGTTGCAAATGAAATTGCAGCCAAGGCATCTGTTCGCTTCTAGGAAAAGATCAGATGCATTTTGATTAACCGATTTTCCTTTTCTTCTTTTGATGTCTTCAAAAAGGTTTGGATCGTCAACAAAATAATTTTTTGAGATTTCATGTTGAATATCCGGGGACTCGCGTTTGATTATTGTCTCAGCAACTTTTTTACCGTCAGCAATGGATTCAACTACCGTCGATGGACCTCGCAAAGCATCTCCGCCAATGAAAACGTTTTTGACTTCCGTTTCATTTGATTCATTGGCAACTGCTTTGTTATGAGCCATGCGTATTTTGTTGCGGTGCAGATACTCTTTATCAACGTGTTCACCGATGGCGGCGATAACAGAATCTGTTTGCAGTTCCACAAATTCATTTTCCACTGGGACAGCTTCTCTTCGTCCGTCACTTCCTATTTTACCGAGCGCCATCTTTTGGCAAGTCAAAATTCCGTCTTGAAATTTTATGGGTAAGAGCAACTCTTTAAACTCAACTCCATCATTTAGCGCCGCATAAAATTCTTCTTTATCAGCAGGCATTTGTTCTTTGGTGCGGCGATAAATCAAATAGACTTTTTGAACTCCTTCGTACCTCGTAGCAGCGCGTGCGCTGTCCATTGCAGAGTTTCCGCCGCCTATTACCGCAACTGTTTTTCCAAGGCTTGTAATCTGTGCATTATGGTAGTCTTTTAGAAATTCTATTGCGCCAAAAACATTTTCATGAATTCCTTCCAGAACTATTTTGTTTGTTAACTCGGCGCCGATTGCAACATAGATATATTGGAATCCTTCTTTCCTCAATTTTTCAAATGAATAGCTCGGATCACTTCCGAATACAAATCTGATTCCGTGTTTTTCGATGAACGAAATATCCTTTTCGATAGCTTCTTTGGGCAATCGGAATCTTGGCAAAATATTTTGAACAATCCCCCCGGCGTTCATCTCTTTTTCAAAGATGGTTACATCGAATCCCGCTTTTGCCAGAAAGTATGCAGCGGATAAACCTGACGGTCCGGCGCCAATTACCGCAACGCGTATTCCATTTTGATTGTTAAGAAATTCAGTTTTGAATTTTTCTAAATAAGAATCATAGCCGTTGAGTGCTGCTTCCTTTTTCATGTCGCGTATCAAAACCGGATCATCGTAATCCCAACGCGTGCAATGGTACTGGCACTGATGATCGCAAATGTAGCCGGTAATGTGCGGCAGAGGATTTTTTGAAACGATTAATTCATAAGCTTCCTCGTACCGTTTCTGTTCAATCAATTTTATGTATGATGCAACGTCCTGATGAATTGGACACGCTTCCTGACACGGCGCGATATAACAATCGAATGCCGGCAAACTTTTTGGAATTTTAATCGACTTAATTTCGCGCTTCTCTTTGAAATAATTTTTATCAACCAGAGAATTTTCCGCCAACGATCGCAGACAATCTAAATTAATTTCGTTGTTTCGCTCAATCTTGGAATTATTTTTCTCAATTGTTTCCGCAATCTGGGCTAAACGTAAATAACCGCCCGGCTTCAAAAGATCCGTCACAAAAGTGACGGGTTTGATTCCTGTTGAAAGGATTTTCATGATGTTATTGTTGTTCGCTCCGCCGGAGTAAGAAATATTTATTTCGCCGTTAAATTCGGAAGCCAATTTTTCAGCAAGGGAAATCGTTAATGGAAACAATGATCTGCCCGACATGTACATGTCGTTGCCTGGCAACGTGTGCAACAAATTCTTAACACCAAGCGTATTTGAAAGTTTTACTCCGAAAATTTTCTGACGTTCGTCTGCAAATTGCTGTAACCTTTTGAGCATTGGAATCGCATCTGTGAATTGCAAATCGTGATCGAATGAATTTTTATCAAGATCAACATATTCGTATCCGAGGCTATGGAGCGTGTCGTTCACAAAATCAAATCCGAGAAGCGTGGGATTGAGTTTTACGTAAGTGTGAAGTTGCTTCTCTTCAATTAAATATTTTGCAATTGCTTCAATCTCATGCGGCGGACATCCGTGCATGGTAGAGAGAGTCACTGAGTTTGAGATATTTGGAGTTATCTTCTCAATGTTTTGGATGATCTGTTCGAGCTTGCTCTCCGGAATAAAAAAACTTTTAAGAAGCTGGTCAGTTATAGATTGACTTCGCAGAAGATTTATCAATTCCGATTGATAGATTGAGAACAATTCATTCTTCGATGCGTCTTTCAACGCTTCGATAAATCCATCCATTTTTTCCGTCTTAATTCCATCGAGATCGTAACCGACGCTCATGTTGAAAACAAAACCTCTTTCGGAATGCGAAAGTCCCAGCATATCTTTTAAAAGATGAATCAAGAACCAAGCTTTAACATATTCTGCGTAAGATTGATCAAGCAAAAGTTCTTGCGACCATTCAACGTTGTAGCCCTCGTCAGTTGCATCGATACACGGCTTATCGATTTTTAACTCGTCAAGTTGCTGCACCGTCTTGAGTTCAAAAAATCTTCCGCCAACCAAATACGAACATATTATGTTTTGTGCCAACTGAGTATGAGGTCCCGCTGCTGGTCCAATTGGAATGTCGAGCAATTCACCGAATATCTTTTCGCTGCCGTTGATGGCATGAAAATGAAATTTTTCAGAGGGGATTTCGAAAATGGTTTTGTGGTTGCTGTATTCGGTTAGAATCCACCTAAGCAAGTTTCTAAATGGTATCGGCTGCATCTTATCAGACATTCTAAGCCCGCCAAAATGATTATTTAAAATATAAGACAAAGCCGTATTAAGTGTGAATACAATTTTGTAATTTTAAAATAGGCGCTGAGTAATTGACTAACTCTGCACTAAGCAGCTTTAAACTTTAATCGGAATTACATATAAGTAAGAATTTGGAATAACATTACGTCGAATTGTTTTTAAATAATAAATGGAAGCAGTATGGAAAAATCATTTCAAGAAAAGCTTTTTAGTACAGTGGAATCGGAGAAGGATAACCTTTTTTCTCTCATTCAAAAATTAGTTCAGATAAAAAGCTACAGCGGTGAAGAAAAAGAAATTGTTGAGTTCATTGTGGCGAAGATGGGAGAGTTCGGTTTCGATGAAGCGTATCACGATGCATTTGGCAACGCAATCGGGCGTATTGGCAACGGGCCGATAAAAATTATGTTTGATGCGCACATCGATACTGTGAAAGTAACCGAGACAGAACATTGGGCACATCCGCCATTTGCCGGAGAAATTGTTGACGGCAAACTATATGGACGTGGAGCCGTTGATGAGAAACCGGCGATGGCCGGATTCATGATTACGGGCAAAGTTTTGAAACAAGTTTACGGTGATAATTTTCCGTTTACACTTTATGTTGTTGGTTCGGCGCTCGAAGAAGATGCAGACGGCTATCCGCTGTACCATATAATTGCCAACGAAGGAATAAAACCGGATTACGTTGTGCTCGGCGAACCGACCGATCTAAAAGTTTATCGAGGACAGCGCGGAAGAATGGAATTGAAAATTACTGCAACCGGAAAATCCGCTCACGGCGCGCACAATCATAAAGGAATAAATGCCATTTATAAAATGATGCCTATTGTTGCAGAGATTGAAAAGCTTGACAAAAAGTTGAAACCGAAACAGCCGCTCGGTAAAGGGTCGATAACTGTCAGCCAAATCATTTCCAAAGCGCCGTCAACATGTTCGGTCTCGGATTTCAGCCAGATTCACCTCGATCGAAGAATGACGATTGGCGAAAATAAAAACTCCGTTGTGAAGGAACTGAAAGCCATCATAAAAAAATGCAAGAGCGATGCAAAGGTTTCTATTCCAAATGTTGAAGGAACAAGCTGGAAGGGAACCAACTTTGTTCAAGAGGCGTATTTCCCAACATGGGTTTATGATGAAAAACATCCGCTTGTTGATGCTGCAATGAAGACTTCCAAAGCGGCAATGGGAAAAGCAAAAAGCGGCGTGTGGAGTTTTTCCACCAACGGCGTTGCAACTGCGGGACATTTTGGAATTCCGACAATTGGATTTGCGCCGGCGAAGGAAGAATTGTCTCATTCATCCAAAGAAGAACTTGTTCTGAATGATTTGCTGAAGGCGACAAAATTTTATTCGCTGTTTCCGTTTGAGTTGGTTAACAGAATAGAACGTTAACCTTAGAAAGAATTTCTGAATTTGAAGTCACAATTTGTAACTTCAAGTTAATGATGTTTTTGATTTGAAAAATAATATGAAGTAAACTAAAGTAAATGACTGAGCTAACTAGAAATCGTGTAGTATCTCTTATTCGATTTATTCGAGGTCAAAAAGTTATACTTGATAGTGATATTGCCCAGCTTTACGGTGTTGAAACGAAACGACTTAAAGAAGCAGTTAGAAGAAATATCGAAAGATTTCCAAATGACTTTATGTTTCAAATCAACAAAAAAGAGTACACTTTTTTAAGGTCGCAAATTGCGTCCTTAAAAAGAGGACAACATTCCAAATATTTACCATTTGCTTTTACCGAACAAGGTGTTGCTATGCTGTCCAGTGTTTTGAATTCTCCTAAAGCTATAAAAGTGAACATAGAAATCATGAGAGCATTTGTTGGACTTAGAAAATTGATAGATGCAAATAAAGAATTGCTTGCACGGATCGAGAAGCTGGAAGAAAAATATGATGGGAAATTCCAAATTGTTTTTGAGGCGATTAAAGAATTGATGAAGGAAGATGAGAAACCAAAAAATAAAATTGGTTTTTGAGGGAGAACGAAAACAACAAAATTTTATTCGCTCTTTCCGTTTAAAATGGTTAAGAAAGTAAGTAATTAAATAGAACACGGATAACGCGGATTGAGCATATATCCGCGGATAATCAGCATAATCCGTGTCATCAGCGTTCTATTAATCAATTGGAGGAATAATGGAAACTCGTTTCAAAGGAAGACATTTTATTACTGAAGATGACTGGACTAAGGAAGAACTCGATATAGTTTTTGATACGGCATTCGATCTGAAGAAAAAATTCTACGCGGAAGAACCCACGCTCTGGCTTCCTCACAAAACTTTGTTTATGATGTTTTTCGAGCAGTCAACGCGCACACGCAACTCGATGGAAGCCGGAATGACGCAGCTTGGCGGACACGCGCACGATCTCACACCGGATAAAATGCAAATCACTCACGGTGAAGTCGCCAAGGACACTGCGATAATTCTCAGCCGCATGGGACATGGAATTGCATGCCGCAATTGTTTTTACGGTATCGGCAACAAATATTTGAATGAGCTCGCACAATATTCCCGCAAACCGGTTATGTCGCTTCAAGACGATGTGTATCATCCGTTCCAAGGACTTGCAGACTTAATGACAATCTTCGAGCATCTCGGCAGAAATACAAAAGGTTTGAAAGTGACTGTGAGCTGGGCGTATGCGACAACACATTCAAAACCACTCAGCGTTCCGCAAACACAGATACTTTTGTTCCCGCGTTACGGGATTGATGTAACTGTAGCTCATCCGAAAGAATTTCCGTTGAGCAAAAACATTGTTGAGAAGGCACAGAAGAATGCGAAAGAAGGCGGCGGAAGTTTACGCTTTACAAATAATATGGATGAAGCTTTCGAAGGCGCGCAAATTGTTATTCCGAAAAACTGGGGCGGCTTTGGTTTCTATGATGAAGAATATTATCTCAGTCACGAAGAACAATGCAAGAAAGAAATGAAAAGCAATCTTGAGAAAAACAAAAACTGGATTTGCGACGATAAGAGAATTAAGCTGGCAGATAAGAATGTAAAACTTATGCATGCGCTTCCGGCTGATCGCGGTAATGAAGTGACGGATGAAATTCTTGATAACCCGAACATCTCAATTGTTTTTGATGAAGCTGAGAATCGTCTTCATACTGCAAAAGCAATTATGGGATTAACGATGTGACACGAAGTGTCATTCTGAGCGTTCTGAAAGAACGTCGAAGAATGACAAGAGGAGTATATGAACAGTTATTTCTACAAATGTTTCGATTGCGGAAAAAGTTACGATAAGGATGAGATCGAAAAAAATCTGTTCTATCTTTGTCCGACATGCGGTAATGTTGAAAAGAACACACCGCTGCGCGGAGTTCTGTTAATTAACTACGATTATGAATGGATCAAGAAGAATCATTCTGTTGATGAAATTCTGAAACTTCAGCCGGGAAAATTTTGGCAGTACGATTATCTCTGGCCACTTGAGTTTACGCGCAGTCATACTGAGGTACGAAGTGATAAAGAATCTCATATAAATAAAGTTAGAGATTTTTCATTCGTCCTTTCAGGACGCACTCAGAATGACATGGAAAAAATATCGCTTCCTTCAAACTGCTGCTTAAAACTTTCTTATGAAGGTAACGATTTCTTTGTGCTGGATGACACGCGCAATCCTACGTTATCATTCAAGGATCGGGCATCTACGCTAGTTGTTTTCAAGGCAATGCAGCTCGGCATCAAAAGAATTGCAGCAGCTTCAACCGGAAACGCGGGTTCATCACTCGCCGGAATTTGTACTCGGCTCGGTTTGGAATCTGTGATTTTTGTTCCGAAAAATATTCCGGATGCAAAAAGAATACAGATTCAATCATACGGTGCAGAGCTGGTCATCGTGAATGGTGATTACGATTTAGCATTCGATACATGTCTCGAAGTATCGCAAGCAAGAGGTTGGTACAACAGAAATACAGCTTACAATCCTTTAACAATCGAAGGGAAAAAATCTGCTGCGTATGATTTGTTCATTTCTTCAAAGGGAAAGTTACCGGAAGTTATTTTCGTTCCGGTTGGCGATGGAGTAATCATTTCCGGTTTGTACAAAGGTTTGTGGGAGTTGAAAGAACTCGGCTGGATCGAAAGAATTCCGAAACTCATTGCCGTTCAAGCAAAAGGCAGTAATGCTGTCGTGAAATATTTTCGTTCGGGAAAATTTGTTTACAAACCGGCAAAAAGTGTTGCAGATTCGATCTGTGCCGGTGCGCCGCGTGCATTGTATTTGGCGCACAATGCGATTGTGAAATCCGGCGGCGATGCAATTGATGTGACCGACAAAGAAATTCTTGGCGCACAAAAAGTTGTCGCGCAAAACTTAGGGATGCTGATCGAACCATCGTCTGCATCGGCATTTGCCGGATATCAAAAATATTTATCAGCAAAAAAATTAGGAAGCCGGATACCGCTTGTTATGTTTACCGGCAATGGATTAAAAGACTTATCGGCATTATCAACGTGGAATAAAGGTCAGCATCCTTATAACTCCAAACAACTTGCCGACTTGATGAAAAAGAAATGAACGGAACAAAAGTAAATGGATTGTTAATCTCTGCCGGACTTTCCGGAAGAATGGGAGAGTTCAAACCGTTGATGCAATTCAACGGAGAACCTTTTGTTACCGGCATTACTCGTAAGCTTGTTTCATTTTGTGAAAAAGTTGTAATTGTTACCGGATTCCAGAATGAAAAAGTCGAAGCTCTTATTGATTCTCAATTCTCAATTACTCGCCTCGATTCGACTCGTCTCATCGAGTCGGAGCGGGTCAATTCTCAATTTCCGAACAAGGTCACTTGCGTTTATAACCCCAATTATACCAAAGGAATGTTTACCTCATTGAAAGCCGGCATTGAGCAACTTAAAAATTCCGAATGGGTGTTATATCATTTTGTAGATCAGCCGTTTTTCACGAATGAATTTTATAAGAAGATGGTTTCACAGGCAAACGATGAATTCGATTGGGTACAGCCGGTTCATGATGGCAAAGAAGGTCATCCGGTGATGTTCAATAAAAAAGTAATTGATATGATTGCAGAAAGTCCGCTGGATTCTAATCTAAGAATGATTCGCGATTTACCTGTCATCAGAAAAAATTACTGGAACTGCGATTGCCCGGAAGTGCTTGTTGATTTTGATACAAAAGAAGATTTGAAAAGATTCGACTCCAATCAATAACCAAGTTCTGAAAGTTTGGTTGCAATTCTAAAACCGAAATCTTGCAGAGAAATATTCGTAGTGAATAACCCCCAGTGCTCAACAAAATCCATTCTTTCAAAAAACACAATTGATTTTTTCTTCTTGTCGTATGCTTTGATGAGAATAGGATTCGGGACATACGGATTCGTATAAATTCCTCCTGGACGGTACTTGGCTGCAGAGTTGACTGTTCCGTAAATAATTAGATCTGCATTTACCGCATTTGCAATCGAGTCTGCCATCTCAGAAGAAATATTGGAAAGCTGATAATCGAACACCAAAACCTTTGACCATGATGAGTCATCGCTGATAACATTAAAACGACGCTGGTAAAAACCCCACATTAAATATTGTCGTATCTCGTCCGAAGAGTAAGGGTATCGTTCGTCAATGAAAAACGGCATCACGATAACCGACGTTGGCTTTTTTTCAATGCTCTTTTCTTGAGAAGAAATTTGCGCGAACGAGCTGTCGAATAAAAAGATTGAGAAAAGGAGGATCAGGATTGGGAAATTTCTTTTCATAAATCCTCCGGTAATTTCCGCAGTTAACGAAATCACAATTTGATTTTAAATTCTTTGCTGCTTAAAAGCAATTCAATAAAAGATTTTGAAAAAATAAATTATAACGATTTAACCGCCAACTGTCCGCATGCAGCTGCAATATCGTCACCTTGTGTCTGGCGAATCATTACTGTGATGTTGTTATTTCGAAGCTTGTCGGCGAATTGGTGAATGTTTTCGTGTGATGTCGGTTCAAGATGCGCCGAGATGCCTCCCGGATTCATATGTTTTATGCTGTTGAAGGGAATCACATTTATTTTTGAAGGAAGCGAACTGCAAAGTTTAGTGAGTGCTTTTACATCTTCGTCACGGTCGTTCAACCCTTTAAGCATAGTATATTCGAATGTGATTCGTGTTTTGGTTTTCTTTGCGTAATATTTGAGCGCTTCGGTGTTCTCTTTGAGAGAATATTTTTTGTTGATCGGCATAATTTTGTTTCGAATATCTTCAAATGCAGAGTGAAGCGAGAAGGCAAGTTTAACACGCAAACCGTGATCTGCGAGTTCTCTTATTTTCGGCGCAATACCGGCGGTTGAAACAGTGATGCGCGTGCGGCTCAAACCTTTTGTTAATTCATGAGTAAAAATTTCCGCTGACTTGATTGTTGTCTCGTAGTTCAAAAGCGGCTCACCCATGCCCATGTAAACAATGTTGGTAATATTTTCTTTTCCATATTCTTTCGCTGTAAGAAGATATTGGTCAACTACTTCTCCCGGTGTGAGATTTCTTTTGTAACCCATCAAACCGGTTGCGCAAAACTTGCAATCAAGCGGACAGCCGACTTGGGTTGAAATGCAGAGCGTGTTTCTGTCTTTTTCCGGAATTACAACCGACTCAATCTTTTTGTTGTCATGAGTTGCGAACAAATATTTTTTTGTCGCGGTGGTTGGAGAGTCTTGAGTAGCTGTTAAACTCAAAGTTTGCAGTGAGCAGACTGCTGAGAGCTTTTGCCGAAGTTCCTTGGAAACGTTTTGCATCTCGCTGAAATCGAACGACAAGTGATTATACATCCAATTGAAAATTTGTTCGCCGCGGAATTTAGGCTCACCGATGGAGACAAAATATTCTTGAAGTTCCGGGAGAGTTAATCCTTTTAAATTTATTTTTTTGTCGGTCTGAATCATGGTGTGCAAATATAGATATCGAGAAACAAATAGTCACCGATTAATCAGTTTGAAATTTGGAATGGTTTCAGTAGTTTTGAAACATAGTCAACGAATTTACAATCGTTCAAGTTTGAGGAAAGGATGAATTTTGATTTTACAGAGGAACAGATACTAATTCAGCAAACCGCACGAGAGTTTGCTGAAACAGAGATCGCGCCGTCGGCAATCGAGCGCGACAAAGAAGCAAAATTTCCGGCAGACATAATTAAGAAACTCGCTGATCTTGGTTTTTTGGGTATGATGGTTTCACCGAAGTATGACGGCGCCGGACTCGATACCGTTAGTTATGTTTTAGCAATGATTGAAATTAGTAAGGTCGATGCAAGCGTTGGTGTGATCATGTCGGTTAACAATTCTTTGGTCACGTATGGAATGGAAAAGTGGGGATCGGATTTTATCAAAGAAAAATATTTGAAGCCGCTTGCGCGCGGAGAAAAACTTGGCGCGTTTGCTTTATCGGAACCTGAAGCAGGAAGTGACGCAACTCAGCAGCATACTTATGCCGTTAAAGACGGAAACGCTTGGCTGTTAAACGGAATGAAAAATTGGATCACAAACGGTCATTCGGCGGATTATTTTTTGGTGATGGCGCAAACCGACAAAGAGAAAGCGCATCATGGCATTACAACTTTCTTGGTTGAAAAGGGAACACCGGGATTTGGGCACGGCGTTAAAGAAGATAAACTCGGAATCCGCAGCAGCGATACGTCTTCGTTAACTTTTGAAAACTGCAGAGTGCCGGAAGAAAATATTATTTGGGAAGTCGGCAAAGGGTTCAACTTTGCTATGAACACGCTAAATGGAGGCAGAATCGGTATTGCTTCACAAGCAGTTGGAATTGCCGAAGGGGCACTTGAAGCTGCTACTAAATACGCAAAGACAAGAAAAGCATTCGGTACTGAAATTTCGCATCACCAGGCAATTCAGTTCAAACTGGCGGACATGTCAACAAAAGTTGAAGCTGCAAAACTTCTAACGCTTCAATCTGCAGCTCTTAAAGATGCGGGGAAAAAATATACGAAGGAAGCAGCGATGGCAAAATTGTATGCATCCAAAGTTGCGGTTGAATGCGCGCTTGAAGCCATTCAAATTCACGGCGGTTACGGCTATGTTCGTGAATACATTGTGGAAAGATATTTGCGCGATGCAAAGATTACCGAGATTTATGAAGGCACTTCGGAAATTCAGAAAATTGTTATTGCGAGGGAACTGCTGAAAGATTGATCGGGGATTTCGAGTAACTAAATACGAAGTGACAAAGTTGAAACTCCTTACGATTTGTTTCGTCTTTCTGATTGCAACACAATTGCATGCTCAAACCGATTGGGTGAAGTGGGATGCACAGACTGTTTCTTATGAGTTAAGAAAAACTCAGCATCATGAGTACACAATTGATAAGTCCGACTTTGGAATGACTCTAATCTCGTTCGGCAGAAACGTCTATTACTTTTTTATTTCCGACCTGGATGGTGATAATTGTCCTTTCAATCCGACATGTTCGCAATTTCTGGTTCAATCGATTGAAGAAACAAATATTTTTGTAGGACCATTAATGTTTGCAGATAGATTCACGCGGGATTTAAATTTTATTAAAGGGAGAGATCATTACCAGATAATTCCGAATGGAAAACTCTTTGATCCCGTCTGCAACTATACTCTCAATTCTAAAAAGATAAAATTTTGATCCAAGTGAAACTATCTGCAGCTCATAAAAACGGAAGTTTGCAAATTGCAGTTCTTCTCATCTTCTTGATGCCGATCTTAAACTTCGCGCAGACCTCGTATAATAATTCCGGTTTGTTCTCTCCGGTCAACCGGTTGAAGTTTGGAAATTATTTATTTGCCGATAAAGATTATCTACGCGCGTCTGCGGAGTTCAAGGAATATCTCAAAAGTTTTGATGATGACACTGTGCGGTTCAACTATTCGTTGTGTTTGTTCAACATTGGCAAATACGAAGAGGCGAGCGATAACTTCAAAACGCTTTTTTATGGAAATCCTTTCACTGAAAAAGCCAGATTGTATTTCTACGAATCGTATTTCTTCGGCAAAGATTACAAAGAATTGAGAGATCTTGCAGATAATCAAAACTATAAATCAGTGCTGTACTCAAAGGGGATTGAGCGACTTAAAAATATTAGTTACTTAATGGATGATTCTAGGTTACCGGAGATGAATTCTTTTCTAAGTGTGTTTGATGATTCTGTTCAGTCGCGCATTGCAAAGTTTTACTATCAAAAGAAAAATCCAAAACATAAAAATCCGGTAACGGCTGCAATTTTCTCGGCAATCATTCCCGGGAGCGGAAAAATTTATACCGGAGAAATAGGTGATGGAATAACGGCATTCATTACAACCGCGCTTTCGGCATACCTTGCTTACTCCAATTTCAAAGCAGATCATAATTTTAGAGGTTGGTTATTTACGGGATTAACGGCGTTCTTTTACTCGGGCAACGTTTACGGTTCTGCGGCTTCGGCTCAAATTTACAATGCGAGAATCCGTTTTAATTTTGATAAAGAAGTGAAAATCTATTTCGGCGAACGAAATTATTTCCTACCCAAGAGTGATTACTGACATGAAAGCGAGAGCACTTTTCATATTGAGCTTCATGTTGTTTGCTTTTGTAATTCAAGCGCAAGATTATTTGAAATTGCAATTCAATTATGCAAACGATCTTTTCAAAGCCGAACAATACTACGATGCAATTACCGAGTATAAACGCTTGCTTCTTTTCGATTCAACTAACACGTATCGCTACCAAGCCGAATACAAGATCGGCGAATCATACAAAGGCGGCGCGAAATATGACGATGCTATAAAATATTTTTCCCATGCTGAAAAAGATGCGCAAGGCAAAGACGAAATTTTTGCGGCGAAGACTCAAGTCATAAGATCAAATATTTTACGCCGGACAACCGATCGCGCACTGCAGCTTCTCGATGAACTTGAAAAAGATTCTACATTCCGCGGCGAAATTGATACGATATATTATTGGCGTGGTTGGGCTTACATGTTTGCCGACAATTGGAAATCTGCCGCGAGAGCTTTCGCAACAATCAATCCAAGTCATCCGCTGAAATTATTAGCAGATCAAACGGACAGAGCTAAGGTTTCTGTTACTTTTGCAAAGGTAATTTCTTATATTTTGCCCGGCGCAGGCTCTATTTACACGGGAAAAATATTATCGGGACTCATGTCGCTTGCATGGAACGCCGCAGCGGGATATTGGACAATAAACGCGTTTACCAGCAATAGAATTTTTGACGGGTTTGTTGTTGGTGAATTAGTTTGGTTTAGATTTTATAGAGGAAGTATTCAGAACGCGGAAGAATTTGCAGTTCAAAAAAATATTGATATTGCCAACAAGTCTTTAAGGTATCTTCAGAACGAATATAAGGGAATCAAACCGTGAACATTTCCGAAGAAGAGATTAGAAAAATTACATTTGAAGCTATTAGTCAATTGGGTGAAAGAGCAACTCCTGAAGCGGTAAAAGAAATTGTTAGGAAAAGAGTCGAGTCGGCTTCTGGAAGTGAAACGAAATTTTTGAAGAGCGATACATCATCTGGAAGAGTAATACTAACATCTTTTGGTCTGAATCACCCCGGCATTGTTGCCGGCGTTACAAAAGCATTGGGAGAATCGAACTGCGACATTCAAGACCTCACTCAAAAATTAATGGGCGATTTCTTCACTATGATAATGGTGATTGATATTACCGAATCGCCGAAAGATTTGAAGGAGATTCAAGAAACAATGAACAAAGTTGCTGAAGAATTGAAAATCAAAATCTACTTGCAGCACGAAGACGTATTTAAATTTATGCATAGAATTTAAAGTTAAACCATGCCCTACGAATTTGAAGAAATACTTGAAACTATCCGGATGACGGAGATCGAACATTTCGATATCAGAACCGTTACGCTGGGAATAAGTTTGCGCGATTGTCATGATCGTAACCTTGAAGTGACGAAACAAAAAATTTACGACAAGATTCTAAAGTACGGCGGTAATCACGTTAAGTACGCAAAAGAAATAGAATCGCAGTACGGAATTTCGATTGCCAATAAAAGAGTTTCCATTACGCCGGTTTCAATTCCTTTCGATTCATTTTCTTTGGAAGAGTATGTTGAAATTGCTAAAACGCTTGACCGTGCTGCGGAAGATATTGGAATTGATTACCTAGCCGGTTTTTCAGCTCTCGTTCAAAAAGGAATGACAAACGGCGAACGTGAATTAATAAAAGCAATTCCCTTTGCGCTCTCGGAAACAAAACGTGTTTGCTCAAGTGTTAATATCGCCTCAACCAAAGCCGGCATAAACATGGACGCGGTTTTAATGATGAGCGAAGCGATTAAACTCACTGCAGAAAAGACAAAAGACAAAGATTCAATCGGCTGCGCAAAACTTGTTGTGTTTGCAAATGCTGTTGAAGATAATCCTTTTGTTGCCGGCGCTTTTCACGGTGTATCGGAACCGGAAGTAACTCTCAATGTTGGTATCAGCGGTCCCGGTGTTGTGCTAGATGCAATCAAAGAAGCGGGGCGGGTTGATCTTCAGCATCTTGCAGAAGTTATTAAGAAAACAATTTTCAAAATTACCCGTGCCGGAGAATTGATCGGAAGAAAGGTTGCAGAGAAACACGGTGTACCGTTCGGCATTGTTGATATTTCATTAGCACCAACTCCGGCTGAAGGCGACAGCATTGCAGATATATTAAAAGCAATGGGTGTGGAAGACGTTGGCGCTCCAGGAACAACCGCCGCTTTAGCCATGTTGAATGATTCAGTTAAGAAAGCAGGGCTGATGGCAAGTTCATCGGTAGGTGGAATGAGCGGTGCGTTTATACCGGTTAGCGAAGACATGGGAATGATTCGCGCGGTGCAAGCCGGACATTTAACGCTGGAAAAATTGGAAGCGATGACAGCTGTATGTTCCGTTGGTCTTGATATGATTGCAGTGCCCGGCGATACTCCCGCAACGACAATTGCCGGTATCATTGCCGATGAATCTGCCATAGGTGTGATTAACGATAAAACTACGGCGGTAAGAATAATTCCTGCATACGGGAAAAAAATTGGCGACTATGTAGATTACGGCGGCTTGCTAGGCAAAGCTCCTATTATGAAAGTGAGCAACCTAAGCAGCGCTAATTTTGTTGAGCGCGGAGGAAAAATTCCCGCGCCTATGAGAAGTCTGACTAATTAGTTTTCTGTTTGCTATGATAAAATTTGTGAAATGAAATCTTTTACACAGGAGGATAAATGAAAAAAGGACTATTGATTGCGTTAGGAGTTTTAGCTCTAGTTGTAATCATTGTTATTTCAATTGTCGGTTGGGGAGTAAAAAAATACAATAGCTTTGTTGCTTTGAATGAAGGAGTAAATCAGGGTTGGAGCCAGGTCGAAAACGTTTATCAAAGGCGGGCGGACTTGATTCCGAATCTTGTTGCAACTGTAAAAGGCGTTGCAAACTTCGAAAAAGAAACTTACACAGCCGTTACCGAAGCTAGAGCAAAAGTTGGACAAGTAAAACTTTCGTCCGAACAACTTAGTGATCCTCAAGCGTTTCAAAATTTCCAGAAAGCGCAGGACGGTTTGAGCAGTGCGTTATCACGTTTATTGGTTGTATCGGAAAATTATCCGCAGCTAAAAGCGAATGAAAATTTTCTGAATCTACAAGCCCAACTTGAAGGCACGGAAAATAGAATTACTGTAGAGCGGCAGAAATTCAATAAAGTCGTTCAGGAGTATAACACAGCCATCAAAGTTTTTCCGGCTGCATTCATAGCAAACTTTAGCGGGTTCAAAGAAAAACAATATTTCAAAGCTCAGGAAGGCGCAGAGCAAGTTCCGAAGGTTCAGTTTTAAGAAATGAGTGTAGAACTAAGAGTGCAGAGTGTTGAATGAAGATTTTTAAAATAGTATTCTTTTTCATAATACCTTTTTTATTTCTGAAAGCTCAAACCGAGTTTCCAATTCTAAAAAATTATGCAACGGATTTTACATCTACACTGGATAATTCCGAACTTAACACTCTCAACTCTACACTCAAAACGTTCGACGATTCGACTTCAAACCAAGTTGTCTTTCTAATGATTCATTCTCTCAACGGCTATCCGATGGAAGACTTCACTTACCAAACGGCTGCAAAAAACAAAATTGGTTCTGCTAAGAACAATAACGGAATTTTGTTCTTCGTTGCCAAAGATGATAGGAAAATGAGAATTGAAGTTGGCTACGGACTAGAAGGTTCTTTGCCGGATGCTCTGGCGAATTCAATCCTTAGAAATGAAGTCCGCCCTTATTTCAAAGAAGGTGATTATTACAATGGAGTTGCAGCCGGTATCAACGCGATAATTGCCGCCACAAAAGGAGAATACAAAGGAGAGAGTAAAGACATTTCCGGGAAGGGAAGTCACATTCCCTTCATATTCTTGTTCATTGTATTCATAATCCTTTCGTCAATTTTTAGAAAAGGTGGAGGAGGCGGTGGCGGTTTGTTGCCGTGGATAATTCTGGGATCCATGGGTGGCTCTGGCAGACGAAGCAGCGGATGGGGTGGGGGCTTTGGTGGGGGCGGAGGTGGTAGTTTTGGCGGATTTTCTGGGGGTGGCGGCTCTTTTGGAGGCGGTGGAGCAAGCGGCGGCTGGTAATTTTTTTGCTTACAATTCATTTTATCTTGAAGTTCTAACCTTGATTTAGTATTATTTCGGCGGATTTGAAAGATATTATTGAAGGAATCAGATTATTTAATGAATCCGATTTCTTTTCTGCCCACAATATTTTTGAGGAATTATGGGCTGAAAGTGATCGAGAAGACAGGTGTTTTTTTCAAGGATTGGTTCTGATTTAGGTTGGATGCTACAGTTTAGTGTCCTGATGTCGCCGATGATGCGATGGAGTCAATCCGAGAAAGAAAACAAAAAGCTGATAAGTTACTTACCGATTCATAAAAATATTAATCTAAAGTTGTTGGTGAGCGATATAGAACTGATCATTAAAGACCTGTATGAATTATCTTCCGATCGAGACCTCAATTTGTTTTGGAAACAGATTCCAAGAATTAAAACCGATAGATAAATTTTTCAATTAAAGAGGAGGCCTAATATGGCAATAATGATAACTGACGAATGCATCAACTGTGGCGCCTGTGAACCGGAATGCCCAAACACTGCAATTTATGAAGGTGGTGCTGAATGGAAATTAGGTGATAAAACTTTCAGCGAAGGCGATGCAGCTCCTTCCGGCGCATCCGGTTTTTTTTCTAAAGATTATTTTTACATTGTACCTGACAAGTGTACCGAGTGCACAGGTTTTCATGATGAACCTCAATGTGCTGCCGTTTGTCCGGTTGATTGCTGCATCCCAGATCCTAAACATGTTGAAGATAAAGACACCTTATTGAAAAGGAAAGAATATCTAGACGGATTAGGAAGATAAATTAGCTATTGGTCATTAGCTATTAGTAGTCTTTTGTAGGGGACTTGATAAGTCAAGTCCCTTTTTGTTTTAAAAATTAATTCTGAATAACTCCATTTTAAATTTCATGGTGGAGTTATAATAATTCTGAAAGTTGTGCTGTCTGCCAGAAATCTCTGGTTGCGGCGTTAAATCACTTTGAGTTGGATAAGCCGGTGGGAAAAGATGTACATATAATAACGGACCAATTATTGGTGAAAGTAATGGAATGTATCTTGTCGGGTGCTCATGATCTTTTGGAAACAAAGCCAGTGAAATTCCGGTTGTAACCAAAGCTGTTGCAAAACTGCTGCCTAATGTTGCAAGATAATCCAGATCAGGGTTATCGTGCTTTGCTACTAAATATATTCCAGCGGGGAACCCTAAAGAATAGCCGAGCACAATTCCGCCAAATGCTGCACCATAGCCTGCATATTCTCCTTGAGGCTTCGTAATTGCGTATATTAGCAGTGCACTACCGTAGCTTCCAACTAATGTTAAAGCTGATCCAACTAATAACTCTAAAGGAATAGCGGTATATATTGGTCTTACTTTTAGTTTGGCTGCAAGATTTGCCGAATCGATTTCTACTAGATGCTGTATGCCGCTAGTTGTTAAATCAACATCCAATGTGTCGGTATTAACTAGTGAGTAGTAGTTCCAAATACCGTCCTTAGCGTTAATTGCATGTGTTTGAGCGTCTATGAGATCATTTCTAAATGTTGTATCAGCGTTATCAAAGAATTTTCCAAACCCCTTCATCAAGTAAGATTTGTTGAAATCGGATTTTTCAAAAAGGTAGTTAATTTTAATATGTACTAACTGATAGCTTGATCTTTCTTGTTTTGTAACTAACTGCATGTACACTCTTCGGTCAAGTATATTTCCGACGCTGTAAAAAACTGCCTGCTCGGCAACTTTTTGGAAGAACGGTATTGGGCTATTCAACTGCGGTGCATCAACTCCGGCTAATTTGATTTTCCTTCCGTCTTCTAATTCAAATAAATTTGCATCTAGAATTTTTGTAACCTTAACATACTGCCCAAACGTTGAAGAAGTTAATATGAACAGCGATAATAAAAGAAGGCGAGCGAGATTTACCATTGTGTGGTTCCCCACAATTTTTTTGAATGCAAATCAAAAATAGAAAAATCTAACAAATATATTTGGATGAAAAATTTTGCCCTTTCGGACATAACCTAGGATTTTATTATCGCACTATAATAGTTGTAGAAACCGGAAAATGATCCGAAGGAAATTTCCCGTTGTAACTTGTCGTTATAATTTCTGAACTGACCGGTTTAAATTCTTTTGAGACAAAGATGTAATCGATCTTCTCTCCATCCGTATTTCCTTTGAACGCATGGAACGTTCCTTGATTTGGTCCCGGTTTATGAAGCGCGCGGAACGTGTCAATCAAGCCGGAATCCAAAACTGTTTTGTAAGCCGGATTATCTTCCGTGCTGTTGAAGTCTCCTGTTAGTATCACCGGAAGATTTTTTTCGCCGATCCGCTTAACTAACAGTTGCGCGCTTTTCTCCCTCGACGGCTGCGATTGATGATCAAGGTGAACATTGAACACGTAAAAAGTTTTGCCGGAAGTTTTATCCGTCATGCTTGCCCCGGTGCAGATTCTTGTAATTTCGTTTCCCCAGCTTTTGGAACCGGGGACTTCCGGTGTATCAGAGAACCAGAAAGTTTTTGTTGAATCTACTTTGAGTCTATCCTTCTTGTAGAATATACATGAATACTCACCGGCTTCTTTTCCGTCATCTCTGCCAACACCAACAAGCATATACTGCGGCATTTGTTTAAGCAAATCATCAATTTGAAATTTGAGAGCTTCCTGCAATCCTAAAATATCCGGGTCAAATTTTTGAATTGTTTCTGCGGCGTAACCTTTCCGAAACTGCCAATTATTCTCGCCGTCATTTGCGGCGCCATAGCGAATATTGAAAGTCATAACTTTCAATTCTGCTTCGTTTTTCTGCTGTGCGAAAACAGAAACCGTCAGCATGCAAACAAACAGCAACACTATTAACTTGAATTTCAGCAGCAAGTTGAAATTCTGCGAAAAATTTCTTTCTATTTTGTTGTTCATAAAAAATTCCATAGTTTTTTGATAGACATTAAGTAATTACTTCTTTAAGATAAACGCAAAGTAAAGATATGAAAATAGGAAAATACACATTGCACGCAATTGAAACCGGAGTTTTTGCTTTGGACGGCGGCGCAATGTTTGGAATTATTCCTAAAATTTTATGGAACAAGAGTAACCCTGCGGATGATCAAAATAGAGTTACACTGCACGCGCGCAACCTTTTGTTGGTAAGCGATTCACGAAAAATTTTGATTGACACCGGAATAGGCGAAAACTGGGACGAGAAATTTTCAAAGATTTACCGCCTGGATCAGCACGAATTCACGTTGATTCAATCACTCTCCAAAATCGGCATTCATCCGTGGGAAATAACGGATGTTCTGTTGACGCATCTTCATTTTGATCACACCGGCGGATCGACAACGTTCAAAGACGGGAAATGGATTCCGACCTTTCCCAATGCCAAATATTATGTTCAGAAAAAACATTTTGAGTGGGCGGTAAATCCAATTGAGAAAGACCGCGCAAGTTTTATTCAAGAACGGTTTATGCCGCTTCAGAAAGAAGGACTTCTTAATTTCGTTAACGGGGATACCCAGTTTGATGACGAAATAAATCTTGTTACAATTAACGGGCACACCATATTTCAACAAATCATAAAAGTTCATGATTCGCGGGATACTGTTTTATATTGCGGCGACCTCTTTCCGTTCGCATCTCACATCCCAATACCTTATGTGATGGGTTACGACTTGCAGCCGATGATTACCATCGAAGAAAAAAAGAAAATTCTTCCCGTTGCCATCAATGAAAATTGGAAATTGTTTTTCGAGCACGATCCGGAAATTATCATGGCAACCGTTGTAGAATCTCAGCGCGGTTTTGCAATTGACGAAGTGTTTACAGAGATGATCTGATGAATGAGTTTCAAGGATTTACCAAAGTCTGCAAGTATTCCAATCTGAAAGAAAAAATCGGGCAGCGGTTTATCGTAAATGAAATTGATGTTGCAGTTTTTAAAGTTGATGGGAAAGTATATGCGCTGAGCAACATGTGTCTTCACCAGAAAGCATTTATAATTTATGATGGTTTTGTTGACGATGGAAAGGTTACATGCCCTGCTCATGGCTGGCAGTACGATCTCAAAACCGGAATAGTTGCCGGCGGCATAAAAGGATTAGATGTTTACGAAGTGAAGATTCACAATGACGACGTTTTTGTAAAAGTCTTTGAGAAGAAATTGAATTGGTAACATGAAATCCCGAAAGAAAATCACAAACCAAGTTGTAATTGAAAAAGCAAAAGAACTTGGTTTTGATCTTGTAGGATTTGCACCCGCCGACAAACTTGAAATCGAAACCGAACATTTGAAGAAGTGGCTCGATCGTAATTATCACGGTACGATGGAATACATGTCGCGCAATTTTGAAAAACGTTTCGATGTAAGAAATGTTTTATCAAGCGCACGCAGCGTGATTTCTTTGGCAATGAATTATTACACTCCTCAACAGCACGAAGTTCAAAACGGTTTAGGAAAAGTTTCGCGTTATGCATGGGGGAAGGATTATCATTTAATTATTTGGGAACGGCTCGAAGTTCTTGAAGAGGAACTAAAGAAGGTCGATCCGGCGTTTGAATGTGCAACATACGTTGATACCGGCCCAGTGATGGACAAAGCCTGGGCTGTGCGCGCGGGAAACGGTTGGATGGGTAAACACACTAACGTAATTAATCGCGAAACGGGCAGCTGGTTTTTTATTGCAACCGTTATTAACAACAATGATTTTGTTTACTCCGAAACTGTGCCGGACTTTTGCGGTTCATGTACTGCTTGTATTGATGCATGTCCGACGGGTGCGATTGTTCAAGAATATGTTGTTGATGCCAACAAATGTATTTCATATTTAACGATTGAAAATAAAGGTTCCATCCCTGATAACTTTAAAAATCAATTCAACAACTGGTTATTCGGCTGCGATATTTGTCAGGATGTATGCCCGTGGAATAATAAATTTTCAGTTCTGAGCGGAGAAAAATCATTTGAACCGATCAACAAGGAAATTGCATTGAACGAGATCTCATCAATGACGGCAGAACAGTTTAAGGCGCGTTTTGAAACAAGCCCGGTCAAAAGAGCAAAACTAACCGGTTTGAAAAGAAACGCTGAATTTCTGACTAGATAGATTCTGAATCCATCCGCAAAGAATTCCATCTAACCATTACTAAATGAACGAACGATTAACTAATTTTGTATAGAAAATTTTGGAGAAATAAATGGCAGAGAATCATCACAAAGTAATTATCATAGGATCGGGACCGTCTGGATTAACCGCGGCGCTTTACACGTCACGTGCAAATTTGAATCCTTTTGTGTTTGAAGGACTTCAACCCGGCGGACAATTAACAATTACAACCGAAGTAGAAAATTATCCCGGATTCGAGCACGGTATTCAAGGACCGGAGTTGATGGATATCATGCGCAAGCAAGCTTGCCGATTTGGTGCGAAGTGTGCGTTTAAGAGTGTTACCGAAGTTGATTTCTCGAAACGTCCGTTTGTTGTGAAAGCAGAAAACGAAACTTACACCGCAGATGCTGTGATCATTTCAACCGGTGCGTCTGCAAAGCTTCTCAACATTGGTAGCGAAAAGAAATACATGGGTTACGGAGTCTCGGCATGTGCCACTTGCGATGGATTTTTCTTCCGCAATCTAAAAGTTCTTGTTGTTGGCGGCGGAGACACCGCATTTGAAGAAGCAAACTACTTAACAAAATTTGCATCCGAAGTTTCTCTCGTTCATCGCCGAGATGAATTCAGAGCTTCAAAAATTATGATCGAACGCGCAAAGAAAAATCCAAAGGTAAAATTCATAACCAATGCAGTCATCAAAGAAATTTTGGGAAAAGAAGAAGACGGCAAGAAATTTGTAACCGGCGCAATTCTTCAGAATCCAAAAGACGGTTCTACTTGGGAAGTTGCAGCAGACGGAATTTTTATGGCGATCGGTCATCAACCGAATACTTCTTTGTTTAAGGGCGTTCTTGACATGGATGAGACCGGCTATTTAAAAGTAAAACCGGGTACAACTTATACCAACATTGAGGGAGTTTTTGCTGCGGGTGATGTTGCCGATAAAACTTACAGACAAGCTGTTACTGCTGCCGGAAGCGGTTGTATGGCTGCTCTGGATGCTCAACGCTGGCTTGAAGAACACGAACTTGCATAATAAAAATTTATCATACTTTCGATATTTTCGCACCACAATAAGAATAGAGTTTCATGCCAATTAAATCCGGATTCGTATCAATTATCGGCAAGCCGAACGTCGGCAAATCAACCTTGATGAATGCGCTCATCGGCGAGAAGCTATCGATAGTTACAAGCAAACCGCAAACTACACGTAAAAGAATTCTCGGCATTTTATCTTCCGAGAACCATCAAATTATTTTTGTCGATACCCCCGGTATTCTTAACCCGGAATATCTTCTGCAAGAACGGATGCTGGATTATGTTTTTTCATCCGCAAAAGATTCCGATATTGTATTGATCATGATTGATGCTAAAAACGATCCGTCCGGCTCGCGAACATTGTCCGATGAAATAGTAAAACGAGTTCTGGCGGAGTCCGAATCAAAAAAAATATTGGTAGTGAACAAAATAGATTTATCCGACCAGCCTTCCGTAGAAAAACTTATAGGCGATTTATCGGCAAAAAATATTTTCGAAAAAATCATTCCAGTATCGGCAAAAGAAGGATTCAACATTTCCTCCGTTATCGAAACAATTATTGAATTGCTGCCGGAACACCCGAAATACTATCCCGATGATCAGTTAAGTCAGGCGAACGAACGATTCTTTGTAACTGAGATTATCCGCGAGAAAATATTTGAACTTTACCATGACGAGGTACCGTACAGCACCGAAGTTTTAATTGATGAGTTCAAAGAACGCGATATTTCCAAACATTATATTCGCGCAACGATCATTGTAGAAAGAGAATCGCAGAAGCCGATTTTGCTTGGCGCAAAAGGTGAATCGATAAAAAAAATGGGGCAGCTAGCTAGAACAGATATAGAAAAATTTCTTCAGCACGATGTCTATCTCGATCTTCATGTTAAGGTAAAAGAGAAATGGCGTTCAGATCCCAACATGTTAAAATCTTTTGGTTATTCTCCCAACGATGAATAAGCTTCCTCAGAAAACGATCAGCAAATATTTTGGTGAGAGCGCGCTTCTTTTGATGACCTTGATCTGGGGTGCGACCTTTGTTATTGTTAAGGAATCGCTTAACGATATTTCTTCCACGCTTTTTATTGCATTCAGATTTGCAATTGCTGCCGGTGTGTTAACCGTAATCATGTTGATTAGAAAAAATAAGATTGATAGAAAATCGGTGTTGCCGGGGATGTTTTTGGGGTTACTTCTTTTTCTCGGATTCGCAACACAAACCATCGGACTGAAAAATACATCGGCAACAAAGTCCGGTTTTATTACCGGTTCGCTTGTAGTTATGGTTCCAATCTTTCAGATGATAATTGAAAAACGGATGCCGACAAAAGGAGCCGTGATCGGTACGATCTTGGTTTTTATCGGAATAGTTTTTCTTTCAAGCGGCGGCAGTTCAATAACAAACTTCTTAAACGAACTCGGAGCCAATTTCAATTTTGGCGACGGAATGACTTTAATCTGTGCAATGTTTTTTGCTGTACATGTCGTTTATATTGATATCATTTCCACAAAGAATGATTTCTGGACAATTTTAATTGCACAGCTTGCAACAGTTTCAATGCTAAGTTTTATCGCGTCATTTGTTTTTGCCGGCGTTTCATATGAAAGTATTCATGTTTCGTTAACAAAGTATTTGTTATTTGGTCTGCTTTACACCTCACTGTTGGCAACATTATTCAATCTGGGTTTGCAAACAAAATTTCAGAAGGTGGTTAGCCCAACAAAAGCGGGAATCATTTATTCGTTCGAGCCGATATTTGCGGCAATGTTTGCATTCTTTTTACTCAACGAAAAAATCAGTAACTTTGGTTTAACAGGCGGCGCATTGATTTTTCTCGGTTTGATTGCATCGGAAGTGTTCGATTCAATTTTTAGCAAAGATCAAAAAGAAAATGGTTCGCGCTGAAATTATAGTTAACGGGATGGTTCAAGGTGTCGGGTTTCGTTATTTTGTTTTGCGAAACGCCGAGAGACTTGGGCTAAACGGTTACACCAAAAATTTACGAAGCGGGGAAGTTTACACGGTTGTTGAAGGCGAAAAAGCTATCGTTGAAGAAATGTACAACATAATTAAAGTTGGACCGGCTTACGCTGATGTAAGAAATGCTTCCGTTAAATGGGAAGAGCCGAAAAATGAATTTACACGGTTTGAGA
This sequence comes from Bacteroidota bacterium, assembly GCA_021820065.1. Lineage (GTDB taxonomy): Bacteria > Bacteroidota > Ignavibacteria > Ignavibacteriales > Melioribacteraceae > Fen-1258. The sequence continues at coordinate 7,240 of JAKAEE010000020.1, read as the reverse complement.
TAAGGTATTGAGCGCACAATTCAAAATTGGTTTTGGTTACGATGTTCACGCATTTGCAGAGAATCGTAAATTGATTCTCGGCGGCGTGGAAGTTCCTCACGCAAAAGGTTTGATCGGTCATTCTGATGCCGACGTTCTTCTTCATGCCATTTGCGATGCAATTCTTGGCGCGCTTGCCCTCGGCGATATCGGTCAACACTTCCCGAACACTGACCTGAAGTACAAAGACATCGACAGCAAGAAACTTCTCAACGAAGTTTATTATTTGCTGAGGGAAAGAAATTTCGAGATCGGGAACATTGATGCAACAGTTTTACTTGAGCAGCCGAAACTTGCACCGTTCATCCCCAAGATGAGAACAGAGATTGCAAAGATTTTGAATACATACGAAGATCAAATATCAATCAAAGCAACTACGTCCGAAGGTTTAGGTTTTGTTGGACGTGAAGAAGGTTGCGCCGCTTATTCAGTTGTTCTTCTCACCAAAAAAGATAAATAATGCTTCAAGAGATAATTTCCTACATAAGCACTTTAGACCCCGCGTTAATTTATGTGGTGATTTTCTTTTTTGCTTTCATCGAAAATATTTTCCCGCCGTCGCCAAGCGATTTTGTTGTGCTGATTGGATCAACGTTGATCACAAAATCTGCAATAGGATTTATCCCGATATTACTTCTAACCAGTGTCGGCAGCGCCATCGGATTTATAGTAATGTATTTTATCGGCGAGTTTCTTGGTGATAAATTGGTGCGTTCCGGAAAAATGAAATTTATCACTCAAGCATCTTTGGAAAAAGCGGACCGCTTCTTTCACAAACACGGATACAATTTAATTCTGATCAATCGTTTCTTGCCCGGCACGCGCGCGGTTGTCAGTTTCTTCTCGGGCGTTCATAAGTTGAAACCGGCAAGAACATTTGTTTATGCAGCGGTAAGTTCTTTTTTCTGGAATGCGCTTCTGATTTTTCTAGGTATCCAACTCGGCAAGAATTTGGAATTGATCGATTACTGTCTCTCCAAGTATTCTGAAGTTGTTTTTTTGTTGATGGGTCTAGCCGTCATTGTATTTGTGATTAGATATTTTCTGAAGAAAAGAAAAGCCGCATGAACTTTTTGAAACGAAATAAAATTCCGCTTCTGCCTGAACAAAGAAAAGAAAGAAATACAAATTTAGTTCTCGGCGCATTAAGTGGAATTATGCTGGGACTTTCATACCCGCCGATTCCGTTACCGTTCTTGGTTTTCTTCGCTTTCATCCCTTATTTTTTTGTGCTGGAAAAAAAAGAAACGCTCGCTTCAATTAACCGGTTTACTTATTTCACACTTTTCTTTTTCAACATTATTACGTTGTATTGGATTGGAAGTTGGACCAAAGAAGCGGATAAATTTTTGATGATCTCCGGTGTAGCGTTGCTGGTTTTCAATCCGTTGTTTTATCTGATCGTCTCGACCCTCTATTATTTTTCAAGAAAAAGTTTCGGCAAGAAGATTGCGCTCTATCTTTTCCCTTTTTACTGGGTGTCGTTTGAGTTCCTTTACAGCTTAACCGATCTGCGTTTCCCATGGTTAACGCTCGGTAATTCGCTGCCGTACCTAAATCACATGATACAAATTGCAGATATTGTCGGCGTGTACGGACTATCGCTGATAATTTTATTTGTGAACTTGCTGCTCTATCTCGCGCTGAAAGATATTGCTGCAACGAAAAAAATAAATTGGAGTTTTGGAATTACATCGCTGGTCATAATAATTTTGGTTCTCACTTACGGTATTATCCGTGAAGACAGTTTCAAAGTTTCGGATACAAAAGTTAAGGTCGGATTGATTCAGCCGAATCTCGATCCGTGGGATAAATGGCAAGATGGCAATCTAGATAAGCAATTGGATCTGTATTTGGATTTATCGCAGCGTGCAATTGATAAAGGCGCTAAACTAATCATTTGGCCGGAATCAGCTTTGCCGGTGTATTTGCTTTCGGGCAATCATGATATTGAAGCAGCACGGATTCGCAATTTTGTTTCTTCAAAAAATATTTTTTTGATGACAGGGATGCCTGACATAAATTTTTATTTCAACAAAGCCGAAGCTCCCAAAGATGCTAAGAAAACTCCCAACGGTTATTTGTACACGTCCTACAACTCGATACTTCTTTTCTCGCCGCACAATTTTAATGTGCAGAAATATGGTAAGATAAAACTTGTCCCGTTCGGTGAGCACGTTCCGTTTGTTGAAGAACTTCCGTTCCTCGGAGATTTTATAAAATGGCAAGTCGGCATTTCAAGTTGGAACGTAGGAACGCAGCAAACGGTTTTTGATTTTAACGATCTGAATAGTCTCCGTCTCAAAGCTGCGGGTGTTGTTTGCATCGAATCGATCTATCCGGAATTTGTCGCCGGATTTGTTGAGGAGGGCGCGGATTTAATTGTAGTTGTAACGAACGACAGTTGGTACGGTTACTCAAGCGGACCGTTTCAGCACAAAGAGATTTCCGTACTTAGAGCGGTTGAAAACCGGAAAAGTGTTGTGCGTGCGGCAAACGGAGGTATCAGTTGCATAATTGATCCGTTGGGAAGAACAATTTCCGAAACAAAATTATTCACACGGGATTTTCTTGTCGGCGACGTAAGCATTCAACATGGACTTACTTTCTATTCACAACATCCTTACATCTTTCCACTGTTGGCTTCTTTTGTTTCGGTTTTAACCGTTTTATTTTTCATTTACAAAAAACTGCCATTTAGGAAAAAGAAAAAATCATGAAAAAATTTATTGATCTTAGAAGCGACACTGTAACAAAGCCATCTGAAGGAATGCGCAAGGCAATGTATGAAGCCGAAGTCGGCGACGATGTTTACAAGGAAGACCCAACCGCGAATGAACTTGAATCTTTTGCGGCAGAATTGCTCGGCAAAGAAGCGGCACTGTTTGTACCGAGCGGTGTAATGGGAAACCAAATCTCGTTGAACGTTTTAACGAATCCCGGCGATGAAGTTATTTGCGAAAAAGACGCTCACATTTTTCAGTATGAATCCGGTTCCCCCGCCGCACTTAGCGGAATACAATTGAGTTTAATCGAAGGAACTAAAGGAATCTTTACACCGGAACAAGTTGAACCGTTGATTAGACCTTCAAGCGCATATTACATGGCTCGCACAAAAGTAATTGAGGTCGAGAATACACATAACCGTGCCGGCGGCACAATCAATCCAATCGAAAACATTAAAGCATTAAGCGGACTTGCAAAGAAGCACAATCTATACTTCCATCTTGACGGTGCAAGAATTTGGAACGCTTCTGTTGAAACCGGAATTTTGCCCTCGGAATATGCGTCGCACTTCGACACGGTTTCGTGCTGTCTTTCCAAAGGATTGGGTGCGCCGATTGGTTCTATCATTGCCGGAAAAAAAGATTTTGTTAAAGACGCATACCGCGTACGCAAAGCTTGGGGCGGAGGAATGAGACAAGTCGGAATCATCGCCGCAGCCGGTTTGTACGCTTTAAAAAATAACATCGGAAGACTAAAAGAAGATCATGAAAAAGCAAAGAAACTGGCTTATGCTCTTGCGGAAATAAAAAATATTCAAGTTGATCTAGCGAGTGTTGAGACAAATATTGTAATGTTCTCCGTTGGCAAAATGAATGTGGAAGACTTTTTGAAAAAATGCCTTGAACACGGTTTGATGCTGGGAACAGGAAAGGTCGGAATCATCAGAGCAGTAACCCACATGGATGTTTCGTTTGACGAAATCAATCATGCAGCAAAAATTATTGAGAAGGTAGTCGCGTAGTTTTTTGGTAAGATTATTATTGAAGATAAATTTTGAAATAAATCCGGAACCGTAATGGAGAAATCGAAATTCTCACATAAAATTGTTGAAGTAGTAAAATTTCACGAAGTAGATATGCTTGGTGTCTGCAACAATTCCGTTTACTTCACGTACTTCGAAGATGCAAGAATCAAGTACCTTCATGATCTGAAATTTAAGCGGAGCCTTTCGGAAATTTTGGACGGAAATTCTTTTGTTATCATGGCGCATAATGAATGCGACTACTTAGAACCATCGGTTCTTCATGACGAATTGAATGTTTACACTCGAATCGATTTTATTAAAAACACCAGCTTCGGGCTGAGGCATATCGTTGAAAACATTAAGACAGGAAGAATCATTGCGAAGGGCAGCGGAGTAATGGTCCACATCGACAGGCACAGCAAAAAACCAATGCCGATTCCAGAAGAATTTTACGATGCAGTTAAATCAATCGAAAGCGAAGTAAAGATCTTAAAGGTCTAACAGAAATATTCCATTGATTACAAAAATCGCAACGCCTGCTGTAATAAATCCATACACAATTTTTTTTGAAATTTTGGGATGATGACCCTTTGTCCAACCCCACAGTTTTGCCGCATAAATCATCAGAACGCAGATGGCGATCGTAATCAAAATGCACCAGTAAATATTAAGCTGACCGCCGTAAATATCCACCAGACTCTTACCGCCGAAAAATTTTCTAAAAATAACTTGAAGATGCAGCCAATAGACAAGCAATGATTCTCTACTTGCATCCAGGATGAAAGAAGAATAATTCTCTTTGTTACGGACATAATACCAGCACACGCCTAGTATGGCAAATACGGCTCCCAATCGCTCGAAGAAAAATACCGGATGAGGTCGAATGATTTCTAAATTTTTGGGAACAACTACTCTTAGTAATAAATCGCCAACGATTAAAAAGCCAATACCGACAATGGTAATTTTTCGGATGAAGCTTTTTTCGTCGTTTTTGTTTCGTGCATCAATATAGAATTTGGAAACGAGCGCGCCGGCAAAAAGAAAATTGAACCAAGGGAATACCGGAAAGAGTGAGCCGTTCATGGTGTTGAAATAACTTGCCAACGGAATTGGTAGAAAGTTGTTGAAATCTATTTTCCAAAATACCCAGCTGAAAGACACAACGAAAAACAACACAACCGTAATAAATATGTAAAATGATTTTTCGTTTGTAAAAATTATTCTTGCAAACAATAAAACCAGCAAACCTATTCCGATACATTGAAGTATATCCACCATGAAAAGTTGCTTGATTATATCCGGTGTCCAATGATTCATCAATTTTTGAACTGAGAAGTAAGGTGTGTGAAGCGAGTAGCCGGCGAGAAGAATTAATCCAATCCGCGAAAGTTTTTTCCAAAATGTTTTGCCGAATTTTCTTAGATCGTCGGTCCCTTTCTGAAGAGATAAAACAAAAACAAGTCCGGATACAAATAGAAATGATGGAGCTACCAAACCGTTTATAAAATTCACGATGAAAAACCAAGACTGGCTTTTGATGGACGGTTCCAGCAATTCATTAGTAACATGAACTTCAACCATCACAAGCATTGCGAGACCGCGCAATAGGTCAATGAATAACGCCCGGTTTTTTGTATTCATCCTTTCTCTCTTTTAGTTCGAAGCTAAAATAATGAAATAAATTTTTTAGTCAATATGCTCGATTTGAAAACGTTCCCTCTTTTTAACTGTATATTGATTCCGAATTTTATTATGTTTTTAGCAAAACAAACAATGGGGTGCAAATGAACCTCGTATTTGACATCGAAACTGTTGGTGTTGAACTTGACTCTCTCGCAGATTCACAGAAGGAATTCTTGCTAAGACACGCCGAACAGGAAAAAGACCAACAAAGGAAAGACGAATTAGTTGAAGAGCAAAAACGTTACTTGAGTCTTTATCCATTCACGGCGAAAATTGTTGCCATCGGTTTACTGAACACCGAAAAAGAAAAATCTATGGTGCTCTATGAAGGCGGAACAAACGACGAATGGATAGCTGAAGAAAAAATTACAAAGTACAAACCGTTGACCGAACAGGAAATGCTGAGATACTTTTGGAAATATGCTGACGAAGCCGAAAAAGTTATTTCCTTCAACGGGCGCAATTTCGATATTCCTTTTATCATGATGCGTTCGGCGATCAACAAAATCAAGCCGTCAAAAAACCTAATGCGAAACCGGTTCGATACTAATTTTCATCTTGATTTGCTGGAACTGTTCACGTTTTACGGGATCACAAAAAAATTCAATCTGGATTTTTATTGTCACTCATTCGGAATCGAATCGCCGAAATCAAAAGGCATAACGGGAATGGAAGTAAAGGAACTTTACAAAGCCGGAAGGATCAAAGATATTGCTATTTACTGCGGCGAGGATGTTAAAGCTACGTACGAACTGTACAAGATTTGGAACCAGTATTTGAATGTTTCGTAATCCGTTCAGACTGCGCACAAGTAATAATTAAGTTTCGAGAAAAAAATATTTTGTATTTTGGCATAAAGTAAAACGGAAACTACTTGCGAATTTTAGTTACCGGCGGAGCCGGATATATTGGTTCTCACTTTGTAAGAATGGCGTCGAAAAGCAATGATGAAGTGATTGTTGCCGATAACCTTTCCCGCGGGCATCAAGAATCAATACCGGACGGCGTTCAATTTAAAAATGTTGATATCCGTGATGCTGAAAAAATTTCAGAAGTGATTCGTAAACATTCTCCGGAAGCGGTGGTTCATTTTGCAGCTTTTGCTTATGTGGGAGAATCGGTTGAGCATCCGGAGCTTTATTACCAGAACAATGTAGTGGGCAGTTATAATTTGATTCGCGCTGCTTCCGAAAACAAAGTAAAATATTTTGTCTTCTCGTCCACATGTTCGGTGTACGGTAATCCGGGTAAAGTTCCGATTTCAGAAGAAGCGCAGACGAACCCGATCAATCCTTACGCAAATACCAAGTTGATGATCGAGATGATGCTGAAAGATTTCCAATCGGCGTACGGAATGAAATATGTTTCGCTGCGATACTTTAATGCTGCTGGCACTGATGATTCGGGCGAGATCGGCGAGAGTCATAATCCCGAACCTCACTTAATTCCGATTGTGCTTGAAGCTGTATGTGGAAAACGCGAAAAAGTTTCTGTCTTTGGAAATGATTACAATACACCAGACGGCACTTGCATCCGCGATTATATTCATGTAAATGACCTGAGCAACGCGCACGTTAAAGCACTTGAACATTTATCGAGCGGCAATGAATCAACAATAATTAATCTTGGTACCGGTGCTGGAAATTCGGTTATGGAAATAATTAAAACGGCAGAAAGTATCACGGGTAAGAAAATAGAATTCAAAATTTCCGAAAGGCGTAAAGGCGACCCGGCAATTCTTGTTGCGGATAACACAAAGGCGCTGAA